>CAIRHQ010000084.1 GCA_903878475.1 uncultured Bacteroidota bacterium | reverse complement strand
CCATTGGGTTTTACATCGAAACTGATCAGCATTTCGCCATGGGCTTCTTTGTCGAGGATCATTTCAGGCAGGTCGAGGTTATTGGCGATATACGTATTGTATTTATCCCATCCATCGGCTGGCTCTACATTGTACACAGAATCCTTTAGCATGCGTATGCGGGGAGAATAGGTTCTGTTTGCGGACTCGCCCATCTTTGGGTTCATGGGCATGGTGGTGGTCTTTACCAATGCGGCATCTTCTTTCAATACGATCGTATTCACCGGGGTATTGCTGCGGAGGTTGAAGGTTCTGGATTCATATCCTACCGACTTCACCTCAACAGTGATCACCGTATCGGCTGAAACCAATCTGAAATTTCCAGAGGCATCAGCATAGGTGCCGAAATTTTCATTCTTCACATTCACATTCGCAAAGGGCAATGGTGAATTATCCGGGCCCAGCACCTTGGCGCCGAAATATCGGTTAGCCGTAACCGTTTTATTGTTTCCCATTGCCCGGTAGGCTGTTGTTTTTTTAACTTGTTCAGCCTCATTTACCGCTATTTGTTTGCTTTCTGCCGCCAGGGGAAAAGGAACGGTAACCACCGGCGTTATCGTATTGCTGGCGGGCGGTACAGGCTTATTTGCAGCAACATCTTGTTTAAATGTCGATTCATTTGTAGTTGCAGTAGCTGAGGCCCCGTTTTGGGTAGTTATGGTATAAACGTTTGAGTTGATTTGGGTGGGTTTAACCGAACCATTCAATCCTTTGCTGGGCGTGATAGTAACCAATCCATTCCCGGAATCATTTGTTTTCAGTGGACGAGGAACATTGAGTTTAATGGTGGAGGGGTCGATCGAATCAGGGGTTTTATTTGCCGGAATTTGTTGGGCAATTTCTTGCGGAGCAATGGTACTGCTTTTTTCGCGGGTGAGGTAGTAGGTGAGGGCGGTGCCAGTGCCAATCACCAGGATAGCGGCTGCAGTTTTTAGCCAACGAAATCTCGTTTGGTTAAACGGAATGATCTTAGCCTCGTTATTCTTTTCCTGTACCGCTATTCGTGCTTTCTCTAAAGCAGTTTTCCAATCTACATCCTGCATACCTGCATAACCCTCCATCGCCTCTGCAAGGAAGGGGTCATCAAGTGCTGCTTTTTCCATGGCATGCATCTGTGCTGGCGATAATCGGCCCTTCAGGTAGGCATCAATATCGTTTGCAGAATAATTCATATGGTGATTGTTTTCACTCACTGTTTCTTAATCAAAATTAATTTGTTTTTCTTCCATACATAATTTCAGGTTCCTTTTCCCATTTTGGATATAGCTTCTTACTTTATTCCATTCAAAACCCGTGATACTGGCTATTTCGTTGTAGCATTTTTGCTGCAAGTAAAATAGTTCTACGGTCTGTTTTTGTTCTTCCGGCAAACCTTCCATGCACTGAGCCAATTGGTTTAAATGTTCCTCTTTTTCAAAGGCCTCGCCATTCAGATGCGTATTTTGCTCGGAATGCATAAAACCGGGGTTCAATTCTGTGGTTTTAAGGTTCCTTGGACTTCTCAGTTGCATTAGGCAGTAATTCCGGGCCAAAACATGGAGCCAGCCCTTAAAATTGTCGACCTCATGCTGTAAAAGTTTGGTATGCAGCTCAGTAAAAATGTCCATCACCGCATCCTTACTCCTTTCCGGTTCCTTGAAATACTTGAGGCAAACACCAAAAACCAGGTCCATATACCGCTGGTAAAGGCTGCTCAGGTAGTTGATATCTTTAGTTTGCTTAAATGCTGCAATGAGTTCTTTGTCAGACGATTGCTCAGATGATATGTGCTTTAAAAAGGCCAAGGAACTGTTAAGTTAGGGAAAAATCAGATACCGGTTATTCGAAATACACTTTCACGGTTTGGTAAAACAGCCGGTTGGTCCGGTATTGGCTTTCCTGCAATTGTTTTTCGGAGAAGCCTTGCAGTCCGAACAGGCCCGCAGCATTGCCCTTATTGATCGCAATTTCCAGGTATCCTGCGGAATTGAACAGGGCCAGTTTTTCGCCTTCAGAAACATCGGCATAGGTTTCGCTGATCTTTTCAATGACCTCATCCCTTTTGAATACGATCTTAAAGCTTCTCCCTTTTCGTTGTTCTTCAAATTCTTCACGGGTGATATTGGCGATTACATTCTCGAAATTATCGATAAAGATGATCTGGCCTTCGATCCAGTTATTTCCCAGCATGGGTCTTAGCGGGTTCTTCACACGGATGGATACATTGGCATCGCCAATCTCTTCCAGTTTTTTTCCCTGGCTGATGGCCGAAAAGGCATCGGCAAATACGGAAGTGCAATAGATGGTATTCTTTTGCTGGGGTTTATTCATTGATAAGGCCACAACCTGTTGTGGTAATTCTTCCAGGATCATGGTGAGCAATCCGTTGTCGGCACAGCCGATATAATGTCCGTTATGTTTTGCCAGTAGCAGGTGATCGGGTTTTTCATCAAATAAATTCACCATCACCAGGTGAAAGCTGCCTTCCGGAAAATTGGCCATGGCATTTCGGCAAACATAGGCTGCCTGCGGGTAGTTGAATGGTGAAAGTTGGTGGCTGATGTCGATGATCTGGAAATCGCTATTGTTTTGCAATAGCCTGCCTTTTACAGCACCCACCAGGAAATCCTGCTGGCCAATATCAGATGTAAAAGTTAGCAGTGGCACGAATAAATGTACTTAATTTAAAATAAATAATACGATGCAGCATGTCATCGAACCAGTTCCCCGTTCTTAAAGAAGAAGTTCTTCACCAGTTTATCGGCCCAGCGGGGGAAAAACTTATTCATGAACACGGTGCGTTTACCGGTAAACGTAAGTACCAGTGTTCTTTTCCTTTTTTCGATGGCACGCAGGATATGTTTGGCACAGTCTTCGGCCGTCATCATTTTTCCTTCATCCATCGGACTTTCGCCCTGCGATTGTCCGCGGTTGTTGAGGGCGGCATTGCGGATATTGGAACTGGTGAAACCCGGACAAACCCACATCACATTTACCCCACTGTCGATCATTTCGGTGCGGAGGGCCTCCAGGAATCCGTTCATGGCGAACTTACTGGCCGAATAACCTGTTCGGCCCGGAAGGCCGCGGAAACCTGCAATAGAAGATACCCCTACGATGGTTCCTTTTCTTTCGATGATGGAATTAAGGGCCAGTTTGGTACAGTATACCATCCCGAAAAAATTGGTATTCATGAGCTTTTCTATCACCTCTACTTCTGTATCCTTCATCAGTGCCCGCATGGAGATACCTGCATTGTTGATGAGGATATCGATGCCACCGTATACCTGTAGGGTGGATTCAATTAAGTTTTGGCAGTCATTGTAGTTGCTTACATCTGCTACAACGGTATGCAGGGGTTTGCCTGAATGGCGAACCTGCAGGTCGTACAGTTTATCCTGGTTGCGTCCGCAAGTGGCGATCTTGGCCCCCAGAGGCAGCAGCATATCGATCAGTGCGCGCCCGATGCCATCACTGCCACCGGTTACTACAACAACCTTGTCTTGGAAATAATTGTTCATACGCAGAAATTATATGCAAAAATAGGATGGATTTTCGGGAGGAAGTCAATTAGGATAAAATAAAGGGATGCTGTTCTGGCTGACACTTGACAGAGGGCATAAAACAAAAAACCTTCCCGGTTTAGAGGAAAGGTTTTTGTGATCTGGCTGGGACTCGAACCCAGGGCCCTCCCGATTAAAATCGGGATGCTCTACCGTTGAGCATTTATTAGGTTTTGAATGAAGATCCTTGATTTTTGTTTTTTAATGTATGTCTCCCTTTTTTTTGCTTCCTGCAAAGAGGGGAACTCTTCTTTATACTTGAGAACCCATGGGGTGCCTGTTGCAGTAAACTTAGAGTGGCCTATATTATGCTCATAGAGCCTCCTTTCTATGTCGGTACAGGCCCCAACATAGAATTTGTTTAGTTTCTCGGAATAAATGATATAAACACAAGGCATAAAACAAAAAACCTTCCCGGTTTAGTGGAAAGGTTTTTGTGATCTGGCTGGGACTCGAACCCAGGGCCCATACATTAAAAGTGTATTGCTCTACCAACTGAGCTACCAAATCAACATTTTTAAATTTTGGAGTGCAAAGATAAGGAATCAGTTTTAAATAAATTCATCAAAAAAATGAAAAATGGGTAAGTCGCATAAAAATGTGAATATGTTGATAAATGATTGATTATAAAACCATCAGGCTACAGCCTCGTACATCACTGTTATCTGCGCGGCCCAGTACTTCAAAACTACCATTTTTATTCAGTTTTCCCATATCATCGGTGGCAATAAAGCTGCAACTGTATAAGTTGGCCAGGTCAATAATATTAATTGCCCCATTGATATGGTCATCCGGCAATTTATCTGCGGCAGTCATATATAAAGGGTCATCCAATGCTCTGATGAGTACCTGCATCCATGGGGCAGTATGGAATATGCCATCGCCTTTAGAATAAGCCTGTGATAGAAGTTCCGTCATGCCATATTCTGAATGTATCAGCGATAAGCCCAGTTGTTGCTGCAGGATATGGTGCACTTCCTGCCTGGTCATTTCTTCACGCCTTCCCTTCATGCCTCCGGTTTCCATTACGATGGTATGGCGTAGTTGCATCGGGAACTGTTCTGCAAAATCGAGCAGGGCATAAGTGACCCCGATCAGCAGGGTGGGTATCTTCAGCAATTCATTGTGCAAAATGCTGCGGTGCAGTTTTTCATGGTCGTATAAATAAAATCCACTCTGGGGTTGTTTCGATTGTTGGATCAACGCATCTGCCATCAGCACCAAGGATGAGTTCTTTCTTTCCAGATAAGCAGGCAATAGGGCCAGGATACATTTTTGAGCAGCGGGTCCATAAAAATGCTCAAAGCAATTTGTAAAACTTTTGCGGTACAGGTTCAGGTCTTTCACCAAATGCCTGCTGGGAATTTGAGCCGTGGTGCCACTGCTTTCAAATATGGCTTCGGGCTCAAACTCAGTGCTGACAATATCATGCGTTTTAAACAACGAGATGGGCAGAAAGGGGATCTTTTCTATGGATATTACTTGCTCAGGATCCACCTGCATGGCCGAACAGTATTTCCGGTAAACGGCATTATGGACATACTGAAAATGAAATATTTCAAGCGCCAGCGCACTGAAATCGTAGGGCGAAGCAGCAAAAATCCTTTTTTCGAGGTCAGTATTTTTAACAGGTTCTATCAATTTGAAATCTTACTTTTGACTAACATAATTCACAAAGATGCGATACAGTTTTTTAATGGCCCTCATTCTTTTTGTTTTGAGTAGCTGCAACAAAGACAAATATACTACTGCTCCGCAGATCAAATTCGTGTCTGTGAAGCCCAATACGCTTTCGGGTAACCTGCCCATCACCGGACAGACCCTGCCTGTGATCACTTTTCATATTACCGATGCAGAAGGAGATATAGGATTCAATGATGGGTTGGATACCGCTTATATTTATGTCAAGAATTTATTGGCCAATACAAACGATTCATTCAAATTCCCTTTGTTGGCCGGTGCTACAGGCAAAAATTTTCAATGTGATGTGGAAGTGATCCCCTATACTTTATTTCAAACAAGTACCCGCCCAACGCCTAAAACGGATACCCTGCTCTACGAGATTTATGTAAAAGATTTCGCCAAAAATAAGAGCAATGTGATCAAAACCACGGAGCCTGTATTTTTTGTATTCCATTAATGAAATGGCTGCATTTCATCTTATCGCATTCCCTTTTTGTTGCATGCTGTGCTATTGCCTTGGTATTTCAAACCAATGAGCTTTTGCAATTGGAACCCAATTACCGGATCTACGGATTTACTTTTTTTGCCACCCTTTGCAGTTATAATTTTTACTGGCTCCTGAGCAAGTATGCTTTCAATATTACGGGTTCATGGCCCCGTTTTATTCAGAAAGAGAAAACAGGAATCGTGATATTTTTTCTATCGGGCATAGGACTGCTATTTTTTCTGAAAGGATTGCCGGTAAAAAGTTCCATCATCATTACCGCAATGTTGCTAACGGTGCTGTATGCATTACCGTTATTGCCTTTCCCGATCCTGGCCTTTACCCGCAAGGCAGGGGTATTAAAAACCTTGCTGCTGGCATTTACCTGGACCTACGTAACGGCATTTATCCCAATGCAGCAATCGGTTGCTGAACTTTCGCATGAAGAAATATTATTGAACATCCGCCGGTTTTTATTCATGCTGATCCTTTGTATCATATTTGATAACCGCGACTCGGCTGTTGATAAGATCAGGGGTATGCGCAGTTTGAGTACCGACCTTAGCGCCACAACGGTAAACTTTCTCGTGTATGGCATTTTCGCCTTGCTGTTCACCATCAATTTTATTTTTCTTCAATTTGGGATCAGTATAGCCCAGTCCCTGGCCCTGCAGATCTCCTGTATTGCCCTGTTGGTCACTTATCTGTATTCAAAGAAGAAACAGGGCTACCTGTTTTATTATTTTTTTGTTGACGGACTCATGTTATTTTCTGCACTCGCCACTTACATCGCCGGTATTTAGTTAATTTTGCGTTTTAAATAAGCATTATGGCAAAAGCAAAGCGTTCCCCGGCATTCTTACCGGAAACTTCATACGATTTTTTAAAAAAATATATCAACAACCCTTCTCCCACAGGCTTTGAAAGCAGTGGTCAGAAGATCTGGCTGGAATACCTGAAACCATTAGTGGATAGCTATTTCACCGATCCATACGGAACTGCCGTTGGCGTGATCAATCCAGATGCTCCATTTAAAGTAGTGATCGAAGCCCATGCGGATGAGATCAGCTGGTTCGTGAATTATATCTCTCCCGAAGGATTCATCTACCTGAAAAGGAATGGGGGCGTTGATCACCAGATAGCCCCTTCCATGAGGGTTTGGATCCATGGAAAAAAAGGCCCGGTGAAAGCTGTTTTCGGATGGCCCGCGATCCATACCCGTATGAACAATGCAGATGCAAAGGAACCACAACCGAAGGTAGATAACCTTTTCCTGGATTGTGGAGCACGCAATAAGAAGGAAGTGGAAGCATTGGGTATTCATATCGGTGCCGTGGCTACCTATGAAGAAGGATATGAAACCTTAGCGTATGGTCATTTGATCGGCAGGGCCTTCGACAACAGGGTAGGAGGTTTTATGATCGCCGAAGTAGCCCGTTTGCTAAAAGCCAATAAAAAGAAATTACCCTTTGGTTTGTATATCGTTAATGCCGTTCAGGAAGAGATCGGATTGCGGGGTGCCGAAATGATCGCCCGCAGGATCAAACCCGATATCGCCATTATTACCGATGTAACACACGATACCTCTACCCCCATGATCAGCAAGATCATTCAGGGAGAAACGGTTTGTGGCAAAGGACCTTCACTTACTTTCGGACCGGCCGTGCATAATAAATTGCTTGATGTGGTGCAGCAAGTGGCCGCCAAGAAAAAGATCCCGCTGCAATTGCACGCCGTGAGCCGTAGTACCGGAACCGATACTGATTCATTTGCCTATGCCAATGATGGTTGCCCGTCGGTACTCATCTCAATACCCTTGCGTTATATGCATACAACAGTAGAAATGCTGCACAAAGATGATATAGAGAATACCATCAAACTGATCTACGAAACATTACTCACGTTAACGCCTAAAACAAATTTGAGCTATTTCAAATAATGCCAGGCATTATTGATGAGCTGGCTTAATTAAATAATCATGGACGACAGGTTTATCAAATACAGCAAACTGTATACGCTCATTTTCTTGTTCTTTCTTGCTGTGCCTGTGCTGTTGGCGTTGGTGATCGCTACCCTGTATGGTTTTTCCAAAATGGTTTCTTCCGGGCCGGTGGACCTGTTGTTTGAACTGATGATCATTTCAGTTCCATCAGCAGTATTTACCACGGCTTATTATATATTCTTTACGCGTACCCGTAAACATACTTCTGCTACCGTACGCATGATCTCTTATCCGTTATTCATCATCGGATTTTCAATCGCTGTGGTCTTTCTCATCATGGATCTGGTATCCTATTTACACAAAGCCCAGGGTGATGTTACCGGTTTTCTTTGTTATAATATCTTTTTCTTGTCGGGTAATGTATTTGCATTATTTAGCATTGCGCTGATGCAGGCATTTACTACCGAAAAAGAAAAGGACTGGCTCGAAAAAAGAAAGGACCGGGAAGCGCTACAATAAAAAACCCCCTCCTGTAAAAACAGAACGGGGTACTTTAATTCTTAAAACAATCAACATGGACAGTTGACCTATCTAACTGTAACTATGACTGGCATTATGCCCTCGTCGTTGCTTGGGGGGTTGTAAAAAATCTGTTAATACTGGGTTAGTTTAAAGTTTAAATGTTTAAGGTTTAATGTTGTTGCCTTTAACTTAGGGCAATATCCAATACTTGTTGCATGGTTTTTATATAATGGAATTTTATGCCTTTGATATATTGCTGGTTGATCTCTTCCACATCTTTTTCATTTTGCCAGCACATGATGATCTCTTTTAACCCTGCCCGTTTTGCCGCCAATACTTTTTCCTTGATACCACCTACCGGTAACACCTGTCCGCGTAATGTGATCTCACCGGTCATGGCCAGATATGGCTTGATCTTCCTGCCGGTAAATGCACTGGCCAATGCCGACAACATGGTGATGCCTGCACTGGGTCCGTCCTTGGGTACAGCTCCTTCGGGAACATGAATATGAATATCTTTTTTATTGAACAGTTCGGGAGCAATATCAGATTTTCTGCAATTGGCCTCCAGATATGTGAGCGCTGTACTGGCACTTTCTTTCATCACATTCCCCAGGTTGCCGGTGAGTTTTAATTCTCCTTTTCCATCACTCAACTGGGTTTCAATGAACAGGATATCGCCACCTACATAGGTCCAGGCCAGTCCTACCGCCACACCCGGCATATTCGCCATTTTATAAAGATCATTGCTGTATCGCGGTTTGCCCAGGATCCTTTCCACATCTTTATTGGTGAGCGTGGCTTTTAATTTTCCTTTCACCACCAGTTCTTTGGCCTGGTTGCGCATGAGACTGGCCAGTTGCCTGTCTAGTTCGCGCACACCACTTTCGCGTGTATAATCCTGGATCACTTTTTCCAACACGGTATCGCTGATCTTAAATCCTGCCTTGTTGATCACAGCTGCACCGGTTAATCCATGCATCTCTTTTTGTTTGGGGAGCAGGTGCTGTTTTGCGATCTCAATTTTTTCTTCCACGGCATATCCGCTCAGGTCGATGATCTCGAGCCTGTCGCGCAGTGCCGGTAGAATATTGCTGATATTATTTGCCGTGGCAATAAATAAAACCTTGCTGAGGTCGTATTCCAGTTCAAGATAATTGTCGTAGAATGAATTGTTCTGTTCCGGATCAAGTACTTCCAATAGCGCAGAGGAAGGATCGGTGCGATGGTCGCTCCCCACTTTATCAATTTCATCAAGTATCATCACCGGGTTGCTCGATTTTACTTTTCGGATCGATTGCAGGATACGGCCGGGCATGGCGCCGATATAGGTTTTGCGGTGACCGCGAATTTCACTTTCATCATGTAATCCACCCAAACTCACGCGCACATATTTTCTGTTGATGGCAGCGGCAATGCTTTTTCCCAGACTGGTTTTACCAATACCGGGAGGGCCCAGAAAACAAAGGATGGGAGATTTCATATCTCCTTTTAGTTTCAGTACTGCCAAATATTCCAGTATCCTTTCCTTGATCTTTTGCATGCCATAATGATCGTGGTCGAGTATCTTCTTTGCTTTTTTTAGGTCGTATGAATCTTCTGTATAATCATTCCATGGCAGGTCGAGCATCAGATCAAGGTGGTTGTAGATCACCGAATAATCAGGAGTGGAAGGATGCATGCGTTCCAGTTTCTCTACCCCTTTGTGAAACATTTCTTTTGCAGCATCGGGCCATTTTTTGCCTTCTGCTTTTTTCTGCATTTCTTTTACCTCTGCTACATTTTCACCGCCAAGTTCATCCTTGATGGCTTTCATTTGTTGTTGCAGAAAATAATCTTTCTGTTGTTTATCCAGTTCGGCCCTGGTTTTATTGGTCACTTTATTTTTCAGTTCGGCATACTGCAATTCTGTTTGCATCAGGTTCATCAGCAGTTCGGCCCTGGCCTTGATATTGCTGATCTCGAGCATCCGTTGCTTGTCTTTGATATCGCAATTCAGGTTGCTGCTCACAAAATGAATGAGGAAGGAAGGATTTTCAATGCTCTTCAAAATAATGGCGGCCTCACTGGGAAGGTTAGGCGAAAGGGTAACGATCTGTTCGGCCAGGTCTTTAATGCTACTTACCATGGCATTGAAGTCGGGATCATCTTTCAATACCTCATCAGTCAACACCGATATCTTGGCTTTGAAATAAGGATCATCGGTGGTAACCTCTTCGATCTTACAACGCTTGCGTCCCTGAATGATGATGGTGGTTCCTCCATCAGGCATTTTAATGAGTTTGGCAATTTTGGCGATCGTGCCAATATCTTCCAGGTCGCTGATGGTGGGTTCTTCTACATTACTGTCTTTTTGTGCCACAACGCCGATCAATTTGTCAGACTTATACGCATCATTAACCGCTTTTATGCTCTTATCGCGGCCTACGGTAATGGGTATCACTACCCCCGGAAACAGTACGGTATTTCTAAGTGGGAGGATGGGTAATTCAGCAGGGAAGTCCTGTTCATCGGCATTTCCGGCATCATCTTCATTCAAAGGAATGATGGGCATGAACTCCATTTCATCTTCATGTCCCTGTAAAAAAAACTTTGTATCCATAATAATCTCAATATATAGTCAAAATGTCAATAATACAGCATTATTCCTGTGTTTTTCAGTGAACTACTATATGGGCAATATTGATGCCACTGTTGGCGCATATCATACAATAATCATGATCCCGGCCTCAAAATCGGCTATCCGTTTTTGATTCATTAAATTTGCACCGTATGTATATCAATTGTTCGGAGAAAGAATTACAGATCTTAGGATGGATCGCTGCTGCTGCTGAATCGCTGGGTATGCCCTGTTACCTGGTAGGCGGGTTTGTGCGCGACCGGATCCTGGGCCGCGAGACCAAGGATATAGATATCGTATGTGTGGGTAGTGGCATTGAATTAGCCGCCGCTGTGGCTGAAAAATTCAATCCTAAACCCGAAGTGAATTTTTTTAAGAATTTTGGTACAGCCCAGATCAAAGTGGGCGATCTGGAGATCGAATTTGTAGGCGCCCGAAAAGAAAGTTATCACCCGGAAAGCAGGAAGCCCGCAGTGGAAACAGGCAGCCTGGAAGATGATCAGCTGCGCCGCGATTTTACCATCAATGCCATGGCCATCAGTTTAAATGCCGGTGATTATGGTAATCTGGTAGATCCGTTCAATGGATTACAGGACCTGTCGCTTAAATTGATACAAACCCCATTGGCCCCTGCGCAAACATTTATTGATGACCCGCTGAGGATGATGCGTGCCATCCGGTTTTCGGCTCAACTGGGATTTAGCATTTCAGAAACTACTTTTGCAGCCATTGTTGAAAATGCAAACCGCATCAGCATTGTTAGCGGAGAACGGATCGCCGATGAGTTGAATAAGATCTTGCTTTGTAAAAAGCCTTCTGTGGGTTTCGATCTGCTGTATAAAAGCGGATTACTGAAACTGATCTTTCCGCAAATGGTTGACCTGGCCGGGGCCGAATATATCGACGGGCAGGGGCATAAAGATAATTTTTACCATACCCTGCAGGTGGTCGACAATGTGGCAGCAGTCAGTGATGACCTGTGGTTGCGCTGGGCTGCGGTGATGCACGATATAGCCAAACCCCTCACCAAAAAATTTGAAGAAGGGCATGGCTGGACCTTTCATGGGCATGAAGTGGTAGGCGCCAGGATGGTGCCCAAACTCTTTGCCAAATTGAAATTGCCCCAGCATGAGAAAATGAGATTCGTGCAAAAGCTGGTTGAACTGCATTTGCGCCCGATCAGCGTAACCAAAGAGAACATAACGGATAGTGCTATACGAAGATTACTCTTCGATGCCGGAGAGGATTTCGATGCGTTGATGACCCTTTGCTCAGCCGACATTACTTCAAAAAATAAACAGAAGGTTAAACGTTTTTTGGAAAATTTTGAAATGGTGCGTCAGCGTTGTGCTGCTGTGGAAGAAAAAGATCATTTGCGCAACTGGCAACCGCCCATTTCCGGAGAACTCATCATGCAAACCTTTGCATTGGATCCCTGCCGTACAGTAGGCGATATAAAAAATGCGATCCGGGAGGCCATCCTCGACGGACTGATCCCCAACAACTATGAAGCCGCCCATGCATTCATGCTGGAAAAGGCAAAGGAACAAGGCCTTGTGCAGGTACTGTAATATGATCCGATTTTTGTCAAAGTTTAATGCTTAATTTTGTGTTATGGCCATCTTACGATTTAGAATATATTGGGAAGACGATGATAGTGTGTACCGCGATATTGCCATCCGGCATACGCAGACCTTCAAAGACCTGCATGATTGCATCTTGAAGAGTTATGAGTTCGACAATAAGCATAAAGCCACTTTTTACCGGAGCAACGACAGCTGGTTAAGGGGCCGCGAAATATCCCTTGAAAAATATGATAAGGTTTATAAGGCCGAACCATTGCTGATGGAAGATACTGCCATGGGCACTGAGATCAGCAATCCCAATCAGAAATTCATTTACGAGTATGATTTCAATAAGGTCTGGCATTTTATGGTGGAACTGATCAATGTGGATAAGGAAGAAAATAAAAAGCTGACCTATCCGGTTTGTATACGTGTTGAAGGAATTGCTCCATCGCAATATGGTACTAAGGGACTGATCGATAGTCGCCTTGCCGAGATGGAAGAAAAATATGATCTGCAGCCTTCTGCACTTGCTGAAGGTTTCAGTGAAGAAGGTGAAGAGGAAGCCTCAACTGGAGATGAAGAAGAAGAAACAACAGGCAATGAAGAGAATGACGGTTTCTGATTAAGCGTATTTCCTAAACAATATTTTTTTTAAGAGTTCTTTACAAACTCCCATCTTCCGTGAATAAAACTTGCATCGCCATAGTAGGCCCCACAGCTGTTGGTAAAACTGCCCTGGCCATTCAACTGGCACAACATTTCAACACCGAGATCATTTCTGCGGATAGCCGTCAGTGTTTTAAAGAACTGAATATTGGTGTAGCAAAACCATCTGCTGAAGAATTAAAGGCAGTGACACACCATTTTATAAATTCACACTCCATTCAACAAGAAGTTAATGCTGCCGTATTTGAACAATATGCACTGAAAAAAGCAGATGCTATTTTCAAAAAAAATGATATCGCCATCTTAGTAGGAGGTACGGGCCTGTATGTGAAAACATTTTGTCATGGCATCGACGAGTTGCCAGAGATCGATCCGGCCATCCGGGAAAAGATCAAAGCCGATTATGAGTGGGAGGGATTGGAATGGTTGCAGGAAACGGTAAAGCAACAGGACCCGATATTTTTTGAACAGGGTGAAACAAAAAATCCACAGCGTTTGATGCGGGCTCTCGAAGTAAAATTATCAACAGGCAGATCGGTCATTGAATTTTATACCCAGCCAAAAAAGCAACGCGCATTCAACATCATCAAGATCGGGGTAGAATTACCGAGAGAACAATTGTACACGCGGATCAACAGGCGGGTAGACCAAATGATGAAGGATGGATTGCTCGATGAAGTAAAACAACTGCAGTCTTTTAAAAAATTGAATGCCCTGCAAACGGTGGGTTACCGCGAATTGTTTGGGCATCTTGCCGGCGACCTTCCACTGGCCGATGCTGTGGAGGTCATCAAGATCAATACCCGCCAATATGCCAAGCGTCAGATGACCTGGTTCAGCAAGGAAGAAGGCATACAATGGTGTGTACCCGAACTCAATGCGGTTATGGAGATATTGAAAACTAAACTGGCTTAGTTTTTTTAAAATTTAATACCCACTGTAGCCATCACATTTCCTCTTTTTTGATCAAGGGATGCATAAGTATTGGCACGGTCTTCGAGCCGGTAAGGGAACTGTACATCTTTGCTGATGCAGTGTACATAAGTAAGGTCGATGAAGAATCCTTTGTTTCTATAACCCAGTCCTCCACTTAGTAACATTCTGCTGGCCTTCAGTGCGGCATCCTGGTAGGGGTTGCTATAATAAGCAAATCCCAGTCGGCCCATGATCGTATTGAACTTCAATTCTCCACCTACCCTGAAATTAAAACTGCCTTTATAGTCGATGCTCACCACCTGATTCAATGAAGTATAGTACGATTTTTCATCGGCTGTTGCGCCCTTGTTATTGCTTTTGAAACGCGATCCTTTATGATTTACATATTCGATATCGGCTGTGAGGAAGGCCCTTTGTTTTTTTACATTCGATAATTCTCTGAACACATAAGAGCCGCTGATGATCGCTTTGAAGGGGGTATTTTGATGATATTTGCTTTCGCCCGGCTGGTCGTTGGTGAAGGTGGTTGAATTGGCGGTAAAATAGCCCACAGGATTTTCCAGTTGAGTATTGAAACGGGTGGTTCGTTTATCCGTTAGGAACATGAAGCTGGGCGTTTGAATAGATAATCCGAGCCGGATATATTCCTTTGGCCGATAAATAACCCCAAATTTTCCGTTGAGGCCCCAACCATGTGTGCTGAGGTCATCCATATAATCAAACCTGCTGAAATGGTTATTGGCATTGGAAGATGTATCAGATTCGGTTACATTGGTAATGCTGTGAAATTGAATGATGGGAATACCGATGCTTCCGCCAATGAACCATCGGTCATCTTTGTTATGAGCAAAACCCAAGGCCAGTTCGTTGATGCCGCCGGAACTGGTCTGACTAAATTCTTGTTGAATGGCTCCGCCGGCATTGAGGATAAACTCAGGGGCTGCCATTATCTTGTATACGCCGTTTATTTTTACGGTATCAATGAGGTAGCTCATCAGGGCAGGGGCAGTAGAGTAGGGATAGGGTGTTTGAAAACTGAGTGCTTGTTCTATGGTCAGTCCGCTTTTTGCAAATTCCTCCGCATACTGCTCACTGAATGAACTGAAATTGTTGAGTCCGCGATACTTCACTTCATTATTAAAATTGGCTGTTTGTGTAATCCCAATACTGAATGCGCTGCTGCTCTTTGGATGGTATGCATCGGCGGCACCAAATACCCATCCACTGGTACCATAACTAAAAGCATTTGATTTATTGGCCGAATTGGTTTGCCTGAAATTGGCTTTATTATTATTCAAAATAAATCCGGGGGTCAACACGAACTCACTGGTTTTGAAAAATCCAAGTCCTGCAGGATTTACAAAAAGCGCATTCAGATCTCCACCCAATGACCCCATCGCACCGCCCACGGCCAGGTTTCTGGCAGTTCCGTTCTGGGGATAAAAGGAAAATCGGAGTGCGTCTTCTGGAGCCTGTGCCTGTACGCTGATGCTGAAGACCAATAAGATGGGGAGTAAAATTTTACGCATGGTGAATTTTTTATTTTCGGCGAGCCGGAATAGTTTTCGATCGTTGGGTAGGCAATGGTAATCTGCGTTTAATTGCCCCTGTTAGGACGAGTGGCGCTTCCGGAATTGCTATTGCCCGAAGAAGAATTACCGCTGCTCGTTTTTCCGCTGCCCGAGTTTCCGCTGTTGTTTGAGTTTCCGCTGTTGCCTGAATTTCCAGGATTATAATCCCGGTTATTGTTAGATGAGGACTTGCCGGAACCAGAGAGCATTTGTCGGATGGTATTGCCTAACCCAGACTTCCCATTGCTGTTATTATATACGCGTACGGGTGCTCCGGTTTTAGGATTGCTGGAGGTACTATTGGTATTTCGGGGGTAGGCATTCAGGTTTACAGTACGTGGGGTGCTGCGTACCGGACGGTAACTCTTGTAATTGACAGGAGTACCATAATAATAGTGGTTATTAAAATAATGGTTGTTATAGTATATGCTTGAGGCGTAAGGGTAATTGTTATAGCGATAATCATTATCCCAATCCAGATTGCGCCAGCGGTAATCCCGAACGCCCATTCGGATCGACCAGTCGTTTGCATCATCCTGGTCATCATCTTGCTTGTTATTTTGTTCCCGCTCTACTGGTCTTACCGGAGAATAATACACATCATCGGGTGTTTGACCATTTTTGTACGTAGTGGTACAACTGCTGAAACTGGCTACTGATAAGGCGATGAGTAAAAGTTTAGGGTTCATGGCAGTTTGATTAAAAGATTTAAAATTGAAGTTACTATTTTTGCGTAGTACTGATTGACGCTTATTTATGCACAAATGCTTTGCCATAGGGCAAAAAACAGCTTTAGTTTGCTGTTAAAATACTGCTAAAAACAGCGATCAGGCATTATTTAACTTTCAAAATTTACCCTGCAACTGGCGGGACTGATAACATGAGTAAAGAACTGACAACAAGGGCGGAAGATTATTCGCAATGGTACAATGATCTGGTATTGAAAAGCGGACTGGCCGATCATTCCTCCGTAAGGGGATGCATGGTGATCAAACCCTATGGCTTTGCCTTATGGGAAAATATGCGCGACCAATTGGATAAAATGTTCAAGGAAACCGGGCATGTAAATGCCTATTTCCCGCTTTTTGTGCCCAAAAGTCTTTTTGAAGCCGAGGAAAAGAATGCCGAAGGATTTGCCAAGGAATGTGCCATCGTTACTCATTACCGTTTAAAAGCTGATCCTAATAATAAAGGCAAACTGATGGTAGACCCGGATGCCAAACTGGAAGAAGAACTCATTATTCGGCCAACCAGTGAAGCCATCATCTGGAATACTTATAAGGGTTGGATACAGTCGTACCGCGACCTGCCCATCCTCATCAACCAATGGGCCAATGTAGTGCGCTGGGAGATGCGTACCCGCTTGTTCTTGCGCACGGCCGAATTTCTATGGCAGGAAGGCCATACCGCACATGCTACCAAACAGGAAGCTGTGGAAGAGACTGAACGTATGCTGGATGTATATGCCGATTTTGTAGAAGAGTATATGGCTGTGCCCGTGATCAAAGGAATTAAAACACCTAATGAACGGTTTGCCGGCGCCGAAGAAACCTATTGTATTGAAGCCATGATGCAGGATGGAAAAGCATTGCAGGCAGGCACATCGCATTTTCTTGGTCAAAATTTTGCTAAGGCCTTTGATGTGAAATTCAGCGATAAGAACAATACGCTTGATTATGTGTGGGCAACTTCATGGGGAGTTTCTACCCGACTGATCGGTGCATTGATCATGGCACATAGCGATGACCAGGGATTAATAATGCCTCCAAAAATTGCTCCAATTCAGGTGGTGATCGTTCCGGTGTATAAAGGAGAGGAAAGCAAAGCCGTGATCGACGAAAAGGCACAGGGCATCATCAATGAATTGAAAGCATTGGGCATTCGGGTGAAATACGACAATAATGATAACAGCAGACCCGGATGGAAATTTGCAGAGTATGAATTGAAGGGTGTACCCGTAAGGATCGCCCTGGGATTACGCGATATCGAAAATAATGTGGTTGAACTGGCTCGCAGAGATACCAAGGAGAAGAAAAGTCAATCAATGGATGGGCTGGCTGCTTATGTAAACCAGTTACTCGCCGATATTCAGCAGCAGATGTATGATAAGGCAGTTGCTTTCCAAACAGAACATACAACAGCTTGCGATAGTTGGGATGAATTTGTGAAACTGCTGGATGAAAAGGGCGGCTTTGTATCTGCACATTGGGATGGCACGGCCGAAACAGAAGAAAAGATCAAAGAACAAACCAAGGCTACCATACGTTGCATACCCCTGAATAATGTACAGGAATCAGGCTCATGCATATTAACAGGTAAGCCAAGTACGCAAAGGGTTTTATTTGCTAGAGCTTATTAAGTGATCAACAGAAAGCCTCATAAAATATTTATGAGGCTTTTGTTTGTCGTGTCACCAAAGTTTTTCATATTCGCTTATCATCATTAACCTACTAAAACTAAACACATGGATGCTGATCAAAACTTACTGAAATACGACCTTCAGATCGACGAACAGGGGCAAACTCATTTAAAGGAAACCGCCATGTGGGCAAAGTTTATTGCCATTGTGGGCATCATCCTTAGCGTATTTCTTTGCTTCGCCGCATTTTTTATGGGTGCATTATTGAGCCGCTTCAGCACCAACCCATATGGTAGGTCGGGTAGTGCAGCCGCACTGAGTGCAGGATTTATTACCGTGTTTTACCTGATCATTGCCGTTGTTTTCTTTTTCATCTCCTTGTACCTGTATCGTTTTGCCACAAAGATGAAGCAGGCCTTGCAAACCGCAGATCAACTGAGTTTGAACCAGTCGTTCCAGAATATCAAAGTATATTTCAGGATACTGGGCATCATCACTGTACTGTATGTGGGATTGATCGGTTTGTCGATACTGATCGGTATCATTGGCGTAGCCACCCGATAAGCCAAGCCTTAGGATCACTCACGGGTTGCGAGGTAATTGTAATCTTCCAGTAATTTTTCAAGGAACTGGTCGGTATGCATGTCTGAATTAATGTTCAGCACATCTTTAACTTTTGCCGATACCCTGTTACACATCTCAAAATTATTGCGTTTAGCGGCCTGGGTAAGTACCGATTTGATGGTATTGATATCCCGGTCGCTCAACCGCATGACCTCCGGGAAAAGCACTTTATAATCTGTCTGGTTCACCTGCATGAATACGGTATCATCTACTGTGAAAGCCGTTTTGGTATTCACCACCACCGTGCCCGCTGCCAGATCCCCAAGTCGCTGATGTTTTCCGGTAACGGCAATAATGATCATAACACTGATGCCTAATATTCCGGTAATAAAGATGTAAACCAGCAAGGCATCCTTTGAAAAGAAAATATACCCGAATAAAAAAGGCCATTCAAAGAATTTAGTGATCCAGCGTAAAATGTATTGTCCAAAACTAGGTTCACCACCTTCCAGACTGATCACACGAATCCGCAGGATTTTTTTTCCAATGGTTTGTCCGTTCATCCACAATTCGGTCAATAAGGAATAAAGCAGCAAGGGAAGCGAGATCACCAGGATATCGATTCCCATATCCTGTTCAAAATCTATCTGGAAGCCCGTATACAACAGATATTTCATGCTGAAGAGATAGATGATCATCATGATGAAATCGATGATATATGCCAATAGCCTTTTATGGAATTCGGCGATCTCGAATTCCAGGTCAATATTAAAAGCAGTGGCTATCTGGATGATGGGCATGTAGAGCACAATTTACAAATTGCCAGGTTCAGAACTTGGCTTGAATGAAATTATTTATTAAATTTTACGAAATGTTCCCGGTACAGCGGTAATCATTAAATTTGGGAATGCGCGAAGCCCTGTTCATAAAAAAAAATGCTGAAAAGTGGAAAGAATATCAGCAGGTGCCCGCCGACAATCCGGATGAAACAGCCGATCGCTTCATCACCCTCATCGATGACCTGTCTTATTCAAAAACATTTTATCCAAAAAGTAAGGTAACCCACTGGATCAATGGCATCGCGGCTGGCATTTACCAAAGCATTTATCAAAACAAAAAAGAAAAATATAGCAGAATATTTACCTTCTGGAAATATGAACTTCCCCTGTTGTTTAAAAGATATCACCGCATTTTTCTGTTCACCACACTGTTGTTTGTTTTTTTTGTAGCCATCGGTGTTTTTTCTGCCATGCATAATGATCAGTTTGTTCGAGGCGTTCTAGGCGATCGTTATGTGGATATGACAGAAGAGAATATTGCCAAGGGCGATCCGTTTGGGGTTTATAAAGATGATAACCCGTTTACCATGTTCGTGCGCATTGGTTTCAATAATATTGGTGTGGCTTTTCGTTCATTTATTGGAGGCTTCACCCTGGGCCTGGTAACCTTGTTCATCATGTGGAGTAACGGGTTGATGCTGGGTGTATTTCAGTATATGTTCTTTTCGAAAGGCCTCGGCTTGCCATCGATCCTGGTGATCTGGATACATGGCACGCTGGAAATATCGGCCATCGTGATCGCCAGTACAGCAGGGTTTATTTTAGCCAATGGCATCATGTTTCCGGGTACCTATTCCCGAATGGTATCCTTTAGAAGGGGGGCTAAAGATGCCGCAAAAGTGTTGATCTGTTTGATCCCGGTCTTTATCGTGGCTGCTTTCTTCGAAAGTTATGTTACCCATCTGATGAGCGAGTCGTATACCAAACAAAACCATGCCGGAATGCCCGTATGGGTTAGCGTTAGTATACTGGCGATATCGCTTTCTTTTATCATCTGGTATTTTGTTATACTTCCCATTCGTCTTCATAAAAAAGGATACTATATTCAGTCAGATGGCATCGTCAACCGGCTGAAGCAATCGCATGCATAAATTCCTCTGCATATTATTTTTTGTTGGCAGTAGCATCAATGCGTTGCAGGCTCAGGATTATCCATCGGTGAAAACTGATTCTGTAGTGATTACGCCTAATGTGCTACTCGATTCAATTTCCGAAACCTATCCGATCAGTACGGATGAAGGGGCCTCGGATGGCGTGGATACTTCTTTATTCAATAATCAGCTGGTTGTTTCACCCGATTCAATTGCTCAATGGAAAAAAGATAAATCCTTTGGGTATATGGTCTATCTCGATAGCCTCTTAAAATCAAAACACCAAAAGAACAAACCCAAAGAGGAAGACCTGAGTGCCGGCATGAGTTGGTTCGATAAACTGATGGCTTCTGCTGCCACCAAATATTTTTTCTGGTTCCTGGCCATCTGCTTTGTCCTATTCATCCTGTACAGGTTGTTCCTCACCGAAGGGATCTTCAAAAAGGCATCCCGGTTAGAATCCGTAACAGAACAAACTTTGCAGGAAGGGTTGATCAATCCAGATTCGGATTTCGACGGATTGATCGGTCAGGCCACGAAGGCAGGCAATTATCGGTTGGCCATTCGGTATCATTACCTGAAAGCCCTTCAATTGCTGGCGTCAAGAAATATCATTCAACCGGCATCCGACAAAACGAATTATCAGTATGTGCGGGAAATTAAAGATGCGAAATGCAGAAATGATTTTGCCCGCATCACCCTCAGTTATGAATATGTATGGTACGGCGAATTTCCGGTTGATGAATTCTTGTACCAGCGGTTAAAAAACGATTTCACTGAATTTTATAAAATCAATTAGCGCATTGAAATATCGGGGTCATTATATATTGTTCATGTTGAGTTTGGCTTTCTGGCTGATGGGTTGTATTGCCGATCCTGCGGGTAAATCCATGCCCAGTTTGAGAGAAACGTTTTCCAAGAATGATAAGCAGCCTTTTGGCGCTTATGTAGCATATCATGAGCTGGAAAATATATTCAACAAGAATACGATACGCAATATGCGCAAGTCATTCGATAAGACCTGGAATTCCATTTCGGATACCGCTTCGTTATATGTTTGTATCACCAGGATCTTATATCTGGATGAAGCGGAAGCTAATGCCATACTGGGTTTTGTGGAAAAGGGCAACACAGTTTTTATTTCTGCCTCCAGTATCGATGAGCGGTTGCTGGAACTGCTTAAGATGAGTCAGCACAGTAATTTTCTGATCCCGCAGTATAGTTTCAATGATATGAAACAGGTATCCACAAATTACAAAAGCAATAGCTATAATTATTTTTATCTACCCTTCAGCAATTCTTTTGGTATACCAGCGCATGCCCCCATCAGAACGATCGGTACCAATGAATTCGGCAATGCCAATTGTGTGGTGTATTTTTATGGACGGGGGAAATTGTTCTTGCATAGCGAACCCCGTGCGTTGAGCAATTATTTTCTGCTGAAGCAATCGAACTATCTCTATTGGCAACAATTGTTATCTGTAACCCAGTCGAGCCCCGAACATGTTTATTGGGATGATTATTACCGCTCATTAACGAGCCGGTCGGATAGCAACAATAATTTTTCTTCCTTTAGCGAGATCATGAAGAATCCACCGCTGGCCAAGGCTTTCTGTTTGCTCCTGATCTTGCTGGCCTTATATATTTTGTATGGCGTAAAACGAAAGCAACGGTCTATAGCCGTGGTTAAACCCAATGAAAATTCTACGGTGGCATTTACGGAAACCATTGGTCGTTTATACCTGCAGAAAAAAGACAATAAAAATATAGCCGAAAAGATGATTACTTATTTTAATGAGTACATTCGCAACACTTATTTTTTAAATACCAATCAGATCAATACAGAATTCATCCAGACCCTAAGCCGTAAATCAGCCGTGCCGTTCAATAAAGTGGAATCATTGTACAGGGCAATTCATCATGCACAGGAAACCGAGGCCATCGACGATTATCAATTAATGTCGCTGCATGAGCTTATGCTGGAATTCAATAAAAAGATCAACTAAAAGCAAATAAATAAAGAGTGCACCAACATCATCAAACTGCAATAAATAATACCAATATGGAAGAAAATCTTTTTGAACAACGGATCGACCTGAGCAAACTGAACCAGTCGGTACTGGAGATCAGGGAAGAGATCGGAAGGGTCATCATTGGCCAGCACAGTATGGTAGACCTGCTGTTGATCGGACTTTTATGCGACGGTCATATTCTGATTGAAGGGGTGCCCGGCGTGGCCAAAACCTTAACAGCCAAACTGATGGCCCGTATCATCAATGTGGATTTTTCGCGACTGCAATTTACCCCCGACCTGATGCCCAGCGATGTGCTGGGTACTTCTGTTTTTAATCCGAAGGAAGGTGAGTTTACCTTCAAGGCAGGACCAATATTCAGCAATATCGTGCTCATCGATGAGATCAACCGGGCTCCGGCTAAAACACAGGCTGCGCTATTTGAAGTAATGGAAGAACGGCAGGTAACCGTAGACGGTAGTACCCATATCATGCGTTACCCCTTTCTGGTACTGGCTACACAAAATCCTATTGAACAGGAGGGTACCTATCGTTTACCCGAAGCACAACTGGATCGCTTTCTGTTTAAAATTGAAGTGAATTATCCCACGCTGGAAGAGGAGATCAAGATCTTGACCGAACAACAGGGAAAAACACAGTTTGAAATGCTGGAAGGGGTTAAAAAGATCCTTTCGCCCGCCGATATTCAACAATACCGATCCCTGGTACAATCGATAATCATTGAGCAAAAATTGGTCGCATTTATTGCCCGTATCGTTCACGAAACCCGCAATAATCCTGCACTGTACCTGGGTGCTTCACCAAGGGCCTCGCTGGCCATCCTGCGCTCGGCCAAGGCCAATGCTGCCATCAAGGGAAGAGATTTTGTAACGCCGGAAGATATCGTGGAAATGGCTCCTCATGTGCTGAGGCACCGCATCATCCTAACCCCCGAAAAAGAGATGGAAGGCATCACCGCAGATGATCTCATCGACAATATCCTGAAATCAATAGAAGTACCGAGATAAATAATCAAGCATAACCAAGCATAACCAAGCAGCAGTTTGTTTAAAAAATTAATTCATAGCATTTACTGGAACCTGTATTTTACCACCAGGTTCTACATGGCAATAGGCTTATGCAGTTTTGTGTACGTGTTGTCTTTTTTCATTACATCCCTACATTCATTTCCCGGAATTTTATTATGGGTGTTTGTATTGCTTTCGATCATTGATTACCTGTTCTTATTTGTATTGGGGAAAGGCCCAGCAGCTAGTCGTGAAATGGCCGACAGGCTTAGCAATGGAGATGAGAACAGGATCGAGATCATCGTCAGCAATAAGATGGGCTTTACCGTGGATATAGAGATCATTGAGGAGTTGCCGGTACAATTTCAGAAGCGCGATTGGATCATGTATCATCGGCTGAAAGCCCGCGAACAAAAAACGATCGTGTATACGGTGCGACCAACAGAACGGGGCGAGTATCAGTTTGGCAGGATCATTATTTACCTGAGATCTTTATTGGGATTGGTGATGCGCAGATATAATTATGCAGCAGATCAAATGGTTCCGGTGTATCCTTCGTATATGCAGATGCGTAAGTATGAATTGCTTTCTCAAACCACCATACAAACGGAACATGGCAATAAACGGATGCGGAAGATCGGCCACAGCATGGAATTTGAACAGATCAAAGAATATGTTGGGGGCGACGATATTCGTACCATCAACTGGAAGGCTACTGCCCGCAAAGGCTCATTGATGGTGAATAATTTTACCGATGAAAGATCGCAACAGGTCTATTGCGTCATCGATAAAGGGCGGCTGATGAAGATGCCGTTCCAGGGACTTACCCTGCTCGACTATGCCATCAACAGTACCCTGGTGCTGGCCAATGTTTGTTTGCAGAAACAAGACCGTAGCGGATTGATCAGTTTTGCCAATAAGATGGGATCTGTGTTGGCTGCCGACCGAAAGCCCATCCAGCGGGAAAACATTTTGCAGTTGCTGTACAATCAGCAAACCGCTTTTCTGGAATCTGATTTTGAAATGTTGTATAACCAGATCCGCAACCGCATTAAGCACCGGAGCCTGATCGTATTATTCACCAATTTTGAATCGGTATCCGGATTGCATCGTCAGTTGAATTATTTGCGCGCCATTTCAAAACACCATTTGCTGATGGTGGTATGTTTTGAAAATACTGAATTGCACCAGTTGTCGAAACTCCCTGCCCATAATATGGAAGATCTGTATATCAGAACCATTGCCGAGAAATTTGAATTTGAAAAGCGACTGATCGTGAAGGAACTGAAAAAGCATGGTATCCTTTCCATCCTTACCTCGCCCGAATCACTCACCATCAATACCATCAACAAGTACCTGGAGTTAAAGGCCCGACAGGCCATATAGCCCCTGAATGCCTACCTTTGCAAAAAAAATACGTTGGCCAGAAAAACAACCTACCGGGTCAGATTCAGCAATATCATTGAAGCAGCAGGAGAAAAAAGCGAGAAGCCTGAACGTCGTGAACGTATTCCTATCGATCCTATCATTCAGCAAACATATCTTGATGGAAGGTTACTGCTCATCAACAAGCCATTGCATTGGACCTCTTTTGATGTGGTGCGTAGACTGAGGGGTATGATCCAGATCAAAAAGATAGGGCATGCCGGCACATTGGATCCGCTGGCAACTGGCCTGCTCATCGTGTGTACGGGCAAGTACACCAAACAGATCAATGACTATATGGCCCAGGAAAAAGAATATACCGGAACCATTGTGTTGGGTGCTGTTACCCCCACTTACGATCTTGAAAGCAAACCGGAACAGGAAAAAGATTATTCTTTTGTTACGGAAGCATTAATCCGTGAAACGGTTCAACAATTTACTGGTCACCTGGATCAATTGCCTCCGATGTATTCTGCCATCAAAAAAGATGGGGTTGCCCTGTATGAACT
The DNA here is from genome assembly GCA_903878475.1 of uncultured Bacteroidota bacterium. GTDB lineage: Bacteria > Bacteroidota > Bacteroidia > Chitinophagales > Chitinophagaceae > Ferruginibacter. The sequence continues at coordinate 34,187 of CAIRHQ010000084.1, read as the reverse complement.
GGCCCGCAGGGGAGAAGCGGTAGAACTAAAACCCAGACCAGTTCAAATTTATCAGTTTGAGATCACGCAGGTGGAATTACCCGTGATCCATTTTCGGGTACGATGCTCAACGGGAACCTATATACGAAGTTTGGCTAATGATTTTGGTGCAGCCCTGGGATGTGGTGCCTATCTGGGAAGTTTATGCAGGACCAAGATCGGGGATTTCAATGTGGCTGATGCAGTAGACATGGAAAGTTTCACTGTATGACCATAAAGTTTATCGCTTCATTCATCAGAAAGGATAACTGATACCTACCGTAAAGTTAAAATTCTCATACCTCCATTTTCGATAACGATCATCATTTTTTGTTTGGCCCGGATTAGCCGGATCAAGCACATTCACACCGCGTTTAAAAAGGTTATTGAAAGTAATATTGGGGAATTGCCAGCCGTCATTTTTGGTGATATCTGGTCTTTTAAACCTAAAGCCCAGGTCGAACCGAAGTACAAAATAGCTGAAGTCGAGCCGGAAACCCGCTCCCGCAGCTACTCCCAGTTGTTTATAAATGTTCTGAAATTTAAACTGTGTACTATCGGTTTCTCCGGTTGGTTTTGAATTTCTGAAATTCCAGATATTGCCGGCATCCAGAAATAGGGCACCTTTCAATACCAAAGAATTGGGGATCAGCTGGGCAATATCGTATCTGTATTCTATATTACCTTCCAGCTGCACATCGCCCGTTCGGTCGTTGAAGGATTCATTACCAAATGGACTCATGGCCTGCGAGCCGCGACCGATTCCGCGAACGGGCCATCCACGCATGCTGTTGCTGCCACCGCCGAAATACTGTTTGAAGAAAGGCAAGGTTGTATCCTTTTTGAAAGGAACCCCCACGCCACCGAATAGACGCATTACAATTGCCGATTTAGGACGGGCATTCGAATAAGTATATTCAACATCAGCCTTAATGAACTGTCGTAAATATTTATTAAAAAAATTTGTGCGCCCCAACAATAAACCCGATTCTTCCATATTGATCTTTATGGTGTGTTGCCGGTTCGCGTTCTTTGGATTCACTTTAGTATAGGCGTAACCCAACGAGCCCAGTCCCAAACCGGCTACCAGTGCAGTATTGAAAGAATACCGGAGGAATGGGTTTGCCTGTAAAGTACTATCGAAAGTGGCTGTTTTATTATACAGCCGGTTGAACTCGATATTGATGGGTTTCCAAACCCATTGTTTGTTAGGCTTGGAAATTTTCCGGGCCTTTTTGTTCCAGTCGTACCCCATCGAAAAATTCACCGATTGCATATCAAAAAGGTTGAATCTTTTTACATAAGCCAGATTGGTATTAAAGAAAGTTTCTGAATTTAAAAAACGCTTACTGTCTACCTTGCTGATGGGCCATATGAACCTTGGGATCACAATGCTGTTGGAATAACTGAATTCATTGGAGTTGATGATATTTCGATGCCCATTGCTATCGGGTTTCAAATTCAGTTCAATACCAGCGCGGACAGAATTGCTCACTTTTATGGCTTCCTTATGCACATTGCGGTTCAAAAAAGCAAGGTTGGCAGAAACGCCCAACAGGTTTCCTGCATTGGCTACTGTTGCGCTATTGGAATTGCTGTTGGCAGAGTAGCTGGTTTCCAGCGAAGCTTCAAATCCTTTCTTTTTGCCGGGGATCAATTGCAATATCATATCCAGGCTATCTTTTCGTTCAATGATCTGCATATTCACACTTTGCCAAACGCCGGCTTTAGAAAAATTATTCAGGGTTTTTAAGAAAACATCCTGCTTATAGGTCTCGCCTCTTTTTATCAGCATATTCCTGTTGAGAAATCCTGTACGGAATAATTTCTTACGATAATACTGTGTGAAATTTCGTGTACTATGTTCTATAAGTATCGGGTTATTCAAACTATCACCCGGTTGGTAGTCGGGCAGGATGATGATCTTTCCGATATGGAATTTGGTGAGTTTGCTGCTGTCGGCCGGTGGATTCAGTACAATGGCCAACTTAATTTTAGGCGAATCCTTTGCATTTTTTGCCTGGGCCAATAATTGAAGTTGTTCAAATATATCGTCTGTGATCGTGGTCAGCGCTGAAATAGTGGTATCGCCTTTTACTTTTAATTCTTCGGAGGAAATTTTATAATAGCCATTGTTGCGGTATAGTTCCACCAAACGGTTCACTTCTCCCTGAACGGCTGATTTGGTAACGGGTTTGCCCACGATCAATAATCGTTCGTCCATATTTTTGCGATTCAGTTCCTGCAGATCGGGTAGGCGTAGCTGATAGCTTACGGTATCTATGAGGGTTGGTTTTCCGGTTTCTACGGTATAATGAACCTGAACATGGGGAGGGCGATTGTTCTTGAGTGTATCTGCCTTATAGGAAGCAAGCGCCTTATAATAGCCAATATGCAGCATTGATGCCTGCATATTTCTGGCCGACCGGCCCGAAGCAGCACTATCGTATGCCGGTGGGCGCATGATAAAATGCATCACAAAAAAGGCATCTTTGATCTTTATCTTGGAACTGTCGTCTAATTGAGCATTCAGGCGTTGCTTTAGAGCAGTCTTTTCGGGGCCGCTCAAATGGCTTCCGATGACTTCAATATTATTTTTTGTGAGGATCGGTTTGTTTTTTTGATACTTTCGTGGAACCGTACAGGCACAGAGCAGCAAAGAAAGAATAAAAATATTTTTCAGTGTGTATAAGGCCGGTTTAGAATTCCTGGTTTTCGTTGGCATATAAAGAAATAATCGACAATGTTAAGCAAAACACATACCAAATATATCCAAAGTTTGCAGCACAAAAAATTCAGGGATGAAACAGGCTTGTTTTTTGCGGAAGGTCCTAAGTTGGTGGGCGACCTGCTGAATGGGGCTGCTTGCATTTGTAAAGAGGTATTTGCACTGGAAAAATGGTTATTGGCCAACCCTGGCATGCCCGCTCGGCATCCGGATACGAGGTTTGAAATGGTAGAAGAATTTGAACTGGAAAAGATATCTGCACTTTCCACCCCCAACCAGGTTCTGGGAATATTTGAAAAATTCTGGTCTGAAAAAGAACCATTATTAACCGGCAAGATCAGCCTGGTACTGGATACCATTCAAGATCCGGGGAACCTGGGTACCATCATCCGCATTGCCGATTGGTTTGGTATAAAGCATATCATTTGCTCTGAAAATTCTGCCGACCTGTATAATCCCAAACTGGTGCAAAGTACCATGGGTAGTTTGGGCAGGGTAAATATGATCTACACAGAACTAACTGGCTGGCTTACCCGAAATAAACATATTCCTATATATGCAGCTGCGCTTAACGGAAAGCCGGTACAGCATTTTGCGGGTACCAAAGAATGTATGCTCATCATCGGAAATGAATCAAAAGGGATACAACCCGAGCTGCTGGCCCTGGCCGGGGAGATCATCACGATCCCAAAAATAGGGGAGGCCGAATCGCTGAATGCTGCGGTGGCCACGGGAATAATGCTCTCGCATTTTACGAACTAATTTTAGCGGAATTGAATAGCTTTTACCGGATTGATCTTTTTGATGAGGAAACTCGGTAGCACCAGTGTGGCAAAGGATACCACTAATGATACTCCGCATACCGCCAGCACCTGCCACCAAATTACATGTACCTGAGCGATCGGCATGAAATAGGCTTCTTCATTCAGGGTGATGAATCCGGTGGCCATTTGAAGCCAACAAATACCGAGTCCGAGTAAAACCCCCAGCACAATACCGGTAACAGAGATGATGAAAGTATTGTATAAAAAGATCTTTTGAACCTGCCAGTTGCCGGCTCCCAATGCTTTCAGAATTCCTGTCATGCTGGTTCTTTCCAATACCAGAATGATCAGGCAGGTGATCAGGTTCACTACGGCTACCACCATCATGATGGCCAGCAAAATATTTTTGATCTTACCCTGCAGATTCAGCCAGTCGAAAATATTGGGATACACTTCGCGGATGGACCGGCTATACCATTTGCTGGTAGCACTGCCATTATCTAAGCTGTCAGTAATATTGTGGCCCATGGACTTGTACCAGAGTTGATTCAGGGAGTCATCCAAATTGATGTTCACCTGATCGGTTTTTCGGTAATCATCCAAAAAGATCTCGTAGCCTCCGATCTGATCCTTTTCCCAGTTGTTCAGTCGCCGGATCAGGTTAATATCGCAGATCGCAAAATTCTTGTCGTACTCCTCAATGGATGTTTTGTAAATGCCGCATATGGAAAGCCATCGAGCTGTTTTACTGCCATCTTCCCGGAAAAAAAATACCATCAAACTGTCGTGCAGTTTTACTTTCAGTTGCTTGGCGGTATAGGCCGAGATCACCATATCGCGGCTGTATGCACTGTCTGAAAAATGGGTCCAGTTCCCTTCCAGTAAAAAAGGTTGTAATCTGTTGAAATGAAAAGATGCGTCTACCCCTTTCAGTAATACACTTTCAATATCGGTGCCTGATTTTATGATCGCCGATTTGGTGGCATATCGCTCTACACTCACCACATTCGGGAAATGGGCGATATATCGTTCAATGGTATCATTTTGAATGATGGGATATTCTTCGGAGATGGTGGCCCGATTGGATACGTCTTGCTGCACGCGTATATGCCCCCAGAAACTGAATACTTTATTGCTGATCACTTCCTGAAAACCATTCACAAAACTCATGGCCACGATCATAATGGCCACACTGATGGCTGTGGCGAAGATGGCCAGCCGGATAATGAAACGGGAAAAAGTCTTTTGCCGGTTAAAGGCAATGCGTTTTGCTATGAATACCGATATGTTCAAACGGCATTATTTTTGTTATCTTACAAATGTATTTTATTTACCTGTAATGCCCTGCTATAAGATGAAAATAAAACATTCCACAAACATTCAGTCAAACCCCAACAGGTTCATGAACATTAGGGCCATGATCAAACTAATGGCAAGCCTGATCTGTTTATTATTGCCCTTTAGTAAGTCATTTGCACAGGTCACCGATCAGGTGTACCAATCCAATATCAAATCGGTAAGGTTTCATATGTATGGCGACCAAAATACATTGCCGGTGTATAATATCAATAGTGCCGACCAACTGGAACTGCATTTTGATGATCTGGATGGGAATGTGAAAAGCTATTATTATACTTTTCAGTTGTGCGATTATAACTGGGAACCCGTAGACATTAATCCGTTCAATTATATCAAGGGATTTACCCAGCAACGCATCACCACCTATCGTTACTCGTCGATCGCCCTTACCCGCTATACACAGTATCAGGCTCAATTGCCCGACAGAAGCACATCACTTACCCTTTCGGGAAATTATATTTTAAAAGTATTCCTTGATGGGGATACATCAAAACTGGTGTTCACCCGCCGCATGCTGGTGCTCGACCAGAAAGCATCCATCAAGGCACAGGTTGTGCAGCCTTTTATGGTGCAATTGTCGCGCACCCATCAACGTATACAGTTCTCGGCCAATCTCGCCGGACTGAATACCTTCAGTGCAGCGCAGCAGGTAAAAGTGGTAATACTGCAGAATAACCGGTGGGACAATGCCCAACAAGATATCGTGCCCACTTTTGTGAGGGGCAATTCACTTGAATACAGTACAGAAAATACCGGATTGTTTCCCGGCGGAAAAGAATGGCGCTGGCTTGATCTCAGGAGCTTTCGTTTGCAGAGCGACCGGATCGATAGTGCGCAGTACCATAAGAATAGTACCGATATGTTTGTAAGAACTGATCATGACCTTAGTTCCCAGCGGTATGTATATTATCGCGACCTGAACGGTCTGTATTCGGTAGAAACCTATGAAACCATCAATCCCTACACCCAGGGCGATTATGCCACCGTACATTTTTCCTTAAGCTCGCCTGACGGTAAGGAGTATACGAACAAGAATATTTATTTGGCCGGGCAGCTCACCGATTATCAGTTCAATGATAATACGCTGATGCGCTTCAATCCCGAAAAGTCGGTATATGAATGCACCGCATTTCTGAAACAGGGCTATTATAATTATACTTATGTGGCGGCTGACAAGAACGACCCCGATAAAAGAACCGATCTGGAAGGAGATTACTGGGAAACGGAGAACAGCTATACCATCCTGATGTATTATAAATCCTTTACAGATCGCTCCGATCAGCTGATCGGCGTGTGCAAGATCAATTCAAGGAGCGATAAGCCGGGCGTTAGTTTTTAAGCAGGGGTATCGTGGTTTAATCTTTTGATGCATATTTAATTCATAATTTCTTAGCGTTTCCTTATCTTTGCGCCGGCAAGTCTTATACGACCAGCTCCTGCTGAACTCCCCCAGGACCGGAAGGTAGCAAGGGTAGGTGGTTGAGCGGTGCGATGTAAGTAACTTGCCATTTTTTTTTGCCTATCCTCGAGTATTCAAAACTTTCCCCATCTCAGTTAATAAGTATTTTAAAATTACTCTTGTAATTATTTTAATTTTGTGTTCATTCATCACCGCGCTAAAAAAAGTGAATCCGCTTGTTAGGATAATTCTATATGAAATTTTTTATTGATACCGCCAACCTTGCACAAATTAAAGAAGCCAATGACCTCGGAATTTTAGACGGGGTAACCACCAATCCTTCCTTAATGGCCAAAGAAGGCATCAAGGGTAATGACGCCGTGATGGCTCATTATAAAACCATCTGCGAAATGGTAAACGGCGATATCAGTGCCGAAGTGATCTCCACCGATTTTGACGGAATGGTTGAAGAAGGTAAAAAACTGGCGGCCATTCATCCCAATATCGTTGTGAAAGTACCCCTGATCAAGGAGGGTATCAAAGCGATCAAATGGTTTACCGATAATGGCATTCGTACCAATTGTACATTGATCTTCTCTGCCGGGCAAGCCATACTGGCTGCAAAGGCCGGTGCTACATATGTTTCACCCTTCATTGGTCGTATCGACGATAGTGGTTGGGATGGCATGGAACTCATTCATCAATTGAGACAAATATTTTCTATTCAGGGATATAAAACTGAAATATTGGCTGCGTCTATTCGTAACCCTAATCATATCATCAAATGCGCCGAAGCGGGTGCTGATGTTTGTACCTGTCCGCTGGATTCGATCCTTGGATTGTTGAAACATCCTTTAACTGATATCGGATTGGCTAAATTCCTGGAAGACGCAAAGAAGTTTGCTTAATTATTGATCTCCCTTTTTTGATTTCCGCTTTACCGGTGGTCTCATGATCTCCTCAACCTTTTTTAATGGTGGGTCAGGTAATTTTTTGATATAAACATCAAATTCCTTGAACATGGTAGGGTCTTTTTTCAGGGTAGCCCGTATGGTTATTTTTTCCTGCGAAAAATCTGGGTCGATCCATAAATTATTTCCGCTGAATTTTCCTGCAGAGGCTTTTAAAATTAAATGACTGCTGTCGAGCGGCGTGTATTTGCCATTACTCAACAATCCGTCAATATTGATATAGTTGTAAGTGCCTTTTTTCAGGCTGTCGGTATACAGGTCTACATAAATGCCCTCTATCTTCTGTGCCCTTAGCAAGCCTGTAGCCATCAAACTCAGGAGGAACAGGAATAATCTTTTATAGCAGGTTGAAATATTCAATGTATTGATGATTCATGTATTCAATTGCTGATGCCTACCCGTTGTTTCACGTATTCTCCTTTTACAATCTCATTCAACATAAATAATGCCAGATCGCCGGCATTGATCTGGTATTTGTTGGGCACGGGAGGGTAATTCGCGGCCGTGATAAATTCACCCGTTGGGCCTTCGTTCATGATATTGGGCGGACAAACAAATGTCCAGTTAAGTCCGCTCTCATTCAAATACGTATAAGCTTGCTGGTGCTCTTTTCCTACCGGCAGGTATTCGGGAGGGTAAGTATCCGTATCGAGTAAAAGGGTATGCTCATCTGCATTTAAAACACCCAGTCCGCCAATACCCACGATCCTGTTTACCCCGGATTTCTTCATTTGTGCAATGATATTTTTAATACCCAGCGTACGGGTTTTATCATTTCCATCGAAGCCTCCTCCCAATGCGCTCAATACCGCATCGCAACCGGCGATCGCCTGAAACACTTCTTTCTCATCAAACAATGCCCCCTGAATTTTTTCCAGCTTGTCATCATCCGGAAAATCAGTGGTGTACACATTTCTGCCAAATGCCCGTACTTCATGACCTTTGAACAGGGCCTGTTGTACCAGTTGTTTACCTACCATGCCGGTGGCGCCAAAAACAATAAGCTTCATGTTGAAAAATTTATTTGAAGGTAGTTCATCAGAAAAATTTGTGCAAGTTAATTTTATGGCGCATATTTGTATCCAATGATGAAATTGAATAACAATAATAATAGCTGGTGGTGCATGATCAAATGATTGTGCCTTTTTGCTATTGATAATGATATAAATAGTTTAGCCCGGCACAAGTTGCCGGGTTTTTTAATGAAATACGATGAAACCGATTCAACTGAATACTGTATTTACTAAACAATTGGCCGATGTGTATACTCCGGTGGGCATCTACCTTCGGCTGCGCGACCGGTTTCGGGATACCATCTTGCTCGAGAGCACTGATTTTCATGCCGGCGAAAACAGTTATTCCATCATTGGCGTAAATGCCATCGCAGGGTTTGAAGTTTCTACTACGGGATCAATAGAAACTAAATATCCAGGAAGCGATCCAGAAACAATGGCTATTGCTGATCCTGCTGTTGTGCCCAAACTTTGCTGGGATTTTATGAACCGGTTCAAGATCCAGCCGCAGGACACAAAAATTGTTCGGTTTGCACAAAACCTTTTTGGTTATTGCAGCTATGATGCCATTCAATGCTTTGAATCAATACATTTAAATGCATCAAAAAATATTTTACAGGCTGATGAAACCTCTGCCATTCCATTGATGCGATACCGGTTGTATCAATATGTAATTGTGTTTGACCATTTCAAAGATGAATTGTTTATTTGTGAAAATATTGTTGATGGTGTTGAGTCAGAGATCCATCTCCTGAAAACCCTGATCCGAAGCAAGGATATTCCGGTATTTCCTTTCGCGGTAAACGGAGCGGAAACCAGCAATATGGATGATGCCGCTTATTTGGAAATTGTGAAAAAAGGGATGGCGAGTTGTTTGCGCGGAGATGTTTTTCAGATCGTGTTGAGCAGAAGATTTGAACAACGTTTTTCCGGTGATGAATTCAATGTGTACCGTGCGCTGCGGAGCATCAACCCATCGCCTTATCTGTTCTATTTTGATTATGGCGATTACAAACTGATGGGTTCATCGCCCGAAAGCCAGTTGATCGTGGATGAACAAGGAACTGCCATTGTACATCCCATTGCAGGCACATTTAAAAGAACCGGGAATGACGAAGCAGATCAAGCGAGCGCCATAAAACTGCAAAAGGATGTAAAAGAAAATGCGGAACATGTGATGCTGGTCGACCTGGCGCGAAATGACCTGAGCAAGATCAGTAGCGGAGTAAAAGTCAATATTTTTAAAACCATAAAATATTATAGTCATGTCATCCACTTGGTCAGTGAAGTAACCGGTCAACTGCCTGAGGGAACAAACCCCTTTCAGATCCTGGCTGCAAGCTTTCCGGCGGGAACCTTAAGCGGCGCACCAAAATTCAAGGCCATGCAATTGATCGATGGGTATGAACCTACGGCCCGGGGTTTTTATGGAGGCGCTATCGGTATGGTGGGTTTCAACGGAACCCTTAATCATGCCATCATGATCCGCAGCCTGCTCAGCAGGAACAATACACTGATCTATCAGGCAGGGGCAGGGATCACTGCGGCCAGTGATCCGGCCAGTGAATTACAGGAAGTGAACAATAAACTGGAGGCACTGAAAAATGCATTTGTAGCTCCGGCCAAATAAAATATAACAATAACCAATAAACGCAGAATGAAAATACTGGTATTCGATAATTATGATTCTTTTACGTACAACCTGGTGCATATGGTAGAACATATCACCGGTGAAAAGATTACCGTGCGCAGGAATGATGCCATCAGTTTGGATGAGGTGGCGGGTTACGACAAGATCATCTTATCGCCCGGCCCGGGCATTCCCTCGGAAGCCGGATTGTTACTCCCGTTGATCAAGGCTTACGCATCCAGCAAATCGATACTGGGTGTATGTTTGGGGCATCAGGCCATTGCAGAAGCATTTGGCGGTACATTGGTTAACCTGAGCAAAGTATTCCATGGGATAGCCACACCGGTTCAGTCGGTGTGGCAAAATGATAAACCCATTAGTCCGCTATTTACAGGATTGTCTAACACCATAGAAACCGGTCGCTATCATAGCTGGATCGTAAGTGAAGAAGGATTTCCGGATGAGTTGGAAATAACGGCAAGGGATGAACATGGGTATATCATGGGCCTTCAGCATAAGTCATATGATCTTCAGGGTGTACAGTTTCACCCCGAAAGTGTGCTAACCCCCGCCGGGGAAAAGATCATGCGCAATTGGCTGAGTATTGATTTTAACAAGACAAGCTTGAATTCATAACCATGAAAAAAGTATTACAACAATTATTTGAACACGAGCCGCTATCCCGACAGGAGGCCCATGCGGTGATGCAGCAAATTGCCGAAAATGCTTTTTCAGATCCGGAGATCGCAGCATTGATAACGGTGTACCTTATGCGCAGTATCACCATTGATGAATTACAGGGTTTTCGGGATGCGTTGATGGAACAGGTGAATCCGGTTGATCTGAAAGGACAGCCTGTACTCGATATGGTAGGTACCGGTGGCGACGGGAAGAATACTTTTAATATTTCCACACTGAGTTGTTTTATAGTGGCCGGGGCTGGAGTAAAGGTTGCCAAACACGGTAACTATGCTGCTTCTTCTGTCAGCGGTTCCAGCAATGTGTTAGAGCAACTCGGATACAAATTCAGAAAGCGTAGCGAGGATCTGTTGCAAGAACTGGAAGCAGCCAATATTTGCTTTCTGCACGCTCCACTATTTCATCCGGCACTGAAACAAGTGGCTCATATAAGGAAAAGCCTTGGGTTCCGCAGTTTTTTTAATATGCTGGGTCCGTTAGTAAATCCGGCTCATCCACAATACCAAATGATCGGCGTTTACAATTTAGAAATGGCGCGGTTCTATAATTATATGTTGCAGGCAGGAAGCACTGAATATTCAATTGTTCATGGCCTAGATGGATACGATGAGATCGCACTAACAGGTGATACCCGCGTGATCACCCGAAAAGGAGAAAGAACTTTTTCAGCTGCCGAGTTGGGAAAACGTACCGTAACGCCAGCTGATATCTATGGGGGTAATTCCATAGCCGAAGCCGCGAAAATATTTCTTCAAATATTGCAGGGTAAGGGTAGCTGGGCACAAAACGCCGTAGTATTGGCCAATGCGGCGATGGCCTTGGAATGTGCGGGTGCGGCGGCTAATTATGACGACTGCTACCAACTTGCCATTGAAAGTTTAGAAAGCGGAAGAGCGTATTCATGTTTGCAAACCTTAACGAGTATGAAGGCATGAATATCCTGGAAACAATTATAGCACATAAACGATCAGCACTGGTTCAGCAAAAACTGCAAGTGCCTGTTTCGCAATTGATGCATTCGCCTTTTTTTGAACGGGAGACTTACTCGTTGAGATCAGGATTGTTGGATAAAAACAAGACCGGCATCATTGCTGAATTTAAAAGAAGGTCACCGTCGAAAGGGATCATCAATGAAACAGCACAGGTAGATCAGATCACCCAGCAATATCATGCACATGGAGCCAGTGGTATTTCAGTATTAACGGATCAGTTCTTCTTCGGTGGATCGCAGGAAGATCTTATCGCGGCAAGAAAAAATGAAATACCCTTGTTGCGTAAAGAATTTATCATTGATGAATACCAGGTGATCGAATCAAAGGCCCTGGGTGCTGATGTGATCTTGTTGATCGCGGCCTGCTTACCCAATGATGAATTGCAATCATTTGCCCGGCTGGCCCGGTCATTGAATATGGAAGTATTGCTGGAGATCCATCAGGAAAAGGAATTGAACTATATTAGCGATTCGACAGAGCTGGTAGGCGTGAATAACCGGAACCTGAAAAATTTTGAAGTTGACCTTGATCATGCCAGGGCATTGGTAAAACAGATCCCCGACGACAAAATAAAAATTGCTGAAAGCGGTATCCATTCCTTGGCCACCCTAAAAGCGTTGAAGCAAGGGGGCTTTCAGGGATTTTTGATGGGCGAATATTTTATGAGCACAACCGATCCGGGATATGCCTTCAGGCAATTTGCCGAAGCTTTACAAGAATCTGAAAAATAATTTTTAATCAATACAGGCGAAGGCCTGAACAAAACGATCAACATGAACATTAAAGTATGCGGGATTACCCAATTGAAACAATTGCAACAATTAGACGGTCTGGATATTGATTTTGCAGGATTGATATTCGACCCCAGTTCTCCGCGATATGTAGGCGACAAATTAAAAAGTGATGATCTGAAAAACTCCGACTTCGATCTTAAGAAAGTAGGGGTATTCGTCAATATGGATTATGATGCCATCATGGAAATAGTAGAAGCCTATGGATTAGATGTGGTTCAACTGCATGGCGATGAATCGCCCGAATTATGCGAAGACCTTTCTGATGAAGTAGAAGTGATCAAAGTGTTTGCCCCAGGAGATCAACAAGCTTCCCTTGATGAACTGGTAGCTGATTATGATGCGGTATGCGATTATTATTTGTTCGATAATAAAGGATCCGATGGAAAAGCAGGAGGTACCGGCGAAAAATTCAATTGGCAGTGGGTGGCCAAGGCTAAAATAGAGAAACCATTTTTCCTGAGTGGCGGCATTGGATTAGAAGATCTGGCTGCACTGAAAGCATTCAAGCACCCCGATTTTTACGCCGTTGACCTCAACAGCAAATTTGAAAAAGAACCCGGCATCAAGGATATGGCATTATTGCTGCAATTCAGGCAGGGCTTAAAAAAATAATATTAACACAGTTAAATACCAGGAATGAATTTCAGTGTGAATGAATATGGATATTATGGAAACTTTGGCGGGGCCTTCATCCCCGAAATGTTGTATCCCAATGTGAAGCAGTTGCAGGATAGCTATATCGATATCATGGAGGATCCTGCTTTTCAACTTGAATTTCAACAATTGCTGAAAGATTATGTTGGGCGTCCAACGCCTTTATTTTTCGCAGAGCATTTGAGTAAACAATGGAATACCAATATTTATCTGAAGCGCGAAGACCTTTGTCATACCGGTGCACATAAGATCAACAATACCATTGGTCAGGTGTTACTTGCCAAACGGCTGGGAAAAACACGCATCATTGCAGAGACCGGTGCCGGCCAGCATGGAGTGGCTACCGCTACCGTGTGTGCGCTGATGGGACTGCCCTGTGTGGTGTATATGGGCGAAAAAGATATGGCCAGGCAGGCTTCCAATGTGGCCAGGATGAAAATGCTGGGCGCTACGGTGGTGCCGGTTTCCAGTGGAAGCAAAACCCTGAAGGACGCTACCAATGAAGCCATTCGTGATTGGATCAATCATGCCGCCGATACGCATTATATCATTGGAAGTGTGGTAGGACCACATCCTTATCCGGATATGGTAGCGCGTTTTCAATCGGTGATCAGCGCTGAGATAAAATCACAACTGCTTGAAAGAACAGGAAACGAATTGCCTACCCATGTGATCGCCTGTGTAGGCGGTGGTAGTAATGCAGCCGGAGCTTTTTATCATTTTTTAAATGACGACCAAGTGCAGCTGATCGCTGTTGAAGCAGCCGGTTGTGGCATCGATAGCGGAAAATCTGCCGCTACAACACAATTGGGCACCATGGGAATATTACATGGCAGCAAAAGTTTATTGATGCAAACTGCAGATGGTCAGGTAACCGAGCCGCACAGTATTTCTGCGGGACTCGATTATCCGGGTATCGGGCCCCTGCATGCACATCTTTTTGAAAGCGGGAGAGCCCGTTTTCTTTGGGCTACGGATGATGAAGCCATGGCAGCAGCCATGCACTTGAGCAAAACTGCCGGCATCATTCCTGCACTGGAATCTGCTCATGCACTGCATGCATTAACCCAACTTGAATGGAAGCCATCCGATGTGGTGGTTATATGTTTGAGTGGTAGAGGAGATAAAGACCTGGATACGTACATGAAAAATTTACCCTCATGAAATATAGTGTATTGATACTCGTTAGTGTGTTGCTATTTTCCTGCAGCGATCGATTTCTTAATCATAGTCTGACATATGAAAAACTGGGGAATTGTACCGGCATTGAAGATCCTGTTCAATTGGATGCGAATATCAATGGAGAACGGTTTACATTTCACAGTTGCCTGGATGCAGATTTTAACGGGAAGGATTACACTATTCAAAGAACGGGCGACAGCATCCTAGTCAGTTTTACCAAAACAAGCACTAAACCTCAGGCCTTATTCAACATTACCCTTGATATTGATGCCAAGCCTCGTTATCACCATATCATCCTGGATGGGAAAGATATTACCCTTACATCATCCGACAGATAATTATGCAGAACAAACTCACCCATTTATTTGAACAGCATCATCGGCCCATACTAAATATGTACTGTACAGCAGGCTATCCGGAATTGAATAGCACAGGAGAGGTGATGAAGGCTTTGCAGGCACATGGTGCCGATATCATTGAACTGGGTATGCCATACAGCGATCCGCTTGCCGATGGACCGGTGATACAATTCAGCAATTCAATAGCCTTGCAAAATGGAATGAGCATTGCTGTTTTGTTGGAACAACTGTTGCAGATCAACCCATCCATGCATATTCCCGTGATCCTGATGGGTTACCTGAATCCCATTCTCCAATTTGGTATGGAAAAGTTTTGCAGGGAAGCTTCAGCGGCAGGGGTAACCGGACTTATTATTCCCGACCTGCCGATGCATGAGTTTGAAAATGAATATCAAGACATGTTCTTACAATATGGGCTTTGTTTTATTTTTCTGATCAGTCCCGAAACCTCGGAGGCAAGGATCAGAAAGATCGATACGCTTGGGAGCGGGTTTATTTATGCGGTATCTTCTTCGGCTACTACCGGACAAGCGATCGATATGCAGCAGCAGGAAGCCTATCTGGCCAGACTGAAATCCCTGCAATTGCGAAATCCGATACTCGTGGGCTTTGGAATAAAGGATCATGCGGGTTTTAGTAAGATATCAAGTTATGTTCAGGGAGCCATCATCGGCTCTGCCTATATCCTCGCCTTAAGATCCGGTGGCGATATCTCTACAATTACTAAAGAATTTGTAAATACCATCAGGGAAAAGGCTGAATTGCCAAAAACCAATTAAATTGCGCACTAAATGTTGAATATGAAGTTTGTATTTGATTCTTGACTCGTTAAGAGTTGTAAGCCTGCCAACGAAGAGTAATTTTCGTGGGATCAATTACCGTGAAGTAGCAGTATTTGAAGGCCCCCAAGGCTGGGCTGAGTTTTCACCCTTTCTTGAGTATGACGATCAGGAATGTGCTCCGTGGTTAGCGTGTGCGATTGAAGCAGCGACTGTTCCACCACCAGAGTTATTTCGAAGCAGTATTTCAGTTAATGCAACGATGCCGGCACTTAATGGCGAGAGTGAAATTAATCGAATTCTTTCAACATTTCCTGGTTGCACAGCGGTAAAGATAAAAGTTGGATCAAATCATGATGAGGATTTAGCTCGTATTGCTATGGTAAGAAAACTCTCGCCAATGGCAAAGATTCGAATTGATGTCAATGGTCTGTGGAGCGTTGATCAAGCTGCAAAATTCTTAGATCTTTGTGGGGAGATTGAATATGTCGAACAACCATGTACAACGGTTGAGGAGTTAAGAGAACTTAAAAGCCGGGTTGATGTAAAAATAGTTGGCGATGAAGTTTTGCGTAAAAGTAAAGATCCATTCGATATAGATCTAAACGGGGCAGTTGATATTTTGATGTTAAAAGTACAACCTCTTGGGGGAATTGTCCGAGCACATAAATTAGCCCAGCACCACAAACTTCCAGTTGTTGTCTCAAGTGCGTTGGAAAGCGCGGTTGGAATTAATTACGGCCTCAAATTAGCTGCTTCGATTCAAACTTTAGATTACGCCTGCGGTTTAGCAACAGGCTCGCTTTTGTCAGCAAATCTAGCTGAACTCGCGATTATTGATGGCTCGATAGCAATTAATGAGATTGTTCCAAAGTTTAATGGGCTTGAAGTCTCTGCAGATCGTTATGAATGGTGGAAGAATCGAATCATGAGAACTGCGGAGCTACTCGGATGAATAACTCAACCAGTCTTGCCCGTGTAATAGTTCGCCAGATTATTGAGGCCGGAATTAGCGATGTTGTAGTTTCACCAGGCTCTCGCAACGCACCGCTTTCTCTTGCATTTGCCGCAGCATCTAAACGTGGATTAATAAAACTACATGTGAGAATCGATGAGCGCACGGCAGCGTTTTTTGCGCTAGGAATTATTAAAGCAACGGGTCGGCCTGTGCCAATCCTCTGCACGAGCGGAACCGCTGTTGCCAACTACCATCCAGCGGTATTAGAGGCTAGCCATACCAATGCTCCGCTCTTAGTTTTAACTGCAGATCGCCCAGCAATATTGCGAAAAACAGGTGCCAATCAAACTACCGAGCAAGCGCGCATTTATGGAAAAGCAGTGAGATATTTTGCAGATATCGATGGACCAGTTTTTCCTATGGAACTACCTTTCGATAGTTTGCGCAACGGTCCAGTCCACCTCAATCTTCAATTTGATGAACCAATGCTGCCTGATGATTCAACACAATGGCTAGATGAGATTAAAGTTGCACCAAAAGTTTTTGAATCCAGAACTAAAGCCACCACACTAAAAAGTGATGCAACACGTGGTGTTTTAGTAATTGGACATGATCGCGGCGGTTTAACTGTCGATGCCGTTAATAACTTTGCTAATGAATTGGGTTGGCCAGTTATTTCTGAAGATCCACTTTCATTTCCGCAGGCAGTTGCTCACGCTTCAATCTTTTTAACTTCTGCTCAGATTCGTGCAGCTCTTATTCCACAAACAGTTATTGTTATTGGTCGTACAACTTTATCCCGTTCAATTAATGCATTTGTGAAGCTAGCCCCAACTCAAATTGTTATTGATCCACGCATTGCAACTGTTGATAGCGACAGGCAAGCGGATAAGCGTTTTGTAGAAATCCCTCAGTTAAATACCCGTAAGGGATCAGAGGAATGGATGGAGTTATGGCAAAAATATGCATCGCGCTGTGCAAAAAACATCGATGCCCTTACTGGATTTACAGAAGCCACGATTGCAAGGCAAATCGCAGCATCCATCCCTAATGCGTCATCGCTCTTTGTCTCATCATCACGACCTATCCGTGACTTAGAAGGTTTTGCGACCCCTCGAACTGGTGTAACTACATATGCAAACCGTGGGTTAGCTGGAATCGATGGAAATATCTCTACGGCACTTGGAATCGCATCTGCAAGCACAGCGACATTTGCTCTGCTGGGAGATCTCTCTTTCTTGCATGATTTAACTGGATTGATTCAAGGTGAAGATATTAACTGCTGCTTTATAGTCATTAATAACGATGGTGGGGGAATATTCTCAACTTTGCCTCAGCGTGGAGTTGAAGGTTTCGAATCCGTCTTTGGAACACCTCACGGTCTAGATCCAGCAGCGATAGCAACAGCGATGGGAATCAACGCTTCAACTATTACATCTTTAGATGCGTTAAAGAAAGTATTAGCCAGTCCCGTAAAAGGAATAAGCGTCGTTGTGGCTAATGTGCCTTCACGAGAAGCAAATGCAGATTCTCTAAAAGCTATTTATGAATCGATGAACTCGATTTAAATTATTTAAGGGCACTGCGCATTGGAACAAACTTAGCTTCACTTTCAGCTAACTCTTTTACAGGATCTGATCCTGCAACAATTCCGCAACCAGCAAATATTCGAATCGAATCACCCTTAATCTGTCCACAGCGCAGTGCGATTCCTAACTCACCATCACCTGCAGCATCGATCCATCCAACAGGACCTGCATATCGGCCACGAGACATTGCTTCAATTTCGCTAATGAGCGCTGCAGCTTTTGGTCGAGGCGTTCCACAGACCGCAGCCGATGGATGGAGTTGTTCAAGAATTGTGAATGCATCAACGTGTGCCAAAGTTTCGGCAAGTGCACCGGTCACATCCGTTGCAAGATGCATGACATTTGCTAAGTGCAAAACAAATGGAGATTCAGGAACGTTGATTGAAGTGCAGTAGGGTTCGATTGCATCTGCAACAGAGCGCACTGCGTATTCATGCTCTTCTAAATCTTTTGATGAACGTGCAAGGGATGCAGCTAGCGCCAAATCACGTTCGTCATCACCTGTTTTGCTAATAGTTCCGGCCAAGACGCGGGATGTGACCATGCTCTTGGTTAATCGAAGAAGAAGTTCAGGGGTTGCACCGACTAAACCAGAGACAGAGAAGTTCCAAGTTGAAGGATATTCAGCGGCCAAGGTTCGAAGAATCGAACGCGCATCAATTGCAGTTGGAGAACTACCGAGGGCATCTCTAGCCAATACGACTTTATCTAAAGCATCTCCTTGAATGCGATCGATAGCTGTTTGTACGCGAGATTTCCAAGCTTGATCGCTATTTTCATTGACTTCCCACACCACACTAACTTTAGGAAGATTCGGTGCAACTGAGTTCAATACAGGTTGTGGTTCAGAACCGATCCATGTAATCCATGACTTATCACCTTTTTTACCCACAATTACTTTAGGGATAACTAGTACCGACACATCATCGGGTGAGAAAGAAAAAGATGAGAATAGAACTGGACCTGTTCCATTTCCATGAACGGTATTTGTAACAGCGAAACCTTCTAACTGTTTCTGCCACCAATGTCGTGCATCTGCAAAACGATGGGGACCACTAACAGTTGTTGTGGCATGAACTCCCCAACCAACTAAACCTTCACCAGATCGGACCCATGCAAAGGGTTGTGAATCAGGGAGTAAATCAAGTAGAGGTAAGTGCGCGCCAAGGCGAGTAGTTGTTACAGGGATAAGGGAAGTCATGAGTTATCTGCTTCTTAAGCGTGCTTTCGATTAACTAAACGCCAAAGAAGTGGAAGTGATGTTCCGGCAATAAGAACCTTTAACGCCTCACCAACAATAAATGGTGTTAAACCCGCGTTGATTGTCCAGCTCCAACTTTTTCCAGTGAATTGGTGTAACCAGAGAAGACCAACGGTGAAAGTTATTAATGTTCCAATAAGCATTGAAGGAAGCGCAGTTGTAAATTTTTGATCAAAGCGCTTTTGTGCAAAAAAACCTAAAACAAAAGTTGAGAGAAGCATTCCTACTAAATAACCACCAGTTGCACCGATAACTCTTTCGATACCAAAACCGGAACCTGCAAAAACCGGTGCCCCAGCAACTCCTGCTAATAAGTAGAGTGCAAAAGTTGCCACACCAAGTGATGCGCCATATGTAGTGCCAATTAAAAGCACACCCAAAGTTTGCCCTGTGACTGGAACTGGCGAGCCAGGTACTGCAATGGCGATCTGCGCCAAAGCTGAAAGAACGACCACTCCGCCAACGATCACAACGGCATTACTCAGCGCAGTTGCGCGGGGGATTACTAGCGCCCGAAGTGATGTAGTTGGAAATGACATAGCCACATACCTTTCTCGCGCCGTAAGTTGTGGATGAGCCTACTTCAAGGGAGAATATGGCCATGTCGCGCGCGAATTTGAATAAAGATCCCGATGAAGTCGCGGCGATGTTTGATGGTGTAGCCAAGCGATATGACCTGGTCAATGATCTTTTGAGCCTGGGCCGCACCAAAGCCTGGCGAAAAGCGGCGACCACGATCATCGCCCCAGCCCCAGGGATGAAAATCCTAGATGTAGCGGCAGGTCCTGGCTCATCCTCAGAGCCCCTGCATAAAGCCGGCGCCACGGTCTTTGCCACTGATTTCTCTGAGGGGATGCTGGCTGTGGGCCGCAAAACCCGCCCCTATCTACACTTCTCCAAGGCCGATGCGCTCAATCTGCCCTTTGAGGCCAATACTTTTGACGTTGTGACCATCTCCTATGGCCTTCGAAACACGGTTGATTACCCCAAGGCGCTCGCAGAAGCCCTGCGCGTGGCCAAGCCTGGCGGACGGATGGTCATAGTTGAGTTCAGCCACCCCACCTGGCCGCTATTTCGCACCATATATACCGAGTATTTGATGAGGCTGCTGCCGGTAATCGCCCGCAAGAGCTCATCCAACCCCGATGCCTATATCTATCTCGCCGAATCGATCCGTGCCTGGCCTGATCAAGGCGCTTTAGCCAAGTCGATGGAAAAGGCGGGCTGGTCACAGATCACCTGGAAAAACCTGACCGGTGGGGTTGTTGCAGTTCACAGCGGGATTAAGGGGTAGCGGTCACCGGCACGCCTCCGGCGACTCTAAGATTTCACACGTGATATCCACATCAAATCCATACGTGCCGATTTTGGCGCTAGGGGCAATCGGTTTTGGTTTTGCAATGATCTCAGTTGTTGCTGGAGCACTCACTGGTCCTGCGCGATACAACCGCGCTAAAGCCGATGCATATGAGTGCGGAATCGAACCATCACCGCAAGCTGCAGAAGGTGGACGTTTTCCAGTTAAGTATTTCTTAACTGCGATGCTTTTTATCATCTTTGATATTGAAATTGTCTTCCTTTATCCATGGGCAGTTACTTTTGATGCCCTAGGCATCTTTGGTTTAGTTGAGATGGCAATTTTTATTGGAACAGTATTTATTGCATATGCATATGTGTGGCGACGCGGTGGATTGGAATGGGATTAATCGATGGGTCTTGAAGAGAAAATCCCAAGCGGCTTTGTTTTAACAACGGTAGAAAAACTTGCAGGTTACATGCGTAAGAACTCTTTGTGGCCTGCAACATTTGGTCTTGCATGTTGTGCAATTGAAATGATGGCTGTTGGATCAGCTGCTAAATATGACATTTCACGTTTTGGTATGGAAGTTTTCCGCGCCTCTCCACGACAGGCAGATTTGATGATCGTTGCCGGTCGAGTATCAAACAAAATGGCGCCAGTACTACGACAGATTTACGATCAAATGGCAGCCCCTAAATGGGTTATTGCAATGGGTGCCTGCGCATCATCAGGTGGAATGTTTAACAACTACGCAATCGTGCAAGGTGTGGACCACGTTGTTCCAGTAGATATTTATCTGCCAGGTTGCCCACCACGTCCTGAGATGTTGCTCGATGCAATCTTGAAACTTCACTCAAAGATTTATGATGAAAAACTTGGTTCAAATCGCGCAGAAATCATCAAGGAAGTTGAGCTTGCTGCAATGAATGCAAAGCCAACTATTGAGATGAAGGGCTTGCTGGCATAAATGAGCGATCAAGGAATGTTTGGTGCCCGTGGCACCGGAGACACATCTGGCTATGGCGGACTAGTTCGCACAGCGGCCTCTACAGGCTCATCTGAGCGTCCCTATGGCAGCTATTTTGATGAAGTTGCCGATGATTTAGAGCGCGCGTACCCATTATTTTCAGAGGCAATTGAGCGCGTGGTTGTTGATCGCGGTGAATTAACTCTGCATGTAAAGCGTGAAAAACTTGTTGAAGTATCAATGATTCTTCGTGACACATTGAAGTTTGAAATGTGCATGGGTGTTTCTGGCATTCATTACCCAACTGATGCAGGCCGCGAACTACATGCGGTTTATCCTCTACTTTCACTTACTAATAATCGACGTGTGCGTTTAGAAGTTTCTGTTCCTGATGCAGATGCACATATTCCATCTGTTGTTGAAGTATGGGCTGGTAATAACTGGCACGAGCGCGAAACTTTTGACATGTTTGGAATTATCTTTGATGGTCATCCAGGTCTTACACGAATCTTGATGCCAGATGATTGGCAAGGTCACCCACAACGCAAGGATTATGCACTTGGTGGAATTCCAGTTGAATACAAAGGTGCAACAACTCCGCCTCCTAATGAGCGAAGGAGTTACAAGTGACAACTTTTGATCCGTATGCACCATCTCGTGATACCACTGAAGGAACTGTCTATTCAGTAACTGGTGGCGATTGGGATTCACTCGTTCAAGAAATTGGTTCTACTAAAGAAGAGCGCGTTGTTGTAAACATGGGTCCGCAGCACCCATCAACACACGGTGTGCTTCGTTTAGTTCTAGAACTTGAAGGCGAAACCGTTACCGAAGCACGTTGCGGAATTGGATACCTTCACACAGGTATTGAAAAGAACATGGAATATCGCAGCTGGACACAGGGCACAACATTCGTCACACGTATGGATTACCTAGGGCCACTCTTTAATGAAACTGCTTATTGCTTAGCGGTTGAAAAACTCTTGGGAATTACTAACGATGTTCCAGAGCGCGCAACTGTTATCCGCGTGATGATGATGGAGCTCAACCGTATTTCTTCACACATGGTGGCACTTGGTACAGGAGCCCTCGAACTCGGTGCAATTTCACCTATGTTCTTTGCTTTCCGTGAGCGCGAAATCGTTCTAGATCTCTTTGAAATGATTACAGGCCTTCGCATGAATATGGCCTATGTCCGCCCAGGCGGAGTCCAGCAGGATCTTCCTGAAGGTGCGATTCCAAAGATTCGTGATGCAGTTAAGTTGATGCGCAAAAACTTCAAAGACAACACAACACTGCTTGTTGGAAACTCTATTTGGATGAAGCGCACACAAGGTATTGGCTATTTAGATCTTGCAGGTTGCACAACTCTTGGAATCACAGGGCCTGTACTTCGCTCTACCGGTCTTCCTTGGGATCTTCGCAAGATGCAACCTTATTGTGGATATGAAGACTATAACTTTGATGTTATTACAGCAGATACTTGCGATGTTTATGGTCGCTTCTTAATCCGCATGAATGAACTTGAACAATCACTTCGTATTGTTGAGCAGGCACTTGATAAGTTAGAAAAACTTCAAGGCGCGCCAGTAATGGTTGCCGACAAGAAGATTGCATGGCCAGCGCAGTTAGCTCTTGGTGGCGATGGACTTGGAAACTCTCTTGATCACATCCGCGAAATCATGGGAACATCAATGGAGTCTTTGATTCACCACTTCAAATTAGTAACTGAAGGTTTCCGCGTTCCAACCGGACAGGTTTATGCAGCGATTGAATCACCACGTGGTGAACTCGGAGCGCATATTGTCTCTGACGGCGGAACGCATCCATATCGTATGCATTTCCGTGAACCGTCTTTTAATAACTTGCAAGCAACTTCTGCAATGAGTGAAGGCGGAATGATCGCTGACATCATCGGTGCAGTTGCTTCTATCGATCCAGTTATGGGAGGCGTTGACCGCTAATGGCATTCTCAAACGAAGATCTAGCAATTATGGAAACGATCATTAAGCGTTATCCACGTTCACGCTCTGCAATCATGCCTTTGCTGCACTTTGTTCAATCACGTGCTGGTTATGTAACTAACGAGGGCATTGAAGTAATTGCAAAGCTACTTGATTTAGCTGCAGCTGAAGTCACTGCTGTATCTACCTTTTATACCCAGTACAAGCCAACGCCAGTAGGTGAATACCACGTAGGAGTTTGCACAAATACTTTGTGCGCCATTATGGGCGGAGACGCAATCATGGATGCACTTAAGGATCACCTTGGTATTGAAAACGATGGCGTTACTACTGATGGAAAGGTTTCACTCGAGCATATTGAGTGCAACGCTGCATGTGATTATGCGCCAGTTGTAATGGCCAACTGGGAGTTCTATGACAACCAGACTGTGCAGTCAGCAAAAGATCTAGTTGATTCAATGCGCGCTGGCAATCCAAAGCCTCCAACACGTGGACCAAATACTTTAGTTACATGGAAACAAGCTTCAGAAGTACTTGCTGGATTAAATGATGGAAAAGCACATGAAGGTGTTCAAGCAGGTGCTCCGTCACTTCTTGGTTTGAAAATCGCTAAGGGAGAAACTAAGTAAATGACTAAGTTAACTCCGATTCTTTCTGCGCACTGGGATGAAAAAGATTCATTTACCATTGAAGCCTACAAACGTCATGGCGGATACACCGCATCTGCAAAGGCACTTGCTATGGATCCAGATGCTGTCATTCAACTTGTTAAAGATTCTGGTCTTCGTGGTCGCGGTGGCGCTGGTTTCCCAACTGGTATGAAGTGGGGATTTATTCCTCAGGGCGATAATAAAGATCACTACTTGGTTGTTAATGCCGATGAATCAGAGCCAGGAACTTGTAAGGACATGCCATTGCTTATGGCCAACCCACACGTTCTTGTTGAAGGATGCATCATTGCTTGCCATGCTATTCGCGCAAAGCATGCATTTATTTATATTCGTGGCGAAGTAACGCACGTTGCGCGCCGCCTCAATCAAGCTATTGAAGATGCCTACAAAGCAGGTCTCTTAGGCAATGGAATCGATGTTGTTTTACATATCGGCGCCGGTGCATATATCTGTGGTGAAGAAACTGCGCTCCTAGATTCACTCGAAGGTTTCCGCGGTCAGCCTCGTTTGCGCCCACCATTTCCAGCTATTGCAGGTCTTTATGCACGTCCAACAGTTGTCAATAACGTTGAATCAATCTCTGCAGTTCCAGCGATTATTGCTAACGGTGCCGAGTGGTACCAAGCCATGGGCACCGAGAAGAGCAAAGGCGCAACGCTGTACTCATTATCTGGCCATGTAAAAAACCCTGGTCAGTTTGAAGCACCACTTGGAATTACATTGCGCGAAATCCTTGAACTATCTGGCGGAGTTCGCGAAGGACACACATTGAAGTTCTGGACACCTGGTGGTTCATCTACTCCAATCTTTACAGCCGAGCATTTAGATGTTGCCCTGGATTACGAAGGCGTTGCAGCAGCTGGTTCAATGCTTGGCACAAAAGCGCTACAAATCTTTGATGAAACAACCTGTGTTGTTCGCGCAGTATTACGTTGGACTGAGTTCTATAAGCATGAATCATGTGGAAAGTGCACACCATGTCGCGAAGGCACATGGTGGCTAGTTCAACTCTTGCGCGATCTTGAAGCGGGCAAGGGCACTGAAGCAGATCTTGCTAAGTTGCTCGATCTTTGCGACAACATTATGGGTCGATCATTTTGTGCGCTTGGTGATGGCGCGACAAGCTCAATCACTTCATCAATTAAATATTTCCGCGATGAATACATCGCACACATCACTCATGGTGGTTGCCCATTTGATCCAGTTGCATCAACTCTCTTCGCAGGGGCAGGTGCATAAATGACTACCGAAGTTTCCGAGATGATCACGGTCGTAGTTGATGGATTTGAAGTTAGCGTTCCTAAGGGAACTCTTGTTATTCGCGCGGCAGAAAAACTTGGAATTCAGATTCCGCGTTTCTGTGACCACCCACTTCTAGATCCAGTTGGTGCTTGTCGCCAATGTCTAGTTGATATTGAAATTAATGGACGTGCATTTCCAAAGCCACAGGCTTCTTGCACGATTCCAGTTGAGCCAGGAATGATTGTTAAGACTCAACTGACTTCACCTGTTGCCGAAAAAGCACAGCGCGGAGTGATGGAGCTTTTGCTTATTAACCACCCACTTGATTGCCCAGTGTGCGACAAGGGCGGCGAGTGCCCATTACAAAACCAGGCAATGAGCAATGGCCAGGGAGAAACTCGTTTTGAAGGTGTTAAACGCACATTCCAAAAGCCAATAAATATCTCTTCACAGGTTTTACTTGATCGC
Organism: uncultured Bacteroidota bacterium; assembly: GCA_903878475.1. Lineage (GTDB taxonomy): Bacteria > Bacteroidota > Bacteroidia > Chitinophagales > Chitinophagaceae > Ferruginibacter. The sequence continues at coordinate 8,426 of CAIRHQ010000084.1, read as the reverse complement.
GAACGCTGTGTTCTATGTGCTCGCTGCACACGTTTCTCAGCACAGATCGCTTCAGATCCATTTATTACATTGAATGAACGCGGCGCATTGCAGCAAGTAGGAATTTACGAGAACCAGCCATTTGAATCCTATTTCTCTGGCAATGCAGTTCAGATATGTCCAGTGGGTGCGTTGACTGGCGCTTCATACCGGTTCCGTGCACGTCCATTTGATTTAGTATCAACACCATCTGCATGCGAACACTGCGCGTCAGGTTGCGATATGCGTACCGATGTTCGCCGCGGAAAGACTTTACGTCGCCTTGCCGGTGATGATGCAACTGTTAATGAAGAGTGGAACTGCGACAAAGGCCGTTGGGCATTTAAATATGTAACGTCAGTTGATCGCTTAACTACACCACTTGTTCGTAATTCAGCGGGTGAATTAGTTGCAGCTTCTTGGCCAGAGGCGTTAGCAGCTGCAGCAAATGGTTTAAAAGCTGCAAAGGCGGCAGTTCTTGTTGGTGGCCGAGCAACACATGAAGATGCATATGGATATAGCAAGTTTGCACGTGTTGCACTTGGCACAAACGATATTGATTTCCGTTCACGTCTTTCATCTGATGAAGAGCGCGAATTCCTAGCAGCACGAGTTGTTGGTTCAACAACTACTTATTTGGATATCGATCGTGCAGATCAAGTTCTACTCGTTGGCTTTGAGCCAGAAGAAGAATCTCCAATTGTCTTCTTGCGTTTGAATAAACAAGTACGCAAACGTGCTTTAAAGATCACTGCAATTGCAACCAAGCTTTCAATTGGAGTTGAAAAACTCAAAGGTGAGTTTGTAAAGGTTGCTCCAGGGCAAGAAGCAGGAGCTATTGCTTCACAATCACTGAGCGCAAAATCAATTATTTTGGTGGGCGAGCGAGCAGGCGAAAGCGCTGGAGTATTAAGTGCAGTTGCCGCCCTTGCCGATGCAAGTAGCGCAAAGATTGCATGGATTCCACGTCGCGCAGGAGAACGCGGCGCCCTTGAAGCTGGAGCTATCGGCAATCTATTGCCAGGTGGTCGTCCAGTTACAGATGCAGCAGCTCGCGTTGATATTGCAGCAGTGTGGGGCACAGATGCACTGCCAACTTCAATTGGAAAAAGCACACAAGAGATCTATGCCGCGGTTAACTCTGGTGAAATCGGAGCATTACTAGTGGGTGGTGTTGATCCACTTGATGGTGAAAATAGCCAAGCGGCTCTTGCAGCATTAGAAAAGGCTTTTGTAGTTTCACTAGAGATCGCAAGCAGCGCAGTTACACAACGTGCAGATGTTGTCTTGCCAGTTGCAGCAGTTACTGAAAAAAGCGGGTCATTCCTCAACTGGGAAGGCCGCGCACGTTCATTTGATGCCGCCGTTGCCGATTCACTCAATCGAAGTGATCTTCGTATTCTTTCAATGATTGCAGAGGAAATGGGAACAAGTGTAAATCTTGCAACTGTTACGGCCGCGATTAAAGAGATTGCATCCCTTGGTAAATGGGATGGCGCCCGAGTATCACTGAATAAAGTTTCTGCTCCTTCACAATCAGCAGTAAGCGGTGATCAATTTATTCTCACTTCATGGCGTCGTTTGCTCGATCTTGGAACTTTGCAACAGGGTGAAGAAAACCTTGCCGGCACTGCTCGCAAGACTGTTGCAGTTATCTCACCAAAGCGAGCAGAGGCACTCGGCGTAGTCGATGGCGACAAACTCAAGATTTCAACTTCTTTAGGTTCAATCACTTTGAACGCATTAGTTGAAGATATTCATGACGATGCAGTGTGGGCACCGCGTAATTCACGTGGCTCTCAATTACTTGTAAATCTAGGCGTTGCACATGGCGCAGTAGTGACGGTGGTGAAAGCATGACAACAGCAGAGCTCATTGGCGCAGATTCCGGCGCAATCATTGCGATTAAGGCGCTACTAGTCTTTATTTTCTGTGTTGTTCTCACCCTGATGTCAGTATGGGGCGAGCGTCGCATCGTTGGTCGTATGCAAGAGCGTCCAGGCCCTAACCGTGTTGGACCATTTGGTTTGATTCAGGCCCTTGCCGATGGCGTGAAGTTAGCGCTTAAAGAAGATTTAATCCCAGCTGCTGCTGACAAGATCGTTTTTGTTATTGCACCAATCATTAGTGCGACAACATGTTTTATGTCGTTTGCTGTAATTCCAATTACTGGCGAAGTTTCACTCTTTGGTCACAAAACTGCAATGCAGTTAACTGACCTTCCAGTGGGTGTCTTATATGTATTAGCAATTGCATCTGTTGGTGTTTACGGCATTGTGTTGGCCGGTTGGTCATCAGGTTCCACATATCCACTTCTTGGAGGATTGCGCTCTAGTGCACAAGTAATTTCTTATGAAGTTGCCATGGGCCTTTCATTAGTTGCAGTCTTTATCTATGCAGGATCAATGTCCACATCAGATATCGTTGCCGCGCAATCAACGACTTGGTACGGGGTTGTCTTATTCCCATCATTTGTTATTTATGCAATCTCAATGGTCGGTGAAACTAACCGCGCACCATTTGACTTGGCTGAAGCAGAAGGCGAACTCGTTGGTGGTTTCCATACCGAGTACTCATCACTTAAGTTCGCACTCTTCTTCTTGGCTGAGTATGTAAACATCATCGCAGTTTCAGCACTTGCCACAACGTTATTCCTTGGCGGATATCACGCATTGCCAGGTCTTGGATTTACTGAAGCCTGGTTAGGTGGTTGGTTTACCGCAATTTGGTTCTTCTCAAAGGTTTTGGTCTTCTTCTTTGTCTTTGTCTGGCTGCGCGGCACATTGCCTCGTCTTCGCTATGACCAGTTCATGCAGTTTGGTTGGAAAGTCTTGATTCCATCCTCAATCCTCTGGGTATTAGTTGTCGCAACACTTCGCACACTTTCACTGCAAGGTGCTCCGCGAGTATTTGTTGTTGGCTTTGCAAGCGCTGTTGTACTGCTGGTTATGGCAGTAAATATCGGCTTTGAAAACGCTAAAAAGAAAAAGCTTCAATCATTTGAGGTTGAGGTAAGCGAACCATCATTTTCTGTACCAACGATTCCAATGAGCGTTTCAAATATCAATGTTTCACAAGCTGGTAAAGGAGGCGATCATGTCTGAGCAACTCGAACCGCTAAAGAAGAGTGAGATATCAGTTAATGATGTTGCCTTCACACAGATAGAAACCGGCGAATCTGTTGGCCTCTTAGGCCACCTCAAAGGTTTTTGGGTTCCATTCTCAAAGATGTTTAAAAAGACACTTACTGTTGAATACCCAGAGGTTAAGGCACCAACTCAAGATCGTTTTCATGGCCGCCACCAACTCAATCGCCATCCAGATGGTTTAGAGAAGTGCATTGGTTGCGAACTATGTGCATGGGCATGCCCGGCAGATGCTATTTATGTTGAAGGCGCAAACAACACTAAAGAAAATCAAATGTCTCCTGGTGAGCGCTATGGCAAGGTCTATCAAATTAACTATCTGCGCTGCGTTTTCTGCGGTCTTTGCATTGAAGCCTGCCCAACACGTGCTCTCACAATGACTCATGAGTATGAGTTAGCTGATGATTCTCGTAGCAAGTTGATTTTTGAAAAAGAAGATTTGTTAGCTCCGCTGCGCCAAGGAATGTTGATGCCTCCGCATCCAATGTATCCAGATATGGATGACAGTAATTACTACAAGGGTGATGTTAAGCAGTCACACCCATCTCAGGATGTGAAGTAAATGGTTGATTTAGCTATCGCCGTTGGGCAGACACAAACCCCAGAAGCAGTTTTGTTTTGGGTTCTTGCACCATTAACAGTTGCTGCAGCGCTGGGTATGTTGTTAGTTAAGAAAGCAGTTCACTCAGCGATCTTGATGGCATCAGTCATGATTAACCTTGCAATGTTCTACATCGCTCAAGAAGCTCTTTTCCTTGGCATCGTCCAGATCGTGGTTTACACAGGCGCAGTCATGATGCTCTTCCTCTTTATTCTTATGCTCGTTGGTGTCGATTCATCTGACTCATTAACCGAGACAATTACTGGACTTCGCCCAATTGCAATTACTGCAGCAGTTGGCTTTGGTGGATTAATGGTTTCACTTCTTGGCCGTGCAACTTTGGGCCGAAGTGGTGTTGGTCTTGCAACTGCAAATGCCGATGGAAACGTTAAGGGATTAGCACAACTACTATTTTCAACATATGTGTGGCCATTTGAAGTTGTTTCAGCGCTTCTTATAACTGCAGCTCTTGGCGCAATGGTTCTTGCACATCACCAGCGCGTTCAAACTCGACCAACTCAGCGCGAGCTTTCAACTGCACGCTTTCGTGGAAACTCTCTTGCAAATGCCGCTGGCCTTCCAGGTCCTGGAGTTTTTGCCCGTCACAACGCCGTTGATGTTCCTGCGCTTTTGCCAGATGGCACACCGGCGGCAAACTCCATTAACGCCACTCTTCAAGCCCGTGGCGACATGTTGAACTCAGGCGTATTTGAACTTGGAACAGTTGATACAAGCGCAGGGGAGGAGAAGTAAATGGATGCAGCCAACTATCTATATCTATCAGCACTTCTCTTCACTATTGGCGCCGTTGGCGTAGTTGTTCGACGCAACGCAATCGTTGTCTTCATGTGTATTGAACTCATGCTTAATGCTGCAAATTTAGCTTTTGTAACTTTCTCTAGAATCAATGGAGACCTCAACGGTCAGGTAATCGCTTTCTTTACGATGGTGGTTGCGGCATGTGAAGTTGTAGTTGGTCTGGCAATTATCGTGACGATTTATCGTTCACGCCGATCAGCATCTGTTGATGATGCTAGTTTGTTGAAGCGATAAAGATGACAACTTCAAATAGCCTCGTTTACTTAATCGCACTGCCATTACTTGGTGCAACGATTCTTTTGCTTGCTGGACGTCGCGCCGATAAGTGGGGCCACATCCTTGGAACGCTTATGTCAGCCTCTTCATTTGCAGTTGGCTTGTACCAACTTTCACAGATGCTTGGCCGTACAAATGAAGCCCGCCCAGTTACTCAAAAGCTTTTTGAGTGGATCTCAGTTGGAACATTTAACGTTGATGCCGGACTTCTTCTGGATCAACTTTCAATCTGTTTCGTCCTACTTATTACGGGCGTCGGAACTTTGATTCATATCTACTCAATTTCCTACATGTCGCACGATCACGATCGTCGCCGTTTTTTTGCATATTTAAACCTGTTTATTGCAGCGATGCTTTTGTTAGTTCTAGGCAATAGCTATCTCAACCTTTATGTTGGTTGGGAAGGCGTAGGTCTTGCTTCATACCTGCTAATTGGCTTCTGGAATCACAAGCCAGCCTATGCAACTGCATCTAAAAAGGCCTTTGTCATGAACCGTATTGGTGACATGGGACTTTCATTTGCCATCATGATTGCTTTTGCAACTATCGGAACTGTCTCCTTTGAAGGAATTAAAGAGCATGCCCACCACACTTCAACGGGTGCGTTAACAGCTATCGGCATTATGTTGTTAGTTGCAGCAACTGGTAAATCTGCTCAATTCCCATTGCAGGCATGGCTGGGCGATGCGATGGCTGGCCCAACACCGGTTTCAGCTCTTATTCACGCGGCGACGATGGTTACCGCTGGCGTCTACTTGATTACTCGCTCTAACTTTATATTTGATGCGGCACCAACTGCGCAGCTATTAGTAGTCATCGTTGGCGCAATTACATTGTTATTCGGTGCACTTATCGGTACTGCAAAAGATGACATTAAAAAGGCACTTGCTGCTTCAACAATGTCTCAGATCGGCTACATGATTTTAGGTGCAGGTCTTGGCCCAGTTGGTTATGCATTTGCGATCATGCACTTGCTCACTCACGGTTTCTTCAAAGCTGGAATGTTCCTTGGAGCTGGATCAGTTATGCATGGAATGAACGATGAAGTAAATATGCGCAAATACGGCGCACTTCGTAAGTTCATGCCAATTACATTTGTGACATTTGGCCTTGGTTACCTAGCGATTCTTGGAGTTCCACCATTTGCTGGTTTCTATTCAAAAGACATGATTATTGAAACCGCATTTAACGCCGGTGGAATTAAGGGAATCATCTTAGGAACAGTGACTTTGCTAGGTGCAGGTATTACTGCCTTCTATATGACTCGCGTAATGATTCTTACTTTTACTGGTAAATCACGATGGGATGATGAAGCCCACCCACATGAATCCCCACTACTGATGTGGTTACCAATGGCTATTCTTGCAATTGGATCAGTTTCATCTGGTTTCTTGCTTAGCCGCGGAGATGCATTAGTAAATTGGCTAGCACCACTCTTTGAACACCACGGTGAGCATAAAGAACTTCTTTCACCAATCGTTGTTTCGGGCCTTGCCCTTGCAATGGTTGCCATCGGTGTAGCAATCGCATTCTTGAAGTATTCACGCCAAGAAGTTGCAGCAGTTGCACCAGAAGATGTTTCAGTATTTACAAAGATTGCCCGCCAAGATTTGATGCAGGACCGATTCAATGAAGCGGTCTTTATGCGCCCAGGCCAGCAGTTAACGCAGGTGCTTGTTAAGACCGATGAAGCTGTTATTGATGGTGCTGTGCGCGGTGTTGGCCAGTTAGCGATGGGCTCAGGTTCAATTCTCCGTGGCCTCCAAAGCGGATTTGTCCGCAGTTATGCAGCACTCATTCTTGTTGGAGCGTCCCTTTTGATTGCAGCGATTTGGGTGGTGACTAAGTAATGAACTCATTAACGCTTTTAATGTTCTTACCGATAATTGGATCAGTTGCAGTTGCTGCCACCCCCAAGGCTAAAGAGACGCTGACTAAGCAAGTAGCACTTGCCACCACCTTGATTGTTGCAGCGGCAACGATCGCAATAGCCGTTGGTTTTGAGCGCGATAACGTTGATCTTCAATTTGTAGAAAAATACTCATGGATCCCATCTTTTGGAATCAACTTCGCTGTTGGTATTGACGGTCTAGCACTTGTCTTGATTTTGATGTCTACGATCTTGGCACCGATTGTTGTACTAGCTGGCTGGAATGAAGCACATGGTGGCCGTTGGTCAGTAAAGGTTTTCTACATTCTTATTCTTGTTCTAGAGACAATGATGATCGGCGTCTTTGCCGCAACGGATGTTTTCTTGTTCTACGTAATCTTTGAAGCGATGTTAATTCCTGTTTACTTCCTTATTGGTGGTTATGGTTCAGGGGAGCGTTCAGCTGCTGCAGTGAAGTTCTTGATTTACAGTCTCTTCGGTGGATTGCTGATGTTGGCTTCAATCATTGCGCTATACGTTATGTCAGGTGCTCAGGGTGGTCACACCTTTGACCTTGTAGCTCTTTCTCACTTAGAGATGAGTTCAACAACTCAGAACTTCTTATTCCTCGGATTCTTTATCGCCTTTGCAATTAAAGCCCCACTATGGCCACTTCACACATGGCTGCCAGATGCTGCGCAATCTGCAACACCTGGAACTTCAGTTTTGTTGTTAGGTGTTCTAGATAAAGTCGGAACTTTTGGAATGATTCGCTACTGCCTGACTTTGTTCCCTGATGCCAGCAAGACATTTACCCCAATGATCCTGGTCCTAGCCGTTATCTCAATTGTTTATGGTGCATTCCTTGCAATTGGCCAGCGCGATCTCAAGCGTTTGATTGCATTTACATCTATCTCTCACTTTGGTTTCATCACAATGGGAATCTTTGCAATGACCTCACAAGGCCAGAGCGGAGCTACTTTGTATATGTTTAATCACGGTTTCTCCACTGCAGCGCTCTTCTTAGTCGGTGGCTGGATGATTTCTCGTCGCGGATCTTCAACAATTGCAGACTTCGGCGGATTGCAGCGAGTTACCCCAGTGATGGCTTGGTCATTCTTCTTAGCTGGAATGTCTTCGCTAGCGCTGCCTGGTATGTCTAGCTTTGTGAGCGAATTCTTAGTTCTTGTTGGAACATTTACTAGATATCCAGTGCATGCAGTGATTGCAACATTTGGAATTGTATTGGCCGCTTTGTACATCTTGATTCCAGTTCAAAAAGCGTTGCATGGACCAACTACTCCAGGTAATGAAAACCTAAGCGATCTCAATCTTCGCGAAAAAATCGCAATAGCTCCGGTAATCGCGATCATCATTGCGCTCGGTTTCTATCCTTCGCCGCTGCTTAAGGTTATTAACCCAGCATCGGCACATGTCATTGCTCAAATGGGCTTTACTGATCCAGCTCCAACGAATGGTGATAAATAATGGTATTCAACGCACCAGTTCTTAACTACACACTTTTATCACCAATGCTTATTCTGCTTGGCGGTGCACTTATCGGTGTGCTCGTTGAAGCTTTCATGTCTAAGGCACTTCGACCAATCACGCAGTTATCTGTAACCCTTGGATCTCTAGTTCTTGCACTCGTTCAGGTTTGGCGAATCCGTAATGAACAATCAATGACTGCAGCCAT
>CAIRHQ010000083.1 GCA_903878475.1 uncultured Bacteroidota bacterium | reverse complement strand
ATCAGTTCTTCTGTTTTACCACTGAACATACTGCCGCAGATCACTTCTATCCATCCGCGTTTTTCGCCTTTGAAATTGGGTTCTATAAACATTTATATATATTTTATAAAATTGAGTTAGTAACTTAGGGAAAGCATTTATTGCTGATTGCCCCAATGGGCATCAAAAATATACTTTATCATGGAAAGAGTGGAGACACTCCTGAAAAAATTACAGGAACAATTTGAACAACAGGCACCGGCTGCTAGTCTGCTCCTGACGGTTCAGATGTTACAGGCCGAGTTGCTGCACCTGCAAACGACCAACCCTGGAGTATTGCCCGGCAACCCCGTTACTATTACCATTTCTGGCAATAACACTCCGGAGTATCCGGCCCCAGAAAATAAGGACATGCATCCGCCGGTTGAAGAAGAAAAGATCATTGAAGTATTGCAGGTTGATGAAGCAGAGCTAGAAGCAGAGTTGGAGGAAATAAAAAGGAATGCGGAAGTGATGCAGCAGATCAGTGTGCACAACAAACCGGCAATTGTTTTTGAAACCGATGATGAAGTGGATGACATTATACCCACATTAGCACATCTGCGACCCTCGGAATCGAAGCCAGAAAATAAAATAAAAAAGGAAACGATCGTTATACATACACCTACGGTTAATGAAAAATTAAAACAGTCGAAGATCGATCTTGGAGATACTTTAGCCGAACCTCCTGTGCGCGATCTGCGCAAGGCCATCGGTGTAAATGACCGCTACCTATTCATCAATGAATTGTTCCGCGGAGATGAGGTAAGTTATGAACGCAGCATCAAAACCATCAATAGTTTTTCCATTTTACCTGAGGCCGAATACTGGATCAGCAGGGAATTAAAACTAAAAAATGGATGGAAAGATAATGATGCTGTGGTGAAGCAGTTTGATCAATTGGTAAGAAGACGATTCTCCTGAATATATTGAAGGATCTGTTGCGTAGCACCTGTTTTGCTGTACACAAATTCCCGTGCAGCCTTCCCTGTCTGTTCGCGTAATTTTTCATCCTGCAACCAGTCGTGCAGTAAATTTTCCAACCCCATCGGATCTCCATAACTAAGTGCAGCACCGGCTTCCAGCAAGCCAACCGCTTCATCAAATTTTTCATACTCCGGACCGAATACCACCGGCTTACCATACACCGCCGGCTCCAGTACATTGTGTACGCCGTCTTTTCCAAACCCTCCGCCTACATAAGCGATATCGGCATGTTGGTATACCCGCGACAGCATACCCATATTATTCATGATCAGCACATGCGCCGGTATTACCGGGTTGCCCGATGTGGCAGCCAGTTCAGAATAAAAAATTGAATGGGGGAATATTTTTTTAATCTCCTCCAGGTGCAGATCGTCGATCTCGTGAGGAGCAATGATAAATTTTATTTCGGGATGCACTTTCACAAAATGAGAAAGTTCGATCTCATCCTCTCTCCAGGTACTACCCGCCACGATCACGGATTGTTGACCACAAAATTGAGCGATAAACGGAACCGGTTCAGCATGTTCGGCAATGGCAATCACCCGGTCGAAACGAGTGTCACCGGTAACGGATACACGCTGTTTAACGGAAAGGGATTCGAGCAATTGCTTAGACGACTCGTTCTGTACAAAAAAGCAAGTGAACGCCTCCAGCATCTTTCTCCAGATCGATCCGTACCAGGCAAAAAATGGCTGGTTAGCGCGGAAGATGCCGGATACCAACACGAGGGGAATTTTCCTTTTTCTCAATTCATCCAGATAATAAAACCAGAATTCGTATTTCACCCATAGCACCAGGGTTGGCTGAATGGCATCGATGAATGCGCGGGCATGAACGGGTGAATCCATTGGAAGATAAACGATGCGGTTGGCCAAAGGATCGCCTTTTACTACTTCATATCCCGATGGAGAAAAAAAGCTGAGTACAATTTGCATCTCAGGGTAACGCTGTTTTAAGGCTTCCAACAAGGGGCGCCCTTGTTCAAATTCGCCCAGACTGGCACAATGCATCCAAACGGTGTTGGCGCCTTGGTTGGAAGATTTTGGAATCTCCTGTTCCCTTCGCCCCTGCACCCATCGCTTTGCCTTCGGATTCCATAAAGCCGCAACCCGTATCCCCAGGGCATACAGGTAAATGAATATGGTATAGAAGATTTGTCCCACAACAGAATTTCCAGCAAATCTAATCCCAAATCCTTAATAATAAATTGCTATTTGAATCGTTATCTTTGCGCCGCATAAATAACCTATTATGAGACCCTTACAAATGGTGGATACCCGTACCCAGTATCAGCATATCAAACCCGAAGTAGATGCGGCTGTTTTGGCGGTGATGGAGAGTGCTATGTTCATTGGCGGAAAAGTAGTCAATGATTTCACCGAACACCTGGGACAATACCACGGATCAAAGCATTGTATCCCCTGTGCCAATGGCACGGATGCCTTGCAGATCGCGATGATGGCACTCGGACTGGAACCCGGAGATGAAGTGATCACCCCTTCCTTTACCTATATCGCCACGGTAGAAGTGGCCGCATTGCTGCGCATCAAACCCATATTTGTAGAAGTGGATCCTAAAACTTTTTGCATTGATCCAGATGCCATAGAAAAAGCCATCACGCCTCGAACCAAGGCCATTATTCCTGTTCACCTATACGGACAGGCCGCCAATATGGAACGCATCATGGAGATCGCTGCACAACACAAACTTTTCGTGATTGAAGATAATGCACAGGCCATCGGTTGTGATTACACTTTCGGCAACGGCACCACGAAGAAGACGGGCAGCATCGGACATATCGGATGTACCTCCTTCTACCCTTCCAAGAACCTGGGCGCTTTTGGTGATGGCGGTGCCATCTTTACCGACAATGATCAGCTGGCCGCTTCCATTAAGATGATCGCTTCGCACGGACAAAGCAAACGCTATTACCACGATGTGGTAGGTTGCAACTCCAGACTGGATGCCATGCAAGCCGCCATCCTGGATATTAAATTGAAACATCTCGACAACTATATTGTGGCGCGCAGAAAAGCAGCCGATTTCTATGACGCAGCCTTTGCAGGTAATGCGGTCATTCGCACACCGTATCGTGCCGCCAATAACAAACATGTTTTTCATCAATACACCCTGATCCTGGATGCCAAAGAAAACCCAGCCGCTTACCGCGATGGGATGAATGCTTACCTGGCCGAAAAAGGCGTGCCCTCCATGATCTATTATCCGGTGCCGGCCCACCGCCAAAAGATGTTTGATTCCTTCGGCGGAAGCAGTTACCAATTGCCGATCACCGACTGGCTCACCGAAAGGGTGATCTCCCTCCCCATCCACACAGAACTGGATGAGGAACAACTTAATTTCATTGTTTCACATGTATTAGACTACACAAATAAATAGACCATGAAAATAGCGGTTATAGGTACGGGTTATGTTGGACTGGTTACAGGCACATGCTTTGCAGAGACCGGAAATGATGTTATATGTGTTGACATCAACACGACCATCGTAGAAAAATTGAATGCCGGACAGATCACCATTTATGAACCCGGACTGGAAAAGCTTTTCCTGCGCAATCAGAAAGAAGGCAGATTGCATTTTACAACTTCCCTGAAAGCTGGTATTGAGGGAGCACAGATCATCTTCCTGGCCCTGCCTACTCCTCCGGGAGAAGATGGTAGTGCTGATCTGAAATATATCCTGGGCGTAGCCCATGACCTGGGTGGAATGATCGATCCCAAGGGTTATGTAGTGATCGTAGACAAGAGTACCGTTCCGGTAGGTACTGCCGATAAAGTGAAAGCCGCCATTCTGAAAACAGACGCTAATTTGTCTGAGGCTTTTGATGTGGTGTCTAATCCCGAGTTCTTACGCGAAGGCGTAGCCGTAGATGATTTTATGAAACCCGACCGGGTGGTGATCGGCACAGGATCTGAAAAAGCAAAAAAGATGATGAACGAACTATTCATCCCCTTTGTACGACAAGGCAACCCCATCATCTTCATGGACGAAAAATCTGCCGAACTTACCAAGTATGCCGCCAATGCATTTCTGGCTACCAAGATCAGTTTCATGAATGAGATCGCCCAACTCTGCGAGCGTTTAGGCGCCGACGTTGATATGGTGCGTAAAGGCATGGGCAGCGATGAAAGGATCGGCCGACGCTTCCTGTTTCCCGGCATCGGGTATGGCGGAAGCTGCTTCCCCAAAGACGTTCAGGCCCTGGCAAAATCGGCCGGTGAAGCCGGTTATGATTTCAAATTACTGGAAGCCGTGATGCTGGTCAACAAAAAACAAAAACAACATTTACTGCCTAAAATAAAGAACTGGTTCCAAAGCGATCTGAAAGGAAAAAAGATCGCGCTTTGGGGACTTGCATACAAACCCAATACCGATGATATTCGGGAAGCTCCGGCCTTAGACATCATTGAAGCCTTGCTGGAAGCAGGTGCACAAATCACTGCCTACGACCCCGAAGCCATGAAGAATGTGAAACAATTGCTGGGCGATCGCATCCAATTTTCCGACAGGCAATATGATGCCCTTATCGACGCAGATGCACTAGTGATCGCCACGGAATGGAGCGAATTCAGAACACCGGATTTCTCGAAAATAAGCAGCTTATTGAAAAATAAAGTAATTTTCGATGGAAGGAATCTGTTCGACCTGCACAAAATGGAAGAATTGGGTTTCCATTATGAAAGTGTTGGAAGAAAAACAGTGAATCCATAGTTTCAACAGACGATCAACACCAGGCCAATTTTTTTCTGAAGCATAAAAACAAAGCCGACTTGTCAACACCAAAAACAACCCATACCGAGCCCATCCATTCACCTGCATCAAGCAAGGGAAAAGTACTGATCACCGGAGCAGCAGGATTCTTAGGCTCGCATCTTTGCGATCGTTTTATCCGCGAAGGGTTTCAGGTGATCGGCATGGATAACCTCATCACCGGCGACCTGAAAAATATTGAACACCTGTTCAAACTGAAAGCCTTTGAATTCTATCATCACGATGTTTCCAAATTCATTCATGTAACCGGCGACCTGGATTATATCCTACACTTTGCTTCACCTGCCAGTCCGATCGATTATTTAAAAATACCCATCCAAACCCTGAAAGTAAGTTCACTGGGCACACATAATTGTTTGGGTTTAGCAAAAGCAAAAAATGCAACCATCCTGGTGGCATCAACAAGTGAGGTCTATGGAGACCCCTTGGTTCATCCGCAAAACGAAGATTACTGGGGCAATGTGAATCCGGTAGGACCCCGAGGCGTATACGATGAAGCCAAAAGATTTCAGGAAGCCATCACGATGGCCTACCATACCTTCCATCAGGTAAGTACCCGGATCGTAAGGATATTCAATACTTACGGTCCAAGGATGCGACTCAATGACGGAAGGGCGCTGCCTGCATTCATCGGACAAGCATTGCGGGGTGAAGACCTCACTGTTTTTGGAGATGGATCACAGACCCGCAGTTTCTGTTATGTGGATGACCTGGTTGAAGGCATTTACCGTTTATTGATGAGCGACTATAACCAACCGGTAAATATTGGCAACCCCGATGAGATCACGCTTAAAGAATTTGCAGAAGAGATCATCAAATTAACCGGCACTACTCAACAGATCGTGTTTAAAGAGTTGCCTACAGATGATCCAAAACAAAGACAGCCCGATATCAGTTTGGCAAAAAAATTATTGAACTGGCAACCTACTGTCAGTCGCGCAGAAGGACTGAAGATCACCTACGAATATTTTAAAGGATTACCGGCTGAAGAATTGTATAAATTACCAAAGGAATTCAAATAAGATTTTCCCGACCAGTGCTTTGTATTTTCGGGATTGAAATTACTTAACCCCTATTTCAAGAAAGATGTATCAAGACCTTTTAGATAAGAAAAAGAAATTAGCCGTGATCGGTCTGGGCTATGTAGGACTGCCGATCGCGCTGGAATTTGCGAAAAAAATTAAAGTGATCGGTTTCGACATCAACAGCAAGCGTGTAGAGATGATGCGCAACCATATTGACCCCAGTCAGGAATTAGAGGCCGCTGCTTTTGAAGGTTGCGATATTGAATTTACCAATGACCTAGATATATTGCGCCAAGCCAATTTCTTTATCGTGGCTGTACCTACTCCGGTTGACGAACACAATGTTCCCGATCTGGTACCGGTGATCCGCGCCAGTGAAACCATCGGAAAAGTGATCAAGAAAGGCGATTATGTGGTGTATGAAAGTACCGTGTACCCCGGATGTACCGAAGAAGATTGTTTGCCCATCATAGAAAAAATATCGGGACTTAAATTTTGTACTGATTTCAAAATGGGATATTCGCCCGAAAGGATTAATCCGGGCGATAAACTGCATACCCTGTCGAGCATCGTTAAAGTAGTGAGCGGTTGCGATGCCGAAAGTTTAGACCTGATCGCCAAAGTATATGAACTGGTGGTAGCAGCGGGCGTTCACAAAGCATCTTCAATCAAAGTGGCAGAAGCCGCTAAGATCATTGAAAACACACAGCGCGACCTGAATATCGCGTTAATGAATGAGCTCAGTATCATCTTCGATAAGATGGGCATCAATACCTATGAAGTACTGGAAGCCGCCGGAACAAAATGGAATTTTCTGCGCTTTCAACCCGGGTTGGTAGGCGGCCATTGCATTGGCGTTGACCCTTATTATTTAACGCATAAATCTAAAGAACTGGGTTATGATAGTCAGGTGATACTGGCAGGCCGCGTGATCAATGATGGCATGGCCGGTTATGTGGCCAAGAAAGTTTTGCAATACATTATCCAACATAATGGCAATGTAAAGAATGCTCAAGTGCTGATCATGGGTGCTACTTTCAAAGAGAATGTAAGCGATATTCGCAACAGCAAGGTTGCCGATGTAGTAAAAGAATTGCAGTCCTATTCGCTCAATGTACACATCACCGATCCGCATGCCGAAAGTGATGAGTTGAAACATGAATACGGATTTGAATTAACGCCGGAGCCGGGTAAGGAATATGATGCCGTGATCATCACGGTACCGCATAACGCTTATAAAGCACTGGATGATGCTTATTTTGCATCCATCACCAAGCCCAATGCACTGGTGGCCGATCTGAAAGGAATATACCGGGGAAAGATACAAAGCCGGGAATACTGGAGCTTATAAAATATTAATACAACCTGAATGGATATTTTTCACAACAGCAATATCAGCGGAGATTCCTTTTTGGTAACCGGAGGGGCCGGATTCATTGGCGGCCATATCGCAGAATATTTATTGCGTAATGGTGCAGCCAAAGTTCGCGTTCTCGATAATATGGCCAATGGATTTGAAAGCAACCTGGATGTGCTGAAACAATATCCCGCCTTTGAATTCATGGAAGGCGATATCAGGAATTTTGATACCTGCATGAAAGCCTGTACCGGCATGGATTATGTGAACCATCAGGCGGCGCTGGGCAGTGTACCGCGCAGCATTGCTGAACCGGTTTATTTCACCGAAGTGAATGTGGGTGGATTTGCCAATATCCTGAAAGCCGCTGTCGACAATAAAGTAAAGCGATTGGTATATGCATCTTCCTCATCTGTATATGGCGATGAACCCAGTTTACCCAAACTTGAAAATAAACTAGGCAATTGTTTGTCGCCCTACGCGGCCACAAAAAAAACCAATGAGTTATATGCGCAGGTCTTTGCCGATGTATATGGACTGGAATTGATGGGCTTTCGGTATTTCAATATCTTTGGTCCGCGCCAGGATCCGGATGGGGCCTATGCTGCAGTGATCCCGTTGTTTGTAAAAGGGATCATGAAAAGAACTCCGGTTTTTATCAATGGAGATGGAGAACAAACGAGGGATTTCACCTTTGTAGATAATGCTGTACAAGTGAATATCAAAGGGATGCTGGGCGAAAATAAAGCAGCCCTGAACAAAGTCTATAATGTGGCTGTGGGAGAAAGTTATTCAGTGAATTATTTGTTTAATGCCTGTCGCGATTACCTGCAAAGTGATTTTGCTGCTACCCATCGCGACCCGAGGGCAGGAGATATCAGGAATTCACTGGCCGATATCACACAGGCAAAAACATTATTGGGTTATAGCCCTACCAAAAGATTTGAGGACGGATTAAAAGAGACCATTGAATTTTTTAAACAGCGCTATGCTGCTGAAATTTAAAAGGAAGCAATTACATTAATTACTGAATATGCCGATAATAGAAACAGGATTTCCCGGATTGCTCATCGTTGAACCAAGGGTGTTTTCCGACAGCAGGGGATATTTTTTTGAATCCTACAATGAGCAATCATTTGCTGCATCAGGCATAACGCATCGATTTGTGCAAGACAACCAAGCCAGTTCCGCCTATGGCGTGATCCGTGGGCTGCATTACCAGTTGAACCCCCAGGCTCAAACCAAACTGATCAGGGTGTTGAGTGGCAGCATCCTGGATGTTGTGGTAGATATTCGCAAAGGATCGCCTACTTACGGGAAGGTTTATACGCTTAAATTAACAGCCGAGAACAAACAGCAGTTACTGATCCCTCAAGGATTTGCCCACGGATATTCGGTATTGAGTGAGCAGGCTGAAGTATTTTATAAATGCGACCAGTTCTATCATCAGCCTTCCGAGGGAGGGATCCGGTACAACGATCCTGCGCTGAACATCGACTGGATGATCCCTGCGGATAAAGCCATCATCTCTGAAAAGGATCTGTGTTACCCCGATCTTGAGCAAGCTGTAAACAATTTTAACTTTGAGTAACCACCAACAAAAGATATTGGTCACCGGTGCCAATGGGCAATTGGGAAAGGCCTTGCAAGCTATTGCAGGCAATTATCCTCAATATGAATTTTTATATACTGATATAGATAATTTGCTGATCGATGACGCGGTTGCCCTTACCCGTTATTTCGATGAACACGAGTTTCAGTTTTGCATCAATTGTGCAGCTTATACGGCCGTAGACAAAGCGGAATCTGAACCCGAACAGGCATTTCTGTTGAACGCAACGGCCGTTGGAAATCTGGCAACAAACTGCAACCGTAAAAAGGTGCAACTGATCCATATCTCCACGGATTATGTTTTTGATGGCAACGGAACTATCCCCTATCCCGAATCGGCAACCACTCACCCCACAAGCGTGTATGGAGCATCCAAATTAAAAGGCGAAATATTGGTGCAGGAATCAGCACCCGATAGCATCATCATCCGCACGGCCTGGCTATACTCAGAGTTTGGAAATAATTTTGTGAAAACGATGCTGCGGCTGATGAAAGAAAAAGAATCGATCAATGTGGTGAATGACCAGATCGGCTCGCCCACCTATGCAGGCGACCTGGCAGAAGCGATCATGCAAATGCTGCAACGATCAAATGCATTGTACCAAGAACCATCTGCGAATAAAATATTTCATTACTGCAATAGCGGCATCATTAGCTGGTATGATTTTGCAGTAGCCATCCAACAGCATTCAAAAAGCAATTGCCAGGTAAATCCTGTGCCCAGTTCTGCCTACCCCACAGCAGCAAAAAGACCAGCCTATTCGGTGCTGGACACTAAAAAGATCCGTGAAACCTTATCCATTCCCATTCCCCAATGGGAGGGCAGTCTGGAAAAATGTTTGCAGCGTTTACCCGCATCAGCTTAACTATTTTGATGGGTCACCAAATTTGTAATTAATTAGGTAATTTTAGCTGGCTCAATGCCGGCATATTTCTGGTTGAGATAAAGTCGATCCTTCACCACATCAAACAGTTTGTTTATGAAAAATATATTATTACTGATTTCCCTTGTTGCTTTTTCTGCCTTCATCCTGAATGATGAACCCGGTTTTGACATGGGCCATATCAAAAAGAATTTCGTAAAAGTGAAAAAGAATTTTTATGTTTCCCGGTATGAAGTGACCAACCAGGATTACCGAAGTTTTCTGTATGATGTTCAAGTTACAGTAAAAGGAAATCTATACCAGGAGTTCTTACCCGATACCACCTGTTGGCTCAATAAGGTCGGATACAACGAGCCTTATCTTACCTATTATTTCAGGTATCCCAGTTATAATGAATATCCGGTTGTAGGAATTAATTATAACCAGGCAAAAGCCTATTGTGGCTGGTTGACCAATAAATACAATGCCGATCCAAAAAGAAAATTCAAGCAAGTAAATTTCAGGTTACTCTATCGCGCAGAATGGATCGCAGCTGCACAGGGTGGCGATAGCACTAAAGTATATACCTGGGGATCAGGCTTTATCAAAAATAATAGAAATCAATACCTATGTAATTTCAAACACACCGAATTCAAATACGATTCGCTTACAAAAAAATACAAAGAAATAGCCGATAGCGTTACGGCACTGAATGATCGCAATTCCATTGCAGGGAAGGTAAACAGTTTTTACCCCAATAGTTTTGGACTGTACAATTTTTGTGGCAATGTGGCTGAAATGATCCAGGAAAAAGGCATTGCTAAGGGAGGCAGTTATAACGACCCCTCCTATGAGGTGCGCATCGCCAGTGAAAAAGTTTATACAAAACCACAGGCCGATATCGGGTTCAGGGTTGCCATGCAAGTGGTAGAGGAATAATTGTGTTTTTAAACCTTAGTTTTAGATCCATTCATTGAAATAATATTTCTTTACGTACATGCTTACATCAAAAAATATTAAACTGACCCGCCTCTTCCACGAATTTTTCGAAAGTGAAAAAGCAGGAGGTATTACACTGATCTTTATTACCGCCATTTCTTTGGTGCTGGCAAACTCGGCCTGGCAGTCAGATTATATTGGCCTATGGCATTTTCAAATGGCCGGTCATTCAATAGAACATTGGATCAATGATGGCCTCATGAGTATCTTCTTCCTGCTCATTGGCCTCGAACTGGAACGGGAGATCCATGCAGGCGAACTCTCAAATTTAAAAACTGCAGCACTGCCTATATTTGGTGCACTTGGAGGCATGATCGTTCCTGCGGGCATATTCTTATTGTTCAATTTCGGCACCCCAACACAGGCTGGTGCGGGCATTCCAATGGCTACCGATATTGCATTCGCCATTGGCGTATTATCTTTATTAGGCAAACGGGTTCCGGTATCCCTGAAAATATTTTTAACGGCATTGGCCGTGATCGATGACCTTGGCGCCATCATCATCATCGCCATATTTTATACCAGCACCATCGTATTCCTGAATCTGTTCATTGCCCTTGGCATTTTTGCCGGATTGTTATTGCTGAACCGCTTAAAGATCCATAATCTAATCCCCTATTTTATAGGAGGCATTGCCATGTGGTACTTTATGCAACAGTCGGGCGTACACGCTACTATTTCCGGAGTACTGCTCGCATTTGCTATTCCCTTCGGCGATGGCAGTGAAAAATCTCCATCATTTAAATTGCAACATCGACTGCATTTCCCTGTAGCGTTTGTGATACTTCCTTTATTTGCGGCGGCCAATACTTGTATCCCGCTGGGGGGCGACTGGCTAAAAGGCGTGGGTGATGCCAATAGTTTGGGGATCATTGCCGGACTGGCCATTGGAAAACCACTGGGCATCTGGTTGTTTTCATTTTTGAGTGTGGTGATGGGATTATCGGTATTGCCCGAAGAACTAAAATGGAAACATATCATCGGCGCAGGTTGCCTGGGCGGTATCGGATTTACCATGTCGATCTTTATTACCTTATTGGCGTTCAACGACACAGAAATAATAAATCATTCAAAAATAGCGATCCTTATTGCATCCCTGGTAGCCGGCTTATGTGGAATATTGTGGTTGAAACTTAGCCTGAAACAAAATACACAATCAGCATAAATGAATAGCACTACCACATCATCCTATGATAAATTACCCGCCATCACGGCCGGATTCTGGATCATGAAAATTTGTGCCACTACCCTGGGTGAAACTGCAGGAGACCTTTTGTCCATGACCCTTAAAGTTGGCTACGCAGTAAGTACCGCCATCCTGCTTTCCTTCTTTGTTGTGTCATTGATCGCCCAGTTACTCAGCAAAAAATATAATCCGCTCATATATTGGTTGGTCATTCTTGCCACGAGTACAGCAGGAACCACCATGTCGGACTTTATGGACCGCACCCTCGGACTTGGATATGCCCTGGGCTCATCGATCTTGTTTACCAGCCTGCTGATGATCTTACTCATCTGGAGACTGACAGAAAAATCACTATCTGTAACTAATATACGCGGTTTGAGGGGAGAATCTTTTTACTGGGCGGCCATCCTGGTATCCAATACACTGGGCACGGCCTTGGGCGATTTTTTAGCCGATGACTCCGGACTTGGTTTTTCGGGAGGCGCCTTACTGATCGGAAGTTTATTGCTGTTGCTGGTATTGGCCTACTATTTTACAAAGCTCTCTCATATCCTATTGTTCTGGCTGGCCTTTGTGCTCACAAGGCCCTTTGGCGCTACTTTTGGAGATCTTCTGACAAAGACAACAGAGAAGGGCGGATTGAATTTAGGCACTATGGGCTCTTCTCTCGTACTGGGTAGCATACTGGCCATTATGATGATGGTTACTTACATACAATTAAATAAAAATCCTCAAAACCAATTGTAACATGAAAGACTTTACCAACAAAAAAGCATTGATCACCGGCGGTGCATCGGGCATTGGAAAATTAATGGGAAAAATGCTTTTACAAAAAGGTTTGCATACCCTGGTAATCTGGGATATCAACAACACATTGTTACAAAGTACCGTGGAAGAATTTACAGCACTGGGATATAAGGCACAGCCCTACTGCATCGATGTAATGAACACCCAGTCCATGATCGACGGAGCCGAACAGGTTAAAAAAGATATTGGCATTATTGACCTGTTGATCAATAATGCAGGCATCATTGTAGGGAAATATTTTACAGATCATACACATGAAGATATTGACCGCAGCATGATCATCAATGGCAGTGCCGGCATGCATCTCTGCAAATTATTTTTACCCGGCATGGTTCAACAAAAAAACGGACATATTGTAAACATCGCTTCCGCAGCGGGAATGGTGAGTAATCCAAAAATGAGCGTGTATGCGGCCAGTAAATGGGCAGTGATTGGATGGAGTGATTCATTGCGACTTGAAATGGAAGCCCTTGGCACCGGAGTGAAAGTAAGCACCGTTACTCCCTATTATATCAATACGGGTATGTTTGCCGGAGTACACAGTTCTATTATCCCGATTTTAGAACCCGAAGTGGCAGCAAAAAGGATCATCAGGGGTATAGAAAAAAATAGGATATTCATACGCATGCCCGGCATCGTGTATGTCTTACAGTTAGTAAAGGGAATATTACCCGCCCGCTGGTTCGATATGGTAGTGGGAAGGTGGATGGGAGTGTATGATACGATGAAGGAATTTAAGGGGAGGGTTTAAAGTTTAAGGTTTAAGGTTTAAAGTTTAAAGTTTAAAGTTCTTTAAGATTGTGGAACTCAAAAATTAATGGAATCCCTAAACTCCTAAACAACTAAACTTCTCAACTCCTCAACCAACCTTAAACTTTAAACCTTAAACAAACCTACCCCTTGGCCAAACTCCCCCTCATACTCATCTACACAAGACTAGCGCTGGGTTTTTTATTGATCAGCTTATCCATTTCCAACATACCCAATTACCCTACAATTGCCGTTGCTTTAACGATATTCGGTTTATTAACCGATATTTTTGATGGCATCATTGCCCGTAAATTGGGTGTGTCTAGCCAGCGATTGAGGAGGCTCGATTCCAGTATTGATCAGGTATTTTTTATCTGCGTTGCCATAGCTACCTATATCCAATGCCCCGAATTTTTTAAAACCAATATGATGAAACTGATCATCCTATTCAGCACGGAAGGACTGGCTTACCTGATCTGTTATTTAAAATTCAAAAAAGAAATTGCTACCCACAGCATCGGCGCAAAAATTTGGACCTTACTCATGGTGGCTACCCTACTGCAGATCATGCTGCAATGTGAATCAGGAATTTTATTCCAGCTGTTTTTTTGGGTGGGCATGGTCACCCGAATCGAGATCATCGCCATCCTATTCATATTGAAACAATGGGCACATGATATCCCGAGTATATACCAGGCCATTCAGATCAGAAGGGGCATCAATATCAAACGGCATAAATGGTTCAATGGATAATGAGCAATTTTTCACTCCCCCCCTTCTGTGAATCGATTAATTCCAAAAACTGATTAATATCATATTTTATTTACGGATCGCATAGTAGTTTGAAGCCGAAATTTTCAGTTTATGAAACCACATGCTTCAGCTATTGGAGTTTGCCTGTTGATTGGAATATTTGGTTGCGTCGTTTTCTTACTCGTGGGCTCAGTTACCAAGAGAGGAGAATATGGATTTATAGCCGGCTGTCTCTTCTTTTTCATGCTAGCCTTTTTGCTGGTAAAAAAATATCCACCCTCCTGGTGGTACACTGGCTTAGTACTCAATCTCCCAATCTGGTGTTTGTTCATATTCTGGGCGGAAGCCGGACAGTTCAAGTTGTATTTGTGGGGACTGATCGCCTCCATTGCTTTTGCCTTCATGGGCGTACTCGCCGGAATTCTTTTTCCCAAAAAATAATTCACCTTAATAAAGATCATTTAATAAACCTTTCAATTTTATTACATGGAAACACAAACAAATTTCTCGCAAAGCAAATGGATCCTTTTCAACGGTATTGGTTGGGTATTAGGCGTAATAATCTTATTACTCATTTCAGCTGGGTTGGAGAGTATTAAATGGGAGGGACAAGCAGCAATAGCCATTGGGATGGGACTGGGTGTAGGTTTTATGCAATGGCTGGTATTAAGAAAACGGTTTTTAATATCATTAAATTGGTGTTGGTTTTTAATAATCGGACTCTTCATTCCTTTTCTTGCATATGACATCTTGGCCAGATATGTAACGCTGGCTCCGGAATGGGGTATTGTTCCTGCTACTGCAATTGGAGCATACCTGTCCGGATCTTTACAATACAATTTTATTCTGAAGAAGATCTCCGAAAAAACAAAATCATGGATCATGTATAATTTCCTGGGATGGTTTGTTACGGCAGCTTTTCTTATGGCAATTAGCCTGCTCATTGTAATGTTCAAAAGCGAAAGATATATCATGGCAATCTTATCGGTTCTGTCTATTATTTTCGGTGGCATCATACTTGGAGCAATAACAGGTAATGGCTGGAAAAAAATATTGAAGGAAATGTAATACCTTAAGTATTATTTAATATAAGAATTGCCCCCTGTTCAAACTTATTGCATGAAACCATTTCAATTTTTTATTGGCTGCCTGATACTAATATCATGCGCTCAGAAGAAAACTGTAAACCAACAACCAGCAGTTGACACAACAAAGATCATAAGCACTACGCTTGAACCAACAGCAAATACTGATTCTGTCATCAACAGCGAATCCGGAACCTTTTATATTGTAACCGTAGCCAGCGGTCGGCATTTTGATTCACTTCAGGCAATCGCTAAAGATGCAGCCAAATTATTGGGATCCAAGTTTACGATGATGGACAGGATCTATCGAAAAGGGAAAGGCATTGTGTTGCCCAATAATGCTGCCGATGAGATCTATCGCGGCGAATATTATCCACGCCGCCCATTTGAGGACCAGAATTTTGTAAGCATTGAAATGGCGAATAGTTTTGAAGAAAATAATCGCGACAGTCTGCAAATGATAGTGATGGCCAATATCTTTACAACCAAACAACAGGCCGATAGTGTAACGGGCCTGCTAAGAGCTAAATTCAATATGGCGACTACCCTGAAAAGCAGTCTGTACCTGGGTTGTATGCACTGATAAAAATGAATAAAGACTGATCATTGTTTTTATCAACAATATGTTGTTTCTTGACTTGGTAATCTTTTCAAATAATTCGGACTAAAATACGGTTGTTACAATTCACCTAAAACCAATAGCATGAAGAAAATGATCTTGATTGCCGCACTCATCCTTACAGGCATGAGTATTACCATGATGGCCGGAGCACAAACTGATGCTGACAAAGTAAAAGCCGAGGTCAGAGAATCTTTGCAACAATGGAATGCAGCCGCAAAATCGGGCGATGTGAATCGATGCATGGCTATGTTCGATACCACCCCGGATATTTTAATGGTGGGATCTGATAGCGGAGAAATATTTAAAGGACCAATAGAAATGCGTGAATGGCTGACTGCCTTAATGGAGCATGCAAATTTTTCATGGGAAATGAATCGTGTCGATTTCGATTATTTTGAAAATACCGCATGGGTTTTCATCGATGGGAAAATGGTGGTTTCCTTTGATAATGGTAAATCAAGAAAAAATCCTTACCGTTTTACGGGTATCCTCATCAAAAAAGAAGGCGCCTGGAAATGGAGATTATTCAATGGATCGATACCCAAGGGAGAATAAGTTCAATGATTTTCTTTTGGAGAATTAATTTTTAGCAACGTTAGTTGATGATCCTGCCATCTTTCATCTGCAGAATGCGATCGCTCATCTTTGCCAGTTCCTCATTATGGGTAACAATTAAAAAAGTTTGATTGAACTGATCGCGTAAGTTGATGAAAAGCTGGTGCAATTCTCTGGCATTGGCACTATCCAGATTACCGGTTGGCTCATCGGCCATCACAATATCCGGATCATTGATAAGGGCCCTGGCTACGGCCACCCGTTGCTGTTCGCCACCTGAAAGTTGCTGGGGTTTGTTCTCCAACCGGTCTTCCAGTCCTAAAGTTTTCAACAAATTTCTGGCCTTTATGGTTATATCTTTCTTTTTTGATCCCGCGATCCATCCGGGAATACAAACATTTTCGAGGGCGGTAAATTCGGGCAACAGGTGATGAAACTGGAAAACAAACCCGATATGACGGTTTCTGAAGGCCGACAAGCGCTTGCCTTTTAATGATTCGATCGACTGATCACAGATGCTGATCTTTCCCTGGTCGGCATTGTCGAGCGTTCCAAGAATGTGTAGGAGCGTGCTTTTGCCGGCACCCGACGAACCCACAATGCTCACCACTTCTCCTTTTTTCACTTCAATATCTACCCCTTTCAGCACTTCCAACTGATTATAATGTTTATGGATATTTGTTGCCCTTAACATGCCCCGAAAGTAGTTAATAATTATATATTAATTGAGCCCTGCAAGCCCTTTACGGGTTAATTCCCTATAAAATAATAAAGCTCCGTTTTCAGCGTTTAAAAAACACTTTTGGTTATTTCGTACGAACTTCTACATTTGCAAAAAATAAACCCACAAACATGTTTTGGACATTAGAATTAGCCTCCCATTTGGAAGATGCTCCCTGGCCGGCCACAAAAGACGAACTGATCGACTATTCCATACGCAGTGGTGCCCCTATTGAGGTGGTAGAGAACCTGCAGGAACTGGAAGATGAGGGAGAGATCTATGAAGGATTGGAAGATATCTGGCCCGACTATCCCAGTCAGGAAGATTTCTTTTTTAATGAAGATGAATATTAATCGCCTATAATACGATCAACCTCTTTTTATGTTAAAGGCTGCCGGATCCGACAGCCTTTTTTAATGCAATTTATTTTTCCATTTGCTCGATCACTGCATGGGTTACGCCCGTGAAAGAGAAACCTCCATCGTGGAATAGGTTTTGCATGGTCACCATTCTCGTCATATCACTGAACATCATCACGCAATAATTAGCACAATCTTCGGCGCTGGCATTGCCCAGTGGACTCATTTTTTCGGCATAATTTACAAAACCATCGAATCCCTTTACACCACTTCCTGCGGTAGTACGGGTTGGAGATTGTGAGATGGTATTCACGCGCACATGTTTCTTCACCCCATAGTAATAACCAAAATTACGGGCAATGCTTTCGAGCATCGACTTACCATCCGACATATCATTATAATCAGGGAATACACGCTGAGCTGCGATATAACTCAGTGCCAGTACACTTCCCCATTCATTCACCGCATCCTGCTTCATGGCTTCCTGCAACACACGGTGCAGGCTGATCGCAGATATATCCAGGCCCTTATGGGTGAATTCGTAATTGTTCTCTGTATAACTAAGTCCCTTGCGCACATTGATGCTCATGCCTACAGAATGCAGGATAAAATCTACCCCACCTCCAAAATGCTCCAATGACTTTGTGATCAGGTTGGCAACATCTTCATTGCTGCTCACATCACAGGGAACCACGGGCGCATTGATGGCTTCGGCCAGTTTATTGATCTCGCCCATACGCATGGCAACCGGAGCATTGGTCAGTAATATCTGAGCCCCTTCTTCATGGCAGCGGATGGCAGTTTTCCAGGCAATTGATTTCTCGTCCAAAGCACCAAAAATGATTCCTTTCTTTCCCTTAAGCAACTGATATGACATGTGTTAGTTTTTTGTAAAAATAGCATTCTAATTTTTAAAGAAAAAATTGTTGAAATGTATTATAATAAAGCCGAAGATAAATACAATTAAAAAGACAGCAGCCAGGTTCAGCAGCACGAACATCATAAAATGGGCAAATGACCGTCGGGGATTGATAATCCGGGTGAGCAACTGATGAACAGAATAGGCCATACCGGTAGCCAATATCAGCAACAGGATCAAAAAAATCTTCTTATACAGCACTTATGATATTTTGGATGATCAGTTTCCCAGCATCTCCCGCGCATTTTGCAGGGCGGCAGCTGTGGGTTTTTCTCCGCTCAGCATTTGGGCGATATGGGTTATCCTTTCTTCTGCGTTGAGCAAGCGAACGGAGGTTTGAATGGTATCTTTTACAATGGTCTTATATACAAAAAAATGTGCATCGGCCCTGGCGGCGATCTGGGCCTGATGGGTGATAGCGATCAGCTGGTGGTTAGCAGACAGCGATTTCATGATATTACCCACCTGACGGGCTGCTTCCCCGCTAATGCCGGTATCGATCTCATCAAAGATCAGGGTGGGTAATTGCAGTTGCCTAGCCACTAAGGATTTTATACAAAGCATCAATCGGCTGAGCTCTCCCCCACTGGCTACTTTACGCAGGGCCTCAAATCGATCTGTTTTATTGGCATCGAAAAGAAATTCTATATGGTCGGCCCCATTCATATGTAAAGAAACCGCAGCATCTAAAGCCACTTTAAAGCGTGCATTGGGCATACCCACTTGCAGCAACAAGGCATCTACCTGCTTCACAAAACCCGGTATCGCTTTTTTCCGCTTGGCTGAAATGGAAGCCGCCAGTGTTTCTGATTGTTTTTTTAAGGCTGTTGTTTTTGCCTCCATCTGCTGAATGCGGTCATTGATATTCAATACCTCATTCATTTTCTGCTGCAACTCGTCCCTGATCTGCAATAATTCGGAGGAAGTTTGTACGCCATGTTTCTTCAACAGCCTGTACCCCACCGAAAGTCGGTCGTTAACTATTTGTATCCGTTCTTCACTATAATGAATGCCTTGATGAATATGTTGCAACTCGCGGGTGATATCCTGTAATTCCACCTGGGTAGCTAATAATCGTGTAGCCATCACCGGTATTTGTGTATGGTATTGTTCCAGGGCATGTAGCTTATTGACCAGCGATTTCAGATGTGCCACTACCGGCTGCTCTGACTCGTCCAGTTCTATAATGACCTGTCCCAGTTGCTGCTTTACCGACTCTGCATTACCCAATAATTTTAACTCAGCGTCCAGGTCTTCCAGTTCATTCTCTTTCAGGTCAAGCGTATCCAGTTCTTCCAGTTGGAAGCGGTTATAGTCTAACTCTGCATTGGCTCTGGCCTGCTGTGTTTTCAGCAACTCCGTTTCTTTATCTGTGCTGATGTATTGTTGATAAGATGCCCGGTACTCTTGCAATAATGAACCATTATCGGCTAATGCATCAAGCACTTCCTGTTGAAAGTCGGAACGGTTCAACTCAAGCGTATCAAATTGCTGGTGAAGGTCTACCAGCAGATCACTCAAGGATTTCAGCTGACTTAGATTCACCGGGGTATCATTGATAAAAGCCCTTGATTTTCCATTGGGCGCTATTTCTCTTCTGATCACCAGTTCCAGATCATTGTCCAGATCATGGGATTTAAGAAATGCTTTTATTTCTAATTGGTCTGTTGCAGAAAAACTTCCTTCCACAATACATTTTTTATCAGGATTGCACAACAGACTGCTTTCGGCTCTTTCACCAAAGATCAGACTGAGGGCACCCATGAGTATACTTTTACCAGCACCCGTTTCGCCGGTGATGATATTCAGGTGCCCGAAAAACTGTATCTCAAGTTCCTCGATGATGGCATAATTCTGTATGAATAGTTTTTGAAGCATACTGTTATGTACAGAATAGCAAATTAATAAATTTAGCCGCAGCAGGCCCATTTATTTACCACAAATAAAAAGAGCTCACAGGGATGTGAACTCTTTTCAGTTATATTAAAGCCCGAGGCCTATTTATTTTACGTCAACCTTATCAAACAGGTCGGTATCCACCAGGATACGTCCGCAGTTTTCACATACCATCACTTTCTTGCGCAGTTTGATCTCACTTTGTTTTTGAGGAGGAATAGCATGGAAACAACCACCACAGCTATCACGCTCAACCGGCACTACTGCCAGTCCGTTGCGATAGTTCTTGCGGATGCGATCGTAGCTGGTAAGCAAGCGCTCGTCAACATGTTTGCGGGCAGCATCTGCTTCTTTGTTATAATGCTTCTCTTCTTTTTCAGTTTCGGCAATGATCTTTTCCAGTTCACCTTTCTTTCCGCTCAGGTTTCCTTCCTTAGTGCCTACTGCTTTTTTTGCAGTTTCCAGTTGCCTGGCTTTTTCAGCGATCTCTTCAGTAGCATCCTTGATATGCTTTTCACAAAGTTTCACTTCAAGGGTTTGCATTTCAATTTCCTTGTTGATGGCTTCAAATTCGCGGTTGTTCTTTACATTCTCACTTTGCTTCTCATATTTTTTTACCAGCGCTTCGGCATCCTTGATCCCTTGTTTTCTTTGCTCAATAAATTCCTGGATACCATTGATCTCTTCTTCCACACGGGTTTGCCTTGCATGCAGACCTTCGATCTCATCTTCCAGGTCTTTTACTTCCATGGGCAATTCGCCTTTCAGGATCTGAATCTCATCCAGTTTACAGTCTACCTTTTGCAAAAGTACCAGTGAACTTAATTTTTCTTCAACCGAGAAGTCTTTTACTGAAGCCATTTTATTATTGAAATTTGAAGTTCAAAATTACAGGAAGTAATGTACCGGATTGGTTTTTACTCCTGTTTTAAGGACGGCAAAGGTAGGGAATTTTTTCCTCAAAATATCAAATAACAGGTCGGTGCTGTATTGCTCGCTCTCGTAATGACCAATATCGGCTATCACCAGCCTTCCGTCGGCATCAAAAAACTCGTGGTATTTCAGGTCGGCACTCACAAAGAAATCGGCCCCGGATGCAATGGCAGCGCCGATCAGGAAGGATCCGGCTCCGCCGCAAATAGCAAGTTTTTTAACGGGCTTCCCCAGCAGCGGGGTATGCCTTACCACCGATAGCCCGAAACGGTTTTTCAGCAGCTCAAGAAAGGCCTGTTCGGGTATCGGTTCTGGCAGTTCACCCAGCTGTCCGCTACCAGTATCGCCGGCCTTGTTTTCAAGCGAAATGATATCATAGGCCACTTCCTCGTATGGATGAGCTGCGATCATGGCTGAACAGATGGCAGATTGAAGCCAGGCCGGAAATATCATTTCTATCTTCATCTCGGCTTCCTGGTGCTGTTGGCCAATGGTTCCCACAAACGGGTTTGTACCTGCTCCAGGCTTGAAAGTGCCAGTACCGGAACTATTGAAACTGCATTCACTGTAATGACTGATCTGTCCGGCGCCTGCGGCAAACATGGCCTCCCGAAGGGCGGCGGCATGGTCAACCGGAACAAAACAAAATAATTTTTTAAGCAGTCCTTGTTTAGGTTGCAAAACAGATCGGTTGATAAGCCCGAGCATATCGGCCATCTTCCCGTTCACCCCATCCAGAATATTATCCAGGTTGGTATGGATGGCATAGATGGCAATATCATTTTTGATGGCAAGGATAATGGTGCGCTCCACATAATTTCTGCCGGTGATCTTTTTCAATCCGCCGAAAATGATGGGATGGTGGGCAACGATGAGGTTGCATTTTTTTTCAATGGCTTCATTCACCACTGCCTCGGTAGCATCCAGGGTTGTGATGATCCCGGTACAATTCCATCCTGCATTGCCACAAATCAATCCTGCATTGTCGTATGACTCCTGCAAGGAAAGCGGTGCCACAGTTTCTAAGAAAGATGTAATATCTTGAATTTT
>CAIRHQ010000082.1 GCA_903878475.1 uncultured Bacteroidota bacterium | reverse complement strand
GTTCGTTCACCGTTTTGGAACCCACTTGTTTTGTAGAGATCACTTGGGCGTCGGGGCTTTTCTTCAGCAGTTCAAAAATTTCGGTGTATCCTCCGCATGAGCCGAGAATGGCTAATCTAACGGCGGGGGTTACTCGTTTTAAGCTATTCTGCAGGTGGTAACTGTGCCCACGGTGTATAAGGATATGCGCTTCTATATTTTTATTAGCCAGATAGTTGACCAAGGTATCTTGTGCTTTTAGGTCTTCTTCAGTTTCTTCATTCAGTGGAAGGTTGGCATAAATAGAAACCGGGAAATTCTTTTTCGATTTTATGGTTGTCCAATATTTGTTCCTTTCGATCGACCATTTTGAGGCATCTGAAAAATTAGACATGAAACTGCCATAGGAAGCTTTCCCATCCTCATCACCATAAAAGAAAACCAATTGGTTGATCTTTTTGTCATCATCATACAAGCTATTGTGTGGCACATTAAAATAAACAGCTAAGGCCGGGTTCAGTTCTTGGATGGCCTTTACATCGTTACCATCTTTGGTTGCCTTAAAGATATCCGACAGCAATGTATAAACTTTCATGCCATAAGGATTAGGGATGGCACTGCAGCGGTTGTAGTTATTTATAATTTCCTTGCTGGTCAGGTCGGCAAGATATGGATCGTGTACAATACCCGGGAATGTTTCGGCAACATTGATGGTCTCTTCCAATCCGTTCACCATATTCACTTCCAGTCCGTTCATTAATCGTTTAATGATCTTGATGCTGCTATCGCCCGGCATTTGTTTCATGAACGACGATAGCGTATTATAGCGGCCAGCCATCAGCAGGAATTTTTTATACTGATCGAATTTTACTAAACGGAATAATGAGTCGGATCCGTTCTTAGGGAACATGCCCAAAAGTTTTTTATAGATATACAGATAGCTGCTGGTATACAATTCGGTTTCACCACTGGTGATCACGAAATACAGGTCTTGTGGACGAAGTTCTTCCAACACAAAATATCTTTTCTTTTCACTGGGCTCTTCGTGTAAACTGTTGATGATATCCGTATAAAATTTGATCGCGAATTTTTTAAGGTATGCCCGGGTGGGTTCTACATACAGTGGATATTCACCCGATCTGATCTTTGCCCGGTTGGCAATTTCGGCATCTACCAGGAGGTGATAGAATTCATTGGGCTGGGTACGTGTTTTTTCAATATCGGCGAGGGTAAGTTGATTTTCTGAAAGCTGCACCACGAATGGGATATAGATCTTAAGGTTTTTTTCTTTGGCAATCGACAATAAGGTTTGTACGATAGGAGACTTGTGTTGTTTTACGGCATTTGACAAAATCTCATCGCGGGTATTCATTGCGAAATTGATCAGCAGTTCGGGTCTTGTATTGGCACAGATGAATATCAATGAATCCATCAGGGCATAGCGATTATTGTTGCTGAGAAAATTGGTGATCCTGTCGGGATTTGTCTCCAGTAATTTCAGTCTGGCCAGGTCTTTGATCCGATCTCCTTGTGGGAAGTCGCGGAATACGCCCGCCATCATGCCGGAAGCCTTGGCTCCAAATGGCCGCATGATCTCGTCATATGATTTGTGTGTATATAACGATTGCCATATTTGTTTGAACCGGTCAATATATAACCGGATATAGTTCACATCAAATATTTTTCTTCTCATCTCTGTACTCAGGGTATCAAATAGATTACTCTGGGCATTGATGGCAATGATCTTTAAGGATTCATTGAGTTCGGTGCTTTTGTTCGTGATCTTTTGCAGACTGTCTGTTTCAATGGTGCTGAAACGCATCAGGATGGCCTTACCATTTTTAATCATGGCATAGCCGCCCAGTAATTTATTGAAACTGTTTTGTGTATTGTGTAATCGATCATTGGCCTGTTTTAAACTTGGATTAACTTGGGCCGTTGCAGATAGGGTGGTAATCAATAATAGTGAAAGAACTGAATACCATTTGATTCTGGCAGTCATAAATAAAGGTTTAGTTTTTATTAAGGTATGGAGTACAAAAGTAGATATTTTATTTTGTACTTAACCTACCCAAAATCGTTTTTAAAGGGTTGGCTTATTGAATACCCAATTTGCTGAGGGCATTGATTACTAGCGCTTCAGTTTCTGAAGGAGTAAGGGAGTTGTGTTCAAATTTTAGTCCGGTAATTTTTTCATATAATTCGATATACCTGGCCGAGATGGTATTCACCCAATCATCGCTCATGAAGGGAACCTGTTGACCTTCTTTTCCCATAAAATTATTTTCGATCAGCCATTCCCTTACGAATTCTTTACTCAGTTGTTTTTGGCGTTCTCCTTTTTCCTGTCTTTCTTCAAAGCCATCGGCATAGAAATACCGGGAGCTATCGGGGGTATGTATCTCATCCATTAAATAGATCTGGTCACTAATTTTCCCAAATTCATATTTGGTGTCTACCAGGATCAATCCCCGGGCAGCAGCAATTTCCTTGCCCTTTGCGAACAATTTCAGGGCATAGTTAACCAGTTGATCCCAGTCTTTTTCCGATACCAATCCGCTGGAAATGATCTTTTCGGCCGAAATATCCTCATCATGTCCTTCGCTGGCCTTGGTACTGGGAGTAATGATGGGGGAGTTGAAATAATCATTTTCTTTCATACCATCGGGCATCTGCACTCCGCATAATTCTCTTTTACCAGAAGTATAGGTTCGCCAGGCATGTCCGGTAAGATTACCCCTTACTACCATTTCGATCTTGAATGGATTACATTTTTTTCCAATACTCACATGGGGAGCAGGGGTATCTAATAGCCAATTGGGGCAGATATGTTCTGTGGCCTTAAGCATAAATGCAGCTATTTGGTTGAGAACTTGTCCTTTATAGGGTATTGGACGGGGTAGCACCACATCAAAAGCAGAGATGCGGTCACTGGCCACCATCACCAGGGTTTGGGTAGAAATTGAGTAAACATCTCTTACTTTACCCTGATAAAAACCAGATTGTTGGGGGAAATGGAATTGGGTCATATTGCTAAATTACCGCCTACTGGTTTAAAAGCCTACTTTTGCCTGCCACAAGATTTCAACAAGTGGTTATAAATAAAATTTTCATGTAAAATTAACATTGCTTATTTTGCTTAATATTTACAAACCAAAACAACGAGATATGAGAAAAGGTACAAGCTATCTGGTTACTTTTTTGCTGGCAAATCTGATGACGATCGCTGCCATTGCACAAAATGTAACAATCAGCGGAAATGTCCGGAACAGCGCGACAAAAGAAGGAGCGGGAGCCGTTTCGGTTATTGTTAAGGGAGCTGAAAACGGGACCTTTACCGATGATCACGGAAATTTTAAATTATCGGTAAAAAGTTTACCTGTAACCTTGCTGGTTTCATCAGTTGGGTATGAATTACAGGAATATACGGTTACCAAGTCAAATCAGCTTATTCAGGTAGAATTCAAACCCAGCAGTGCGCTTGGTCAGGAAGTAGTTGTTTCGGCAAGCAGGGTTCCGCAAAAAATATTGGAATCACCTGTTTCTATTGAAAGGGTAAGTGCTGCCAATATTCGTAATGCACCGTCTGCTAATTTTTATGATGTGGTAACTACCTTAAAAGGGGTTGACGTAACAACATCTTCACTTACATTCACCACACCTACTACAAGAGGATTTAACTCCAGTGGAAATACCCGGTTTAACCAATTGGTTGATGGAATGGATAATCAGGCCCCAGGGCTTAATTTCTCTGTGGCGTCAATTATCG
>CAIRHQ010000081.1 GCA_903878475.1 uncultured Bacteroidota bacterium | reverse complement strand
TAGGTTTGCGCCATTAATGAATAACAACATGATCATACCCGCAGCACTCCGTACCATTGAGTTGGAATTGGCGGCTGTAGCCGGTCTTAAGGCCTTTATCAATGCCGATTTTGTGAAAGCGGTAGAAACCATTGCCCTTAGCAAAGGAAGATTGGTGGTAAGCGGTGTGGGCAAATCTGCAGTGATCGCCCAGAAGATCGTAGCTACCCTCAACAGTACCGGCACTCCTGCCATATTCATGCATGCTGCCGATGCCATCCATGGCGACCTGGGTATGGTGCAGGATTCGGATATCATCCTCCTGATCAGCAAGAGCGGCGATAGTCCCGAAATAAAAGTACTGATCCCTTTTCTCCAAAATTTTGGAAACACCCTAATTGGTATGGTGGGCAATATGGAATCCTTCCTGGCCAAACACAGCCATATTATATTAAACACTACGGTAGCCCAAGAGGCTTGTCCCAATAACCTGGCCCCCACTTCCAGCACCACCGCACAACTGGTGATGGGCGATGCGCTGGCCGTTTGTTTGATGGAGCTGAAAGGTTTTAATACCGATGATTTTGCCAAATACCACCCGGGTGGTGCCTTGGGTAAGAAATTATACCTGCGGGTAGAAACCATTGCCTTACAAAATGCACAACCAAAAGTATTACCCACCGCGGGTATCCGTGAGGTGATCGTTGAAATGACCGAGAAAAGACTGGGTGCCACGGCGGTAGTTGATGAACAAAATAATATCCAGGGCATCATCACCGATGGCGACCTGCGACGGATGCTGGAGCATAATAGCAATTTCAACGAACTGAAGGCAAAGGATATCATGAGCCTGCATCCTAAAAAGATTGAGGCCTCAGAACTGGCAGTGGATGCACTGGAAGAAATGAGAAAACAAAATATTAGTCAGCTCTTGGTAGAGACCAATGGCCTGTATTACGGGATCATTCATTTGCATGATCTGGTGAGGGAGGGAATTATTTAGGGAGGTGTTGAATCGTTGAAGGGTTGAATCGTTGAATCGTAGGTGAACGTTTACAAGGATCTTTTATTAATTATTAGGTTTTTAGAGGTATTTTAGGCTGAAACCCTTTATTTAATGCATTTTTTTTACAAGATTCTTTTCCGCAGGGTCTCCCAAACGATTCAACGATTCAACCCTTCCACGATTCAACGATTTAACAGTTCAACAATTTTCGATCAACAATTCAACACATGAGCAAGAATCACTACGTAGCCATCATGGCAGGAGGAATTGGCAGCAGGTTTTGGCCAATGAGCAGAACGCATTATCCAAAGCAGTTTCTCGATATATTGAATACCGGACGCACCTTAATTCAGGCTACTTACGATCGATTTCTGAAATTCATTCCGGCCGAACATATTTATGTGGTTACTTCAGAACAATACAAAGAGATCGTAGAAAAACAATTGCCCGAGTTGCCGGCCGCAAATATCGTTTGCGAACCTTCGCGCAAAAATACCGCTCCCTGTATCGCCTATATTGCCCACAAACTACAAGGCATAAACGCTAATGCAAACCTGATCTGTGCTCCGGCCGATCACCTGGTAATGGATGAAGAAGGGTTTAAAAAAGTTTGTTTGGATGCCCTGCATTTCACCTCGCATATAAAAGCCCTGGTTACGCTGGGCATTAAACCTGCCACTCCCAATACCGGCTATGGTTATATTCAATTTGACCAACAGGCGGTGAGTGAAAATATTTATAAGGTGAAGACCTTTACCGAAAAACCCGATGCGGCCCTGGCCAAGACCTTTGTATCGAGCGGCGATTTTTTATGGAATGCCGGCATCTTTGTTTGGCAGGTGAAAACGATCATCCGTGCCTTTGAAAAACAACTGCCCGAGATGAATGAAGTGTTTGAAGCAGAAAAATCCAATTTCAATACCAAAAGAGAAAAAGATGCCATTGACCGCATCTACCCTCAATGCGTAAATATCTCCATCGACTATGGTGTGATGGAAAAAGCTGATAATGTATATGTCATACCAGCCTCCTTTGGCTGGAGCGACCTGGGTACCTGGGCCAGCACCTATGATAATCTGGAAAAGGATTATCTGGGTAACGCCGTAGCCGGTAATAATGTAGTAGTGATCGATGCCACCAATAATATGGTGCATGTCGATAATAAAAAACTGGTGGTACTCCAAGGCCTCGATGGCTTTGTGGTGGTAGATACCAAGGACGTATTACTGATCTGCAGCAAAGGAAAAGAACAGGAGATCAAGGATTATGTGGCGGAGATTAAGAGGAGTAAGGGGGATAAGTTTTTGTAGGAACTGGTTTAGGTGTTTAGAAGTTTAGGCGTTTAGGCGTTGGTGTACGTTTGAGAGATGTGTTTTGGTTTAATTTTTAAGATTTTTTTCGATGAAAGCCTTTATTTAATGGATTTATTTTTACATTCCCATTTACACAATACCCCAACTATTTCGCAGACACCCCTAAACACCTAAACGCCTAAACACCTAAACCAATCTCTTAAAATCACTTTTTTCCAGCCGAAACCCCCTATTTAATGGATTTATTTTTCACTTCCTGCACACTATACCCCAACTAGTTCGTATACCCCCTAAACAACTAAACACCTAAACTTCTAAACACCTAAACCAGCTCCCCCACAATACACTCCCCATTTTTTCGTTATCTATTAACTTGTAACGTTCTTCGCCTTATAAAATTTTAACCTTGATCAAAACCCTGCTTATTGCAGTTTCGGTACTGCTTTTGTCGCTCAACTTCATTGATATCGATATCAATGAGCAGTTGCCGTACGACCATAAGGAGAAGTTTAATCAGAACCTGGCCTATATCAATTCAACCGATAAGCTGGAAAGGTATATTGATAGTAATGCTGTGGCGGGTGCGGTTGATCCGCGCTCAATTGAGTATGTAGACCTGATCGTTGATGCCATCAAAAATCGTTTTTTTCACGGGTTCTCGCATTTTTCTATCAAAGAGAACTGGATAGCGGCTTTCTCAGAAAGGCTGATCGGATATGGCCTTGCGAGCAAGGTTAGACCCGGCGATATTTTACAACATCCCAATGCAGCCTGTTCTCAGCAATCCATTGTAATGATGGATATCCTGCGAAGGAAAAAGATCAGCTACCGCAATGTGGGTTTCCCACACCATTATGCGCTGGAAGTACTGGTGAATGATAAATGGTATTATTTTGATCCGAATATGGAACCGGTATTGACCAACACCGACCGGCTGGAAGAGAACTGGAAACTCAGTGCCGATAACCTGAAGAAATTTTATGACACCAGTCGCTTTAAAGACCTGGACTGGAAATTTGGAAAGCATTTGACCGTAACCAAGGGTACCATCAACGAAATCCCGGCAGCAAATGCTAAATTTTTCCAAAATGCAACGGGCGTGATCAGTCGCATTGCATTTATCTTCCCCCTGCTGCTCCTGTACTATATTTCCAAACGCAAGCAACGCAACCGAAAAGCATAAACGCATGATAATGGTTAGACCACCATATTTTCATGCCATTGGTTTGTATATTTGAACACTAAATACAAACATGTTGCAACAACCTTCCATCATCAGCAAATTACCCAATGTAGGCACTACCATCTTTACCGTGATGAGCGCATTGGCCATAGAACATAAGTCCATCAACCTAGGACAAGGATTCCCCGATTTTCCGATGAGTGAAGAATTGGTTGCCCTGGTGAATAAGGCCATGCAGCATGGTAACAACCAATACGTTCATGGCTGCGGATTGCCTCTATTACGGGAACGATTAGCCGAAAAATGCAATGGCCTTTATGGCTCTTCTGTTAGTGGGGATACCGAGATCACCGTTACGCCCGGTGGCACCTATGCCATCTACACCGCCCTTACTGCTGTATTGCAACCGGGCGATGAGGTGATCGTGTTTGAACCGGCATACGATAGTTATATTCCCAATATCGAGATCAATGGAGGCGTTCCGGTATTGGTCCCACTGCAACACCCCGATTATTCCATTAACTGGGACCTGGTGCGCAGCAAGATCAGTCCCCGCACGAAGATGATCATGCTGAATAGTCCGCACAACCCATCTGGCACCGTACTCAGCAGCCATGATATTGAACAACTGCGCAGCATCGTTACCGGTACCGGCATATTTATTTTAAGTGATGAAGTGTACGAACACCTGATATTCGACAATATGAAACACGAAAGCATATTGCGTTACCCCGATCTGTTTGCCCGCAGCTTTGTTTGTTTCTCCTTTGGTAAAGTATACCATTGCACCGGATGGAAAATGGGTTACTGTGTGGCCCCCGATGCTTTAATGAAAGAGTTCAGAAAAGTACACCAGTTCAATTGCTTTACCTGCAACAGTCCGGTACAATTTGCCATCGCCGAATTTTTATTGCAACAAGATAAATACCTGCAGCTGGGTGCCTTCCTGCAACAAAAAAGAGATTTCTTTCAGGCGGGTATGCAGCAAACAAAATTCAAGGCCCTGCCTTCACATGGCAGTTATTTCCAGTTGTACGATTATTCGGCCATCAGCGATGAAACAGAAAAAGATTTTGCCATCAGGGTAACCAAAGAGTATGGCGTAACCGGAATTCCTACTTCGGCTTTTTATAAATCAGGCACCGATAATAAAGTATTGCGTTTTTGTTTTGCCAAAAAAGAAGACACGCTGAATGCAGCGATAGAAAGATTGCAGAAGCTATAGCGAATAACCTGTCACATTAAAACGGTTAGGGCTATACGCCAAATTGTTTCAGGTGGTGATCCAGGTGTTTGTACATACTCTTTCCCCATTGCTCCTGGGTAAGGGTGCCAAACATGGGATGAGGAAACTTACCCACTCCGCCATTGCGGCCATCATAAAATTTTTGTACCAATTCAAGCAACGCTGTTCGCTCCGCTTCAAAATTGCGCGATTCTTTTATAATAAAATTGGGCGCGGTAGGCAGGTTCTTTTGCCAGGGCGATTCATTATACAGTTTAGGTTTGATGGCCCAACCCAGCATGAGTCCCAGAAACATCCGCGGCATTTTTTTATCACTGAGCGGCACCTTAAATGCTTCAATACAATGTGCCAGCATCTGTGCGGCATCCATTTTCCCCCATTGACGTTGCGACTCTGCGCTAAGTGATTTGATCCTTTGAAAAATTTCCTGGTGTACCGATTCGTCGAAAAGATTCTTCATGCTCAGCAGTGTTTATAGTTGTTCGTATAATTTTCTTAGTTTATCAGCATTCATATGCTTTTCCCAATCTTTACCCAATGCGTTTTCCCAAAGTGGTTTCATGCCCAGCGATACGCCGATCATCTTATCAAAGTCGGCATCAGTAAGTCCGGCACAAATATTCTTTGGAATATCGATCTTATGCTTCTCTACCATCAACTTAAATTCCTTCACGCCTTCAGGATAAAATTCTTCGAGTTTATCAAATACAATACAATTACCGATACCATGTTTGGTGCCCAGTAAATAACCGAGACCGTAACTAACGGCATGGGCTACTCCCACCTGGCTATAGGCAATGCTCATGCCTCCGGCATAAGAAGCCATCATGAGTTTATCATCGCTGTCCTCGTCCCAATGATCTTTCTGCACATACACCTCTTTACAAATTTGCAGGGCTTTTTCGCCATAGCTCTTACTGAACTCATTCAAAAAGGTTCCATTCAAACTTTCAATACAATGGATATAACAATCCATGCCTGTATAAAAACGTTGGTTGGCCGGAGCATTTGCCGTAAGCGCCGGATCCAAAATGATCTGATCGAAAGGAGTAAAATCGGAGTTCATACCCAGCTTGCGGGTGGGGCCGCTCAATACTGTGGTACGACTCACTTCTGCGCCGGTACCACTCAATGTGGGAATCCCTACTTTATATACACCGGCAAATTTAACCAGGTCCCAGCCCTGATAATCAGCACTGCTTCCCGGGTTGGTCATCATCATGGATACCGCTTTGGCCAGGTCCATGGCCGAACCCCCGCCAATACCAATTACACCACTAATGGATCCGTATGTTTGTTTAAGGTCCTGAGCAATACTATCAACATAGCTGGTCTTGGGTTCATGACTTACATCCACAAAGATCAGCTTATCATTTCCCCGAACCGGGACCCTGCTGGCAAGGGGCTTGCCTTCAAAAAAATGATCAACCAGGAACACCATGGGTGCGCCGGCGATCCTGTGCGGGGCAATGATCTCATCTAACTGATCAAATGAACCACGGCCATAAACCACATAGCCGATCATTTTAAAATTACGGAATGCCATAGCTTGAAATTTGAGGCAAAAATACAGGATTTTGGGGAAGGGTTTAGTTGAGGAGTTGAGGGGTTTAGGCGTTTAGTTGTTTAGGCGTTTAGTTGTTTAGGGGAGACTACGAAATAGTTGGGGGATTTGTTGAATCGTTGAAGGGTTGAATCGTTGAACCGTTTTGGGTCCCTGCTGATAGGGGTCTTGTAAAATAAAACTCATTAAATAAAGGGTTTCAGCCGAAAATACGCCTAAATATCACAATAGTAAATAAGCTCACCTTCCTAAACGTACCCTAACGACTAAACAACTAAACGACTAAACAACTAAACCACATCACTCAACCTATTACGCTAGTTCCCACGCAGGATAAGTTTACCAAGAACAGATATTATGATTCAACGCATAAAAAGATTTTTATACTGTTTTTATATTCGTGAGTACAAATAAAATGAACATATATGAAAAAACAATTTCTGACATACACTTGTATCTCGTTACTTACTCTTGCAAGCTGTAACAATGCTGAAACAACCACAACTGCTGCAGCCACCCCTGATCAAAAAACAGTGGGCCAGTCTGGTGTAGTTGATGATCAATCACAAAAAAATGTGGTGCAGATTGCCATTGGCAGTAAAGACCATACCACCTTGGTGGCGGCTGTAAAAGCTGCTGAGCTGGTAGATGTATTAAGCAACACCGGACCATTTACCGTGTTTGCCCCTACCAATGCCGCTTTTGATAAATTACCTGCTGGAACAGTAGATGGTTTATTAAAGCCTGAGAAAAAAGATGACCTCACCGATATTTTACAATATCATGTATCGGTAGGTGTGTATAAAGAAGATGCATTTCGTGATGGACAAGTGATTGGCCAGGTGAACGGAGGCAATATCACCATCAGCAAAAAAGATGGTAAAATCATAGTGAATGGCACAGCCACTATTGTTGCTGCTGTTCCAGCTTCCAATGGTATTGTTTATATAATTGATGGGGTTTTACTTCCTCCAAAAAAATAAATCGTAGTCTAAATAAAATGGGCGCGAACATTAATTGTTCGCGCCCATTTTTATACAGGACATTCAGCTGCGTTAATACGTCATGGCTATGCTGATAATATTTTTATCTTCATCACTGTGGAAATACTGTAGGCTCTTTGTTTAGCCAGGTCTGCTTTCTCTCCTTCAAAATTTTCGTCCACCGCATTATTAAACAATGTGTTCCACCGATCAAAATGTGCACTGGTAAGGGGTACAATGGTATTTAGTTTTTTATGGCTTTCCATCGGATTGCCTTCATACGCTCCGGTATAGAACAGACTGTTTTCCCAAAAATCGTACATGATGGGCAAATGATTTTTCCAGTTTACTTTCATTACGTCATTAAAAATAAACCCGATCTGATCATCATCAATTACTTTTTTATAAAAATTATTGATGAGCAACTGTATGTCTTCTTTGTTCTTAATATCTTTTTTCATGGATTTGCAGTATTCTTTTATAAATCTTTCCGGTTAAATTTTCGGGTAGACGACCATAACGGAAATAGGATCCACATAAACATGGCTACAAAAGAAACCATGACCCCGGTATAGGTGCCAAAGAAATCTTTGAACACCGCGCCGGTATAACCCATCATGGCAGATACATCCATTTGTAATAAGATGAGGATACGGCCCAGGTCTACCGGGTTCAGTGCAGTAACGCCCACCATGGGTTTCTCCAATGGATAATCAGCAAACTGAAACAATAAGAATAACACCAAGCCGTCGAACAATAAAGTAAAATACAACCACAATAAGATAGCCGCTCCAATACCTTTTGCTTTATCGCGCATTTTCACTGCGGCGAGCATGGCAATGGCAACAAAAATAATGCTGAGCAATATTCCCATGGCGATCATCATAAAACCAATATTATTTGCCTGGTAGATCAACACCGGAATGCCGGTGCCCACCAAAAAAGCCAGCGCAAGTGAAGAGGCAAGTCCGGTAAATAAACTTAACCAGATGCTTTTTCTACGCAGGGGCTGGCTCACCAACAATTCAATGAACTCGGCGCTATTGTACACATAGATGGTTGAAAAAATAATGCTTACCAATGGAACAATGATCAGGATGATATTCAACAAGCTGAGCAGGCCCTTGTTTACATTGTCTTCGAGACTGAACATACTGAGCGAGGTGATGAACAAAAAAACCGTATAGATCAACACGATCCGGTTTCGAAGGATGTCGGTCATCACATATTTAATGATCTTTTTCATGGTTAATTTTTTGTCATAAAATGAGCAATGGCCCTATTCAGTTTCTCTTCCCCCGTTTCGGAACGCAGTTCATCAATATTTTTATGAAAAAGCATTTTCCCGTCTTGCATATAGATCACCTGGGTTACCAGGTCGTCGAGTTCGCTTAATATATGTGAAGTGATGAGCACGAGTTTTCCTTTTTTCTTTTCCTTGCGAATCTTTTCTTTCAGTATTTCGGATGCAACCGGATCAAGTCCTGCAGTAGGTTCATCGAGTATCAATACAGCAGGACTAAATAAAAATGCCAGTGTAGCGCTTACTTTTTGACGCGTGCCGCCTGAAAGGGTGCGCATTCTTTTATTCAATAGTGATTGCAGATCGAAAGACGCAAACAGCTCTTCATCAAGTATCGCTTCTTTACCCCTGATATCTTTCATCATGTCGATCACGTGTCCGATGGTCATATTATCCGGATAGCGTCCGGTTTGCGGCATATATCCGATCTGGTCGCGGTATTTCCAATGATGCAAAATATTGTTTCCATTGAAGGTGATGAACCCGCTATCCTGTACCACCATTCCCAGAATGGTTTTAACCAGGGTGGTTTTTCCACTGCCATTGGGCCCTACCAACGCAATACATTCTCCTTTGTTGCAGGTAACCGATACATCATCCAGGGCTTTTAATTTGCCGAAGCTTTTGGTCACATTGGTTGCAATGATCATGATTCAATTTTTTATATTCAGTTCAATTGTCTTTTCATCATCGGATGTTCATCTTTCAGATTTTCGGGTGTGATGCTGGGGATGATCTTTTCGGTTTTATCCATCAGCGAAGTGATGAAACTCCGGAACAGCATCATGGCCGGAGGATTTTTTTCTACGATCATGGAATACAGGCTAACCGGCCGGTAGGGAATATCCCCAATAGCATCGCGGTTCAGATCATATCCTTCATATTTATCCCAGTAATTGCCATTGAAATTGTTCAATACCAAGGAGCCGTTGGTGCCCACATC
Source organism: uncultured Bacteroidota bacterium (assembly GCA_903878475.1). Classification (GTDB taxonomy): domain Bacteria; phylum Bacteroidota; class Bacteroidia; order Chitinophagales; family Chitinophagaceae; genus Ferruginibacter. The sequence continues at coordinate 10,328 of CAIRHQ010000081.1, read as the reverse complement.
AAATGTGTTTCCAATAAAATCGCTTTTGGATAGTGTGATGTCCATACAGCTGGCCTGAATTTTTAAGCCCCAGCCATTGTCTTTGAATAAATTTTTTTCCATGTTGATCCGGCTGGCACCTTCCATATAAATGCCGGTGGTATTCTTTTCAAAATGATTGCCGCCGATATAGCTGTCAGAAATTTCTTTCAGCAACAGTCCATAGGCCGCATCTCCCCAGTTCTCAATAAAATAATTATTGAACATTTTAACCCCATGCGAATACATCACCGCTACACCCGCTCCGTTATTATTAAAAATATTGCTGACATAGGTATTGTTCTGCGAAAACATAAAATGCAGTCCGTACCGCAGATTTTTAAACGAGTTGTTTCTCCAGATGATGGAGTTGGTAACAAATTCGAAATAAATACCATCCCGATGGCCACTAATGGTATTGCCGATAATACTCAGGCTATCGCTTTTCCAGCAGTGGATGCCGTTACCACTTTGTTGTTCCTCAACACTATAGGCGCTTACCCGGTTATTGCGAATGGTACAATGATTACCGTGGAGCACATACACGCCAAAAAAATTATCTTCCAGAATATTATTCTGTACCGTAACCCCGCTGCAATCATATAGTTTGATGCCACCATAATCCTCGATACTGGAAACCCCCGAATGAATTACTTTAAAGCCGTCGATGGTTACTCCGTTGGCCTTAACAGATATCACTTCATATTTTTTTTCGCCATCAAGTACCGGATAACCAAAACCTTTTAAGTAAATAGATTTATTGATCAATAAATTTTTTTCATGATAATTACCCGCTTCCACCCAAATGGTATCACCATTGGATGCTGATGACAATGCAGCTTGTATGGTAATAAACTGTTGATGGATGCCTACATGAAGTATTTTGGCATGAGCAAGCAGGCTGCCAGATAAGAAGAGCCATATCATGAAGATCGTTCTCATGGATACAGTTGTTTCCATACAACAAGCGCGGCTTTGTATTTTTCTTTTGCCTCTTTCATTTGTGTGGATGATTCAAAAGCAATGATGTGGCCATTCATAGGTCCACTAATAGAGTCGCTTTGTAACAGGAAGGCTTTATTTGTATTGATCAATGCATGATTACCTGAAAAGTCTGCAATATATATATCGGCAATGTCTTTTTCCGGAATGGTTTCTGATTTCAAAAAAGCCAGCAGGCAATGACTGTCGTCGTATTTATATATTTTCCCTTTTCGGGTGATCAGTTCGGCGCCAAAGCGGTTGTCACTGATCGTCATCTTACAAAAATTGCAATTGTCTTTTCCTAAAACAAGCGCCTCCGGACCAGTAGTACAACCGGAAAGCGAAATAATGATCATCAGGGTAGCTGCTGCCTGTGATATATTAAATCTGATTTTATTTTTTTTAAAAATCCTCCACTCTGCATAAACCATCAACAAAAGCAATACACCTACTGCCACAAATATCCATCCGCCAATATCCGGTGTAGAATAGGCGCCGAAGTTGAGTAGTTGTTTAAACCCGATCAAGGGAGGTTGATAAGCCATTCCGGGTACAATGATGGCGGCTTCGGGATTAAGGTTATGCCCGTAATTATATTCCCATCTCCAGAAATCTATCATGGCCACTACGCCGAAACAAACAAAAAGGATGAACAAGAGATTCAGCCATTTTCTGCGGCCCAATAATGATACGGCTATACAAGCGGTAGCAAAGAAAATGATCAGGTAGGGTAAAAGGGTAAACTCGAAAAAATCGGGTGAATGCAGGGTCTTCATCCCTATATAATGATTAAGTCCGTTGATAATATCTACATTACCCCCGAGCTTGCTGGCATAGATAAGCAGGTTAAGCCCTTCTGGATATTGTGGTGCATTGAGTTCAATTCGCCACATCGGCACTTGTAATACAAGAAGTAATGCTCCTCCGCAAATAGCCAACAGTATACTGCTGATGATATTTATTTTTTGGATTTTCATGTTTATTATTAAAAAAGAGAGGTATGGCAGTCTCGTGATGAATGATCCGGATGATTTTTCCCGGCTACGAAACATTTTCATACCTCTCTTTAAAGAAATTTATTTCTTGTTGGCGCTATCTGCAACGGGTATATTAGTACCCAAGCTGAAGCTAATTGGTGTATTACTACCGGCTGAGGATACACGAACGTAGCCCTGCATTTCCTGGTGTAATGCACTACAGAAATCTGTACAATACATCGGGAACATACCTACGCGATCGGGTACCCATTTCAGGGTTTGTGTTTCTCCAGGCATGATCAACAATTCGGCATTCACCGAACCCTTGATGGCAAAACCATGGGGTACATCCCAATCTTGTTCAATATTGGTAATGTGGAAATACACCTCATCGCCCATTTTAATGCCTTCAATATTATCCGGTGCTAAATGCGAACGAATGGCTGTCATGTACACATGTACTTTATTGCCTTCTCTTACCACCTTGGTCATACCCTCGCCTTTTGATACATAAGGATTGGCGTTATCATCTATCTTAAAGAATTTGAGTGAGTTCTTGCTGATCAGGTCGGCCGGCACGATCTGTGCATAATGCGGCTCTCCGATCGTTGGGAAATCAAGCAACAGTTGCATCTTATCGCCGCTGATATCATAGAGCTGAGCGCTTTGTGCCAACTCAGGACCTGTAGGCAGGTACCTGTCTTTGGTGATCTTATTATAAGCAACCAGGTATTTACCAGTGGGTGTTTTAGTATCTCCACCAGCTACACATAAATGCCCAACTGAATAATAGGTAGGCACCCTGTCTAATACTTTCAGGTCTTTGATATTCCATTTCACGATCTCGGATGATACAAACATTGACGTGTAGGCATTTCCGTTATTATCGAATTCGGTATGTAAAGGGCCAAGGCCTGGTTTTTTAACTTCACCATACAATACTGATTCGTATTTCAGGATAGGAATACCGTCAAAATCTCCTGCATAGTCTTTGGCTGCAATGGCTTTGATCATTTTATCATAACCGAATACAGGGATCAGGGCAGCCAGTTTACCGCTTCCTACAATATATTCTCCTGTAGGACTTACATCACAACCATGTGGTGATTTGGGACAAGGGATGAAATAACACAGGTCTTTTAATTCTTTTGAATCCAGTACAATAACTTCTGTTTTAATTTCAGAAGTGGCTGAATGGGTTTTGTCGCTGTACACATTGTGCGCATAACGAACCGCTTGTTTTTTTCCTTTGCCTGCTTTTAGATATTCTTCTGCTTTCTTCCAGTTAACCGCCATGATAAAATCTTTATCACGCTGTGAAGCATTTACTTCTAATAAGGTATTGGCTTGTTCAGTATTGTAGCAAGAGAAGAAGAACCATCCGTGAGAAACTCCTTTACCTGCGCGACTAAGATCAAAATTGAAGCCGGGGCACTGGATCTGGAAAGCGATATCCATTTTACCATCTTCTTTTCCTACGCTGATAAAACTTAGGGTTCCTTTAAAATTCTTCTTGTATGTGTTGATGGGCACATCGCCATTTACATCATCTGGTGGTACACTGAAACGAGTTCCAGCCACCACATATTCAGTGTTCTCGGTGATAAAAGGAGAAGAGTGGTTTCCACTACTATTCGGTAATTCAATGATCTCCTGGGTTCTGAAAGTTTTTAAATCAATACGCGCCACACGAGGGGTGTTGTTGGCATTGCCAAAAACCCAACGTCCATCATACTCGCCATTTGTTTTTGATAATTGTACATGGTGAAGATCATCCCAGGGAACAAATCCGTGTGAAGTGTTCAGCATTGGTTTAGTTTCTTCAGAAAATCCGTACCCTTTTTCTGGGTCAAGCGAAAACACTGGAATTACCCTTAACAATCTTCCGCTGGGTAATCCGTACACACTCATCTGGCCACTAAATCCACCGGATACAAAATTGTAAAATTCGTCGTACTTACCGGGGGCCACATAGGTTTTACTAGCGGCGTCTGAGCTAACGGTGTTTCCAGCGTTCTTGGGTTTACAGGCATTGATGCCCACCAAAAAACTAATCGCGATCAAACAGATAGCGAGTTGATTTATTTTTTTCATGTTGATATATTTAAATGAAAACTTGATTCTATGAATGATTATTTACCAGAGTCATTTTTTCTTTGAAACTCATAAATAGCCCTTGCGTCATCGTCCGATAAGTTCTGATTGGGCATACGAACCAAACAGATCTCTAATTGGGCTTGCGCTTTTGGATCTTTATTAAGCATCGCATCCGTGTTGGTAATGAAGTTCATGATCCACTCTGGTGTGTATCTAGAAGTAACCCCCTTCCAACCTGGTCCTACCAATTTTTCACCGGTCAGTTTATGACAGGCCTGACATTTTACATTAAATACCTTAGCCCCGGCCCCAGCTAATGTGGTGTCGACGCTAGCCGGTATTTCTACTTTGGTAAACTTACCTTCACCACGATTGGGATCATAAGAAGGGTTGCCATTGGCTGTTTCGTCGGTCTTTCCACCGCCTGCCGCTCCGGAATTGGTATTACCTCCACAGGAGTAAGCAAAAATTCCCAAACAGGTAATCAAAGAAATCACTACTAGTTTTTTCATACTTAATTTTTTATTTTACAATACAAGATTAATACAGCCTCAGGGGCTTCCTTATGCGTGTAATCATAAATTCAAAATAATATGACCGTTGTCAGTGAGGTTTTTATTTGTTTTAATATATAATGCCCATAAACATGAGCAGAATCATATTTGTAAGGGCCCTTGTAAATATGAAATGGCGGTTTGTAGTATTATATTTGAATGCAGAATAATAGAAATTAAATATGATGATTGATATTAATATATTGTTGGCTTGGGGTGCAACCTATAAACAGGTTGCAAAGGGGAATATCGTTTTCAACGAAGGAACAGCCTGCAGCTTCTATTATCAGTTGGTTAGCGGACAAGCCCGTTGGGTAAATATCAATGATGAGGGAAAAGAATGTATTCATACGGTTATTGAGCCGGGGGAAAGCTTTGGAGAATTGCCCCTGTTCGACAACGAGCCCTATGCAGCAACAGCTATTGCCGACCAAGACTTGGTGCTCATCCGCTTGCACAAACCCATCTTCATCCAATTGCTCAAAGAAAACCAGGATATTCATTTTAAATTCAGTGAACTTCTGGTGCAGCGGTTGCGGTTTAAGTTCATTTTAATAGAGGCGTTGTCGAGCCAGGACCCCGAAAACAGGATAACCGCCCTTATCCAATACCTTAAAAAAGAAAATAAGAATTTCTGCAGCGAGTGTCACCAATTGAAATTAACCCGTCAGCAAATTGCTAATATGACTGGACTCAGGGTTGAGACCGTGATCAGGTCGATCAAGCATATGCACGATAAAGGCGAGTTAGAAGTTAGGAACGGGAAGGTGTTTTGCTAGTGTTATGATTCCAGTCATAAGTTTTAAAGCCCCCCAGATTTACCTTTAGCCAAATAAATGGCATGGCTTTTTCTTTCCGCAGGTGGTTAAGGATCTCTTTATTCAACCTGATGTTGATCGCGGCAATTGGGGTAATACTTCGTTATAAGATCGCTTTTGCGCTTCCTATTATTGATCAAAAACATTTACTTCATGCCCATTCCCATTTTGCATTTAGTGGCTGGATAAGCCAAGTGCTGATGGTATTGATGATACAATATCTGGCTCGTTTTACAGGTGATGGGATATTTAAAAAATACCGGCTGCTCTTGAATATTAACCTGTTCACAGCCTATGGCATGCTGGTATGCTTTTTCTGGCAGGGGTACGGATTATTTTCCATTAGCTTTTCCACCTTATCAATCATCAACGCATATTGGTTTGCTATACGGTATTGGAAAGACCTGGGCGCCCTCCCTAAAAAAACCATCAGTCAACATTGGTTCAGGGCTGCACTATTATTTTACAGCATTTCTTCGGTCGGTGCTTTTTCTCTTGCCTATATGATGGCCAATCATATTTTCCGCGAAACCTGGTACCTGGGTGCTGTTTATTTTTTCCTTCACTTTCAATACAATGGCTGGTTCTTTTTTGCCATCATGGGTTTACTCAGCAGCAGGCTTGAATTGCTGATGCCGGAAACACGCATCCCTCGGATAGTATTCTGGCTCTTTGCACTTGCCTGTATTCCGGCTTATTTCTTATCGGCGCTGTGGATGCCCATACCCTGGTATATCTATTTACTGGTATTGTTGTCGGCATTGGCACAATGTGCTGGCTGGGGGTTGTATATAAAACATTTATTGCGATACCGTAACCAGATCAAAGAGATATTTAGCCTAAAAGCAAAGCCCATCCTGTTGTTGGCCGCCGCCGCACTAACCATTAAACTATTGCTGCAGTTGGGTTCAACACATCCGGCACTAAGTCAGCTGGCGTTTGGGTTCAGGCCAATTGTGATCGGATACTTACACCTGGTTTTATTGGGTGTGATCTCCTTATTTATTTTAGGCTTTATTGTATCAATGAATGTGGGCGTTCGGTCGCCTTATTTTATGAAAGGCTTATGGATCTTTGTTGCAGGAATCATGCTCAATGAACTTTTGCTCATGCTGCAGGGAATTACCGGCTTATCATATATCATGATCCCGTTGATCAATGAACTGTTATTGGGGGCCGCAATCGTGATGTTATTGGGGGCCGCAATTTTTAATGCCTTCTTTTTTAAAAAAGAATTACCGAATGAATGAAAGATGCGTGTAATCATAAAACGCCATTTATCATTGTCGGTACTTTGTAAAAAATATATATATGGAAAACATTGCAGAAAAAACACTTACCCGCATCGCGCTGGAACATCATGAATATATTCCTGTATTGGAAAAATATAGTCTTGATTTTTGTTGCCGGGGTAAAAGAACACTGGCTGAAGCCTGTGCCGAAAAAAAAATAAACACGGACGATCTGATGGTTGATTTAAAAAAGATCGAATCGGGAAAAAATTCCGAAACCGGTTTTACTAGTATGGATGCTGATCATTTGATCACCCATATTCTATTGCACCATCACTTTTATGTTAAAAACGCATTTCCCGTTATCCTAAATCATCTGGAGAAAGTGGTTACCAAACATGGTGAGCGTTATCCCAATATGATCAGGATACTTGCGCTTTTTACTGCCGTACAGGATGAATTGATTCCCCATATGCATAAAGAGGAAGCAATATTATTTCCTAGAATAAAAGAAATTGCTGCAGCAGCTAAAGCAAACGGTCCCGCATTTGATAGTACCTATATCAGCGGACCGGTAAGTGTGATGGAAATTGAACATGATAAAGCCGGACAGTTGATGTTTGAGATTCGCAATATCTCTAATCATTATACTGCGCCAGATGATGCCTGTACCACACACCGCGTTTGTTTGGATGAATTAAAAGCATTTGAAGTAGACCTGCACCAGCATGTTCATTTGGAGAACAATATCCTGTTTCCGATGGCCATGGCAATGATGCAATAAGGTTAGGGTAAATTGCTCAATCCGGAATCCCGGGTTGAGCAAATCCCTTCACTATTTTCGCTAATGCCACAGCAATTTCAGCGCCCAGTTGAGCATTGTGTTTGATCAGGGCAATATTCGCTTCTAAGCTTTCTCCCTTTGTGTGGTTCGCAATATATTTTAATAAGAAGGGGGTGATCTCTTTTCCACTGATTCTTTCTGCTTTTGCCGCAGCCAGCGCCTGAAGAATATGTTCTTCCATCACCGCGGCATCAATGGCGTTGCTGGAAGGAACCGGGTTTGCGATCATTACCGATCCATTCAACCCAATATCCCATTTGGTTTTTAATAAAGAGGCAATAGCGGCAGGACTATTCAACCGTAACGGTGAGCGATACCCGCTTTCACGAGAATAAAAACTGGGGAAAGCATCCTGTCCAAAGGTCAGTACAGGAATTCCTTTTGTTTCCAGGTATTCCAGGGTAAGTCCGATATCGAGTATTGATTTTACTCCGGCCGATACCACTGCCACCGAAGTGTTTTCCATTTCAGTAAGATCGGCCGATATATCCATACTGGTTTCGGCACCACGGTGCACGCCGCCGATACCACCCGTAACAAAAATTTTAATACCGGCCATTGACGCTATGCGCATCGTTGCCGCTACCGTAGTAGCGCCGTATAGTTTTTCACTGATCACATAGGGCATATCGCGCAGGCTCACCTTCCATACATTTTCGGCCTTACCGAAATACTCCAGTTCTTGAGCGGTTAAGCCCACATGACATTTTCCATTAAAAATAGCAATGGTTGCGGGTACTGCGCCGTGGGCACGAACGGTATCTTCTACTGCCCTGGCTGTTTCAATATTCTGCGGGTAGGGCATACCGTGAGAGATGATGGTACTCTCCAATGCCACAACCGCCTTATTATTATTCAACGCTTCCTGTACTTCCGGATGTATGCTGAGATATTGATTCATTAATTGGGATAATATTTTACAACCAGTTTCAATAATTTTTCCTGATCCAGGTGGGTGGCAATAGCACCGTTCACCTGCAATATTTCAGCCGATAAAGTATGCGCTAATTTCATGCATTCCCAATCGTTCCTGTTTAAATATTTTCCGAGCAGGAATCCTGATAAAGAACCATCGCCCGCACCGGTACAATCCACCACTTCAATATCGGGTGCATGAAGCGTATATGCTTTATCGTTACTATACAGGGCCGAGCCTTGTTTACCATTGTGTAACCAAATATGCTGTATCCCTTTTGCCAAAAGTTCTTCTACCTGCAATTGGGTAAGAAAAGCCCTCTCGGAACAAAGTACCGGCAGCTCATCTTCGTTTGGTGTGATCAGGTATAACCCATCCAACGGAACATTCTTGAACTTACTGGCCGGCGGAACCGAAACGGGCTCAATAATAAAAGGGATACCGGTTTCTTTACTAAAAGACAGTAACCATGTTGCGGTTTCTACCGATACATTGGCATCGGCCAGCAAAAAAGAAGCGGTTTGTAATAATGGCCGGTGTTTTTCAAGGTGTTCGGGGGTGATCAAATAATTGGCAGCATTGGTAAGCAGGGCCGAGAACAAAGACCCGTCTACATTCAATATCCCGGTGTATTTTCCGGAAAGCCCGGGCTTAGTAATGGATGCATCGAGTTTAACACCCGCATCCAAGCAGATCTTTTTTAGCCAGTCGCCATCACTATCATCGCCAAACACACTGATCAACTGCACGGGAACACTAAGGATGGCAAGCTGGTTGGCAATATTTCTGGCTACACCGCCCGAGGTTTTGGTAACTACTGCGTCGTTGGTGGTGGCCAATAACATTTCGCTGCTGGCGTGAAAAAGTTCATCTACCAACGCAGCACCAATACAGATAACAGGATTTTGCATGCTGTAAAATTAGCGACAATGTAGCTACCTCGCAATAAGTTTTATTTTACCTCGGTTACCAGAACCGAATATATAAGGCTGCCAACAATCCTACAATCAGAATGATCAGGGCCAAATTGCGTTTATCTACCCGATACAGCGCAGGATCTTTTTCAATGCTGTTCTTTTTTGCCCTTCCGTTCTTATCCAGCATACTGATGATGCCCATCAAGAGCACGGTAAAAAAGAAGACCCAACCCATACTGATCAGGAATGGAATTTCAAATACTCCTTTGCTGGTTTCATAAGCGGTATACAGGAAGGTATCATTTCCGGCAAGGGCCGGTAAATATTTATCGAAGAGTACAGATAATAAAAATCCGCCAAGGATACCGGCAATGGCTGCTTTGGCCGTGGTCTTCTTCCAGAAAAAACCAAGGATAAACACCGCAAAGATGGCCGGCGAAAAATAACCGGTATATTTTTGAATGAACTCAAAACCTCCTTTACCACCGATACCTAAGGCATCATTCCAGTTTACCAACAAAGCAAGAAACAGGGCAACAACAACCGTAACCCTTCCTACCCATACCTGTTGTTTTTCGGGTGCCGATGTTTTTAAATATTTTTTATAAATATCCAGGGTGAAGATGGTGGAAATACTATTGGCTTTTCCGGCAAGCGAAGCCACGATCGCGGCGGTTAATGCAGCCAGCGAAAGTCCTTTTAATCCTGTTGGTAAAAATGCCAGTACGGCCGAATAAGCGTTATCTTCCCTAAACTCACCATTGGTAAGCATTTCAGCTTGCAATTGTCCGTGTTGATGTAATACATAGGCGGCAATACCGGGCAAGACTACGATCACGGGCATCAGTAATTTTAAGAACGCCGAGAACAGGATGCCGGTACGGGCTGTTTTCAAATCGGCGCCCAGTGCGCGTTGCGTGATATATTGATTACAACCCCAATAGTTCAGGTTGGCGATCCACATCCCTCCG
>CAIRHQ010000080.1 GCA_903878475.1 uncultured Bacteroidota bacterium | reverse complement strand
GCTTTCCGAAGCAATAAAAATTCTCAGGACTGATCGCATACTGGTTATAGGTTTTTAATTCATGGTCTACGATGATGAAGTCAAGCGCTTTACTCCAGTCTCCCTTGTGGGTGATCTGTCCATTGTATCCCTGCGATACCATCCATTTTCCAATGAACGGTAATTGCAGTCTGATCTTGTTGATATGCGGTAACCGTTCCTTGTTGTTGAGATAATTGTACAGATTTTTTTCCGGAGTATAAAACTGAACCGGTGTTAATTGTATGCGGTTGTTCTGGGCTTTCAAGGAAAAAAAGTACAGCAGGCATAATACAGTGATGCTAAACGGCATGGTGAAAACCGGTAAATTCCATTGGCTAGTGATCTTTCCCAATGCCATCACGATCAAGAAAGTAATGGGTACGCTGATGATTGCCCAAATATACGAGTGGATGGAGGGTACTGTAAAAAAGCCGCCAATGGCTACACTCACCAGGATGAAATTTCCTCCGATGAGATAATAATTTATGCCTTCCGGATGTGCCATTACAATTTGATTGAATCCAATGGCACAAAGGAATCCAATGATGATCAGTGAAAAAATAATGCGGCTATGGATCAGGATCCCGATGGCCATGATGATACCGGCCAATAAATTATTTTGAAAATAGAGTGAACTGAGACCCCTGAAAAAAGTAGATACCAGCGGAGGAATATTGGCTGTTTCCAAGTACATGATGAACTGCACCAATTTGTGATCACCAAAGGCGTATGCCTCATTCATCCAATAGATATTCCTTAATGAAAAATCAATGGCCGCAAAATCTTTGGTAACCAGCATCACCAGCCAGAAACAAAATACAAAGGGTAGGGTAAGAAAGGGCAGCCCGTATTTGCCCAGCCAGGTTTGTAATACCAAAGAAAGTACCACTGAAAAGACTACGATCACCAGCAACAACACCCAGAACGCAGTATTAAAATTATAAATAGTACCCATGCCAATGCCGATGATCAATGCATTGTAACTGTAAATCCCATCGATGATCAGCTTTTTGTTCAATCCGGTGAAAAAAGCCATGCAAATGGCTAGTGATGCAGCAATGATACCCGCCAGTCCTGCATAAGGATTAAAAAAAGATACGATCAGTAATAACCAAGCAAATAGTTTGTTGTTGGAAAAGAACAATACTGCATAGCTGTTCAGCAAGGCGGTAAAGAAGGGCGATATGTATCGAAGTATTTTGTTAATGAGTTTTTATTTTTTTTGTAAATGAGCAGGCATGATTTCCAGTTGCTGAAGATAATCCAATGTTTCTGCTTGTCTGATGAGATGGGTATTATTTTGTGTATCGATCAGTACGATATTGGGGCGCATGGCAATGAACTGCATCCATTGTGTCATATTATAAGCCCCCACCTTGTGCACCACTACATGGTCGCCCCGATTCATCAGGGGCAGGTTCACCGATTCCCGCACAATATCAATATTCATGCAAAGCGGACCATAAAGAACCGTGTCTTCGTTGAACTGGCTTAGTTCCTGGGCAGGACTGATCATATGATCATACCAGAACGAAGTGAACATGATGTTTACGCCAAAGTCGAGGATGGTTGCTTTACGGCCATCGCTTAATTTCTTATTAGCGAGTACTGAACCCAGTAAGTAACCAGCATCGTCGATCAGCACCCTGCCACTTTCAAGGATCAGCATGGGGAGGTCTTCCGTTTTGAATCCGAAATTCAGAATCGTACTGGTGATCACTTCAGCAAATTCGTCTACCGATGGGGTGGGTACTAATCCAATGGCACCTTTCAAAGTATTGGCACTGGGGAAACCGCCGCCCAGATCGATATATTTGATGGTGGTATTCAATTGCGATTTACAATTACTGGCCAGGTCGCAAAGCTTCGATGCTGCAATGCCATAGGCGGCCGTGCTGAGCATATAGGTTCCGATATGAGCGTGTAGGCCTACCAGTTGTAGGTTATTTGATTGAACGATCTTTTGCAGGGCCTGCCAGGCTTGACCATTTTCGTAATTGAATCCAAAGCGATCCCACATAGGGTAAATTCCGGTGTCCATATTCACCCGAATGGCCACCCGCGCTTTCTTATTGAGTTGTGCGCAAGTGTCGATCAAGAGGTAGAGTTCTTCAAAATGGTCAATATGGATCAGTGAATCATTGTTGATGGCCAGTTCGATCTCATCGGCATGTTTATCGGGTCCATTAAAAATGATATGGTTGCCGGGCACGCCATTGCCGAGGGCTTTTTTATATTCAAATCCGCTCACTACTTCGGCCCAACTGCCTTCCTGGTGATAGACCTGGCAAACTGCGTTGTTGTAATGTGTTTTATAACTCCAGGCAAATTGTACGGCAGGATAGCGGGTGCTGAATGCTCTTGTAGCCATTTGATAATTCTGCCGCATCTTTTGTTCGCTCAACACGAATACAGGACTCCCATATTGTTCAATGAGGGATTTAACCGATACCCCATCGATATGGGTAACGGGCGTACACTCGTTAACGGTACCAAACTTATTCATCATGCCCGCATTCATTTTTTTTATCAAAGGGCGCTCATATTTCAATTTTGCCATTGGTGGTATGCTGTTTTAAGTGTTTGAAAGATTACCGAATGCACTGAATTGCTGAAACCTAGATACATCAACCACCAGGTCCCAACTGTAGCGAATAAATAATTTACCGGCATCGAAATCGGTATAGGGAGCTACGGGTTCACCCATGGCCATTTTCACCAATGCGGCAGGTTGGTTTTGTCCTGCCCCGGCTGTCAGATAGATCCAGGCTGGAAAGCGTGGATTGATTTCCATGATATACAATTCATCATTTACTGTTTTCATGATCTCAACTTCAAATCCGCCCCGCCACTTGGTTACAGTAATGAATTTTCTTGCTAATTCGATCAGCGCCTCATCATCTAAGGTGATACCTGCCCAAGCCTTTCCTTTATCGGTGATATACATTTTTCGCATGGGGATGATGCTGGTGGCATTGCCTTCTCCATCACCTAATGCGGCAATATTCACTTCTGTACCATTGATGAATTGCTGCACAATGATGGGCAGTCCCCATTTGGCACTGATCTTATAAAAAGCTTTTTGCGCCTGTTCCAGGGTATAAGCCACTACGGCTTCATAATATTTGCCTTTCACCACCAATGGATATCCGAATTCATCACCCAATTGCTGTAGGTCGGCGGCCTGATAGATCACCCTGTCTTTGGGCACCAGTAAGCCATGTTTTTGTCCGAATGCATATAAATTCAGTTTGTCGCGGGCATCAAACATTTCATAACTGGGCAGAAAAGTATGGATGCCCAATGCTTTCAATTGAGGAGCAATGGTGATGAAATTATAGAGCTCTGCATCAAAATTCGGAATGATCAGGTCAAGTTGTTCTTGTTCGTGAATTTTTTTGATGGCTTGAAATAATACATTACTTCCTGCGGCAGGATAGGAGATCTGATAGGTTTTGTCGCAGATACCATCCATATAGATACCTGGTTCAAGGCTTTCATAGGCGAGGCCGATGATCCTTACCGGGCCAGGTATTCCTTCTCGGATGGCCCTGATCACGGCTACTCCGGGGCCCGGACTATCAATTGCATTGAGGCCAGTAATGGCAATAACCAGTGGTTTTGTGGAGGATGGCATAACAGAGGATTGATTTACTTATTTAACAGGTTGTTTTCTTTCAGCGCGCCAACAAATTCATCCACATCTTTTTCAATGGTCATTTTATCGGTTTCGTATTTGTCGAGCAGGATCTTCTTTATGTCGTTCACTGATTTATTCTCCTTCATTAGCTGGATGATCTCGGCTGCAATGGGATTGCTGCTGAAGGAATCGCCAGTAGAGGGATTGAAAATGAACCCAAATTCGTTCGTTGCAATATTCTTTTTTATCATGTGGTTATTTATTAGACTGTATTTTTCAGGGTAGGTTTAATATACTTTTTGTTTTACCCAAACATAATCATCGGCCAGGCGCTCATTTTTTAAAATCCCTTTACGCCTTACACATTCCAGGTAAAATCCGTTTTTTTCCAGCACCCGCATGCTGGCCTTATTGGTTTCAAATACTTCTGCTACAATGCGGTTAATGGCGAATGTGCTGAAAACATATTCTGTCATCAATCCAACAGCAACACTGGCGATTCCCATACCCCAAAAGGGCTCTGCCACCCAATAGCCCAGTTCTACATTCATTTTGTATACATCTTCCTGCAGGGTAATGCCAATGCCCCCAACGATCTGATCTTCATTTACAATGGCAAAATTCTGGGTTGGAAAAATTTCCATTTGATCGCTGATGAATTTTTCTGCATCCGCTTCCGAATATGGGTGTGGGACATAATCACGCAGGTTGTTCCAGATATTTATATTATTAAAATAGCCGGTCAGTAATTCTACTTGATCAGGTTTCCAGGGTTGTAATGAAATATACATGTTGATCGAATTTTATGTTGCAAATTACTGCAGTAAAGCGCAGTAATAACCATTCAATTTAATGAAAGATTTTTTAACCATCTGCAACATAAATGGGTCATTAAAGGGTTAGACGTCTCTTTAAGGTAATCCCTTCGGTCATTAACGGATTTTTAACTTTGCTTTGCTGGAGCAGATCAGCGCCAGCAATATTGATTCAGTCTTAAATAAATTATGAGAATAACTAATGTAATTTAAGGGCGAAAGGGGGCACTGTAACTATTTATACGTTTGATTTTGATGAATGATGATGGGAATTTCGTTCCACAATAACCATTGTCATAGAATGGGCTGGATATTAGTTGGAACTTAGTGAAGCAATTTAAATCTACTACTATGAAGAAGTTACTTTCCCTGCTATGCAGTGTGCTTCTATTGATTTCCTGCGGTCCTACGATACAGGTATTTTCAGATCATGACCAATCTGTGCCCATTACCGGCTATACCAGTTTCGGATGGATGGACATCAAATCAATTGAATCAAAGAATAAGGATCCCCGTTTATACAATGAGCTAACCAATGACCGCATAAAAAAAGCGGTTAATATCGAAATGTTGGCTAAAGGAATGCAATTGGCTACCGGTAATGGACAGCTGCAATTGCATTATCACTTGATTATAGATGATAAAACGTCGATCTCTTCTGAGCCATTTGGTTTTTCATATGGACCTTATTGGAAAAACAGGATGACCCAGGTATACCAGTATCGTGAGGGTACATTGATCATCGATATCATGGACAGTAAAACCAATCAATTGGTTTGGCGCGGATGGGCTACTGATGTGATCACCGAAAAAGCGATCAAGCATCCGGAAGAGGCGATCCAAAAAGGGGTAAAGGCGATTTTTGAAAAATTTCCGGGTACACGATAGTTGGTTTATTTCTTATAAGTAAACAATAAATTTCTTTTTTATGTTAGGGTCATTGTCATCGGAGCAAGTTGAAATATTCCTCAAGGAAAATTTGCTGGGCCGATTGGGTTGTACCAACGGCACAGATGTATACGTAGTGCCTGTATGTTATGTGTACGACGGGCAGTACATATTTGCGCATTCAAAAGGAGGGTTAAAATTAGACATGATGCGCTACAACCCTAGTGTTTGTCTTGAAGTGGATAAGTTGCAAAATCTTGCCAATTGGAAATCTGTGGTGGTGCAGGGGGTTTTTGAAGAAATTGAAACGGATGAGGAAAAGCAGGAAGCCCAGGAAAAATTAGCCGATCATATGTTGTTGTTGAAACTGAGTGATACGGCCAAGCCCCCGCATTTGTCGGCCCAGCGTCTCCATCCGGATCATGCCGGTTCGGAGGAAACCGTTTTTTACCGGATCCGGATCGTTTCTAAGTCGGGCCGCTATGAAAGACAATAAAGGACCAGCATGGATTTTAAACAATTGCGATAAATCACATTAAGTATTAAAAACATACGTTTTGTGCAATAGATGATAAAATTATAGGCAATTTCGGGTCTCGTACCTGAGTCGAATAAATGATATTAGTCATATTTTATTTTGATAAATATCATATTTATAAACCGGCAGTTCCAACATCTTTGTAGGGTTAAGTTACTATGAAAAATTGATTAACACTGAAAAGCGGATTGTTGGAGTATGTGATATTAGGTTGATGTTTAAGTGTTTATCAAAAAGTTACGAGACAAAGAAGTTCAACTGAAAAAGGTTAGTAAGTTAAAGATATCATCAGAGAAACCAAGCAGTATGACAGTGATTGCAAGGGTTAACTTATAAAGCATGGGAATACCTGCAAATCAAAGAGTGTTCAATAGTTTCTGTCTAATCAAGCCGCCGCGTAGTCTTACGTGGCGGCTCAATTTTATACCTAAATTTGTGAAGAAAAATATTCATGATCATCGAAACAGCCACTGTCATATCCACTAAATGTTATCACTGCGGCGATGAATGCCCGGAAGAAATTTTTGTAGATGAAAAACAATTCTGTTGCTTTGGCTGTAAGCAGGTATTTCTTTTATTAAATGAGAACAACCTCTGTTCTTATTACGACCTTGATAAGAACCCCGGCATTAAAGTGCGCGGAAAATTCAATTCCGACCGTTTTGCTTACCTGGATGATGCGGGAACCATACAAAAACTGATCCAATTCAGCAGTGAACATCAATCCAATGTTACGTTCTCACTTCCACAGATGCATTGTTCATCCTGTGTATTTTTACTCGAAAGTTTACATCGCATTGAGCCGGGTATCATAAAATCACAAACTAATTTTCAGCGGAAAGAGGTCTTTATCATCTTTGATCCTGTACAGATCTCCTTGAGAAAAGTAGTGGAACTTTTAGCATTCATTGGGTATGAACCCTATATCAGTTTACAGGATACCGGTAAAAAAGCACAGACGGTATTTAACCGCAGCAGGATATATAAAATTGGTGTGGCAGGATTTTGTTTTGCCAATATCATGATGCTGAGTTTTCCCGAATATTTTTCATCGGGCAATATTGAACAATCCGGATTGAAGGAAACCTTTGCCTGGCTTAACTTCGGATTATCATTACCCGTTCTCTTTTTCAGCGCCTCTGATTTCTTTGTATCGGCCTGGAAAGGGCTCAGACAACGGTTCTTAAATATTGATGCACCCATTGTGCTGGCCATCCTGGTGGCTTACAGCAGAAGTTATTACGAGATCATATCAGGTACCGGTGCCGGATTTCTGGATTCAGCCACCGGGATCGTTTTTTTTATGCTGGTAGGCAGGTGGTTCCAGGATAAGACCTATGACTCCCTGTCCTTTGAACGCAACTATCAATCTTATTTTCCTCTAGGCGTTACCGTTATTAATGGTAGCGAAGAAAAGAATATTCCCGTCACCAAACTCAAGAAAGGCGACCGGGTGATCATCCGGAATGAAGAAATGGTACCCGCCGATGCCATTTTAATGAAAGGGATGGCCAATGTGGATTATAGCTTTGTTAGCGGTGAGAATACACCCGTGGAGAAAAAAAGTGGTGAGCTGGTTTATGCTGGCGGCAAACAGGTAGGCACTGCCATTGAACTGGAAGTGATCAATGAAGTATCGCAGAGTTATATCACCCAATTATGGAATAATGATATTTTTCATCAACCAAAAAACACGGTCAAATCATTCATTCATCCCTGGAGCAAATATTTTACTTTATGTCTTTTTACCGTAGCGCTGGGTGCTGTGTTGTATTGGTGGGTGAATAATCCGGCTAATATTTTTCCTGCACTAACCGCAGTGCTGTTGGTGGCCTGTCCTTGTTCCTTACTGCTCTCCGCCACCTTCACCTACGGGAATATGCTGCGTATTTTCGGAAAAAGCAAGTTGTACATGAAGAATGCCAGTGTTATTGAAGCCCTGGCAAAAGTGGATACCGTGGTATTCGACAAAACAGGAACCATCACACAGGGGCATACTGCCGAAGTTATATATCATGGCACACCGCTCACTGAAAATGAAAGGATGATGATCCGGAATATTTCCCGTCAGTCATCGCATCCATTGAGCAAGGTCATTGCCTCAAGCATGATGGTGGATGGAGAAGGGATGATGGAGGTTGAGAATTTTCAAGAGATCAGCGGTAAAGGGATCACCGCATTGGTAAACCAGGTTCCTGTGAAAATGGGATCTGCTGCTTTTATCGGGCAGTATAAGTCGGGCCTCGTCACTTACGATACCGGCACCCATGTACACCTGCTCATCAATGATGTTCATATGGGGCGCTTCAGTGTGAGTAACCATTACCGTGAGGGATTAACGGATATGCTGAAATCAACTGTCGACATGGGTTACCAGCTTCACGTGTTATCGGGTGATAACGATTCGGAAAGGAATAACCTGGAACAATTATTTGGAAAGACTGCTGTGATACGTTTTCAACAAACACCCCAGGATAAACTCCAGTATGTACATGAACTGCAAGAGCAACATAGGAATGTATTGATGATGGGCGACGGATTGAATGATGCCGGGGCCTTGATGCAAAGCGAGGTAGGCATTGCCGTAACAGATAATACCGCATTATTTACTCCTGCCTGTGATGCCATTCTGGAAGGTAGTTGTGTGAACCGGATGGCTAAACTTTTACAGTTTGCTAAAAATGGGAAACGCATAGTACTGGCGAGTTTTATATTGTCTATTTTATACAATATTGTCGGACTGTCATTTGCCGTATCCGCCCATTTATCTCCTATGGTGGCGGCTATCTTAATGCCGGCATCCAGTATCAGTATTGTATTGTTTGTAACCTTACTGAGTAACCTGGCAGCAGGGCGGAAAGGATTACTGATTAAATAAAATTACACCTATGAATTCCCCTTCTGATCACACCGGTTTAAGTTCTGAACAGGTGGACCTTTCTCGTTTACAACATGGCAATAATACCATTGAAATGCAGGAAGATCGTGTATTATGGCAAGTGCTGAAAGGCGTTGTGCTGGAGCCCATGTTCCTTTTATTGATCACCGCCTGTACCATCTATTTTGTGGTTGGACAGTATCAGGAAGGAATGATCATGCTTGCAGCCATCATGATCGTATCCGGTATTTCCATTTTTCAGGATTATAGAAGCCGTAATGCGGTGCAAGCACTAAAAAAAATATCGGCACCACATGCCTTAGTGATCCGAAACGGAACTCAAATTGAAATATTGACGGAAGAGATTGTGGTCGATGATATCGTATTGTTGGAAGAAGGAGCTATTGTGGCTGCCGATGGGTTGATATTACAAGCCAATGATCTCTCCATAAATGAATCTATCCTAACCGGAGAGTCTTTTCCGGTAAATAAAACAGCCGGTAATAACAGTACCGTATACAAGGGAACCCTCATCAGCAGCGGAAGTGCAACCATCCGGGTTTCAGCCGTGGGTAACAAAACCATGTTTGGAAAGATCGGTCTTTCGCTAAAAGAAATAACGGTCATAAAAACACCGCTACAACAGCAGATCCAACTATTTGTAAAATATATGGTGTGGTTTGGGGTAGCAGCTTTCTTACTCGTATTTGCCTATAATTATTATGCCTCCCGCAATTTCATACATGCCCTGATGCAGGGGTTAACCCTGGCCATGTCGGTGATCCCCGAAGAAATTCCCGTGGCATTCAGCACATTCATGGCCCTGGGCGCCTTCCGGTTACTGAAGTACCAGATCATTGTGAAACAACCGCAGTATGTAGAAACGCTGGGCTCTGCCACGGTGATCTGTGCCGACAAAACGGGTACCATTACCGAAAACAAAATGAGCATTGCTGCTGTGTACGATGCCCAGTCTGACAAAAGCATCACGATCACGGATAACCTCAATTTGCCAGCTGTATTAATTGAATATGCCATGTGGTCGAGCGAAACCAATCCATTCGACCCGATGGAAAAGGCCATTCATGAGCTGTATGAAAAATCAACGGTAACGGATAAACGAAAATCATTCCGGCAGATCCATGAATATCCCATTTCAGGGAAGCCGCCCATGATGACCCATATTTTTAAAGATGATAGCGGAGAAACCCTGATCGCGGCAAAAGGAGCACCGGAGGCCATTTTAAAATTGAGCGGACTGGAAGTGGCTGCATTAAAGCATATTGAAACGCAGGTACTCGAATATGCGAAGTTGGGTTACCGGGTGCTGGGTGTAGGAAAAGGAAAATGGGATACTGCACACTGGCCCGATTCGCAAGAATCATTCGCCTTTGATTTTTTAGGCTTGGTTGCTTTTTATGATCCCCCTAAAGCCAGGATCATCGAAGCTATTCAGCAATTTAAAGAAGCCGGTATCGCCGTAAAAATGATCACCGGCGATTATGCCGAAACAGCCATGGCCATCGCCCAACAAATTCATCTGGA
Organism: uncultured Bacteroidota bacterium; assembly: GCA_903878475.1. GTDB lineage: Bacteria > Bacteroidota > Bacteroidia > Chitinophagales > Chitinophagaceae > Ferruginibacter. Next base: position 2,266 of record CAIRHQ010000080.1, on the reverse strand, counting down.
ACACGACGATGAAGTGCTTACCGGCCAGCAAGTACTGGAGATGGACGGGCCTGCCCTGCAGAAAAAAGTTTCTTCCGTGAATATCTATGCCCGTATGTTCCCCGAAGCAAAATTGAAAGTAATTGAAGCACTGAAAGACAATGGCGAAATTGTGGCCATGACGGGTGATGGAGTAAATGATGGTCCGGCATTGAAAGCCGCTCATATTGGTATTGCCATGGGGCAACGGGGAAGCGAAGTGGCAAAATCTGCTGCCGCTTTGATATTGGGAGATGATGACCTGGGCCATATGACCGAAGCCGTGGCACTGGGTCGTAAGATTTACGATAACCTGAAAAAAGCCATTCAATACATTGTTTCCATTCATATTCCCATCATCCTGATCGTTACGCTGCCTTTATTATTATTCTGGAAATTCACCGATATTTTTTCGCCTGTACATATCATTTTTCTGGAACTGATCATGGGGCCCACCTGCTCCATCATTTATGAACGCGAACCCATGGAAAAAGGTACCATGCTTCGTCCGCCACGAACACAGAGCAATAATTTTTTATCGGCCAAACAACTTACCCTCAGCATCATTCAGGGATTGCTTATTACGGCTGGTTGTCTGGGACTGGGATTCTATTTCATGCAGCAACAACAGGATGAAGAAATGGTGCGAACAGTAATATTTGTGACCTTGTTGTGTTGTAATATCCTGCTTACGCTGGTGAACCGGTCATTTTATTATTCAGTTTTTACTACATTGAGGTATAAAAATAACCTGGTACTCATCATTAGTGCGGTGAGCCTGATATTCATTGCATCATTCATGTACATTCCTTTTATGCGGCATCTATTTCGATTGGAAGCCATATCCCTTCCTGTAATAGCCAGTTGCATAGGAGTTGCCCTGGTAAGTACATTCTGGGTGGAAGGATGGAAATGGTTCAGGCGAAAATCTGGAACAAATCCTGTTGCATTACAGGGCGTATAAATTTTTGATTACTGATCATGCGAACAATTGCATCAAAAAAAGGTATAAAAAATTGGCTTCAGCAACTCCATGGCCAAAAATTCGATCATGGTACCCGATCGCAACAAGCAATCAGCGATCTGCTTCATCATTTGACAGCATCAAGTTTTTCTGATCCGGCACTCGTAAAATTTTTTTTTGAGGAATTGTTATTTCTGAAGGTATATCCGGCCAGTGAAAATATTTACCAACAGGCAGTTTCAGCCTATGCGGGCTTATTGAATCGTGTACAAAAAAACAATATATTATTAAAAGAACTGGCCAATACCGGATTGCCCGTAACCACCATTACGGGATGCTTCAGTTATTATCTCAATAAAAAATTATTGACTCAAAAAGGTATTCGTGTTTTTTTGGATGATGTAGGTGGAGATACCGACGCATTGATGCAATTGCTGGGCAAAGGGCTCACCGATATTGAACAGGAAATGCTTAGTGAAGAAAAACTAAGCTGGAAAAAATGGCTTGCCCTATTCTGGGGAAATGACAAACACAGGCAGTTGGAATTGATCATCCACCAAATTGAACGGTCGGTGAAAGGAATTACTGAACGGGAAGCCGTATTTGCCAGTTTCAAAATTTATACCTGCATTGAGCAGGAATCATTTCCTGAAATTAATAAGCAACTGTTCATTCATGCAGACGGATTGCAAAAACATAGTGCAGAAAATATTTTCAAGTTCTCCAAGAAATTGATCAGGCCTGTCCCCATTTCGCATTCCGAAAAAGAAACATTGGTTCAACTTGCCCAGCAAACAATTTACCGGCTATTCAAGGAAACTGATCCGTTCACCTATGCTGATCCTGCTCAAACAGTTTATCTGGAGGCCGACCGCGGCATCAGTGTGGCTTTATTTTTTATGGAATCCGAAAAACAATTGGCCCTGGAATGTTATTGCGGATACCTGCTATTAAAGAATGGGGTGCCGGTTGGATATGGGGGAGGTTGGATATTGGGCCATCAGTGCAGGTTTGGGTTGAATATCCTTCCTGCATTCAGGGGCGGCGAATCTGCCTTGCTAATGATCCGGCTGATGCAGGCATTTATTCATCAATTTCAAATTCGATCTTTCCTGATCGAACCCTTTCAACTGGGAAAAGGGAATGAGGAGGGGATACAATCTGCCGCATTTTGGTTCTACTATAAAATGGGATTCAGGCCCATGCAACCCGATCTTAAAAAATTGGCTGCATCAGCAATTGAAGATAAAAGATCAACTCCTGCCGGTCATATTTTTAACCATC
>CAIRHQ010000079.1 GCA_903878475.1 uncultured Bacteroidota bacterium | reverse complement strand
TTGGTTCCAAGATTTATAAAATTTCTTGGTTTGAAACCGGTTTTCTCCGGTTTATATATTTCCCGATTACATCAAATTCAATATTCACCAAACTACCCGGCTGTAAACTATGCATATTGGTATTAGTATAAGTATAGGGAATGATTGCAACAGTAAACGCATGTTCTTGTATGTTGAAGCAGGTTAGGCTGATACCGTTTACCGATACCGAACCTTTTTCAATGATCAACGGAGAAAATTGGGGGTCAAACTCAAAACTATACTCCCAACTCCCATCTTTTTCCAGCACCTGCGTGCATTTGGCCACACAATCTACATGCCCCTGCACCATATGTCCGTCGAGCCGGCCATTCAGTTGCATGCATCTTTCCAGATTGATGAGGGTACCGGGTTGCCAGTGGCCCAGGTTGGTCTTGGATAGGGTTTCAGCAATGGCGGTAACGCGGTGCCGGCCATTCCCGGTCTCTTCTACAGTAAGGCATACGCCGTTATGGCTAAGGCTTTGATCCACTTTCAGCTCGGCTGAAATAGGCGAACTGATCATAAAGCTTTTGTTTCCTCCGTTTTGGATGATCTCCTCTACGGTGCCGGTATTTTCGATAATGCCTGTAAACATGGGTCAAATTTCGGAATTTGTACTAAGATTTCAATTTTTTAAATATTTCTATTATCTTTGCGCCCCTGACTGGAAACAGGCAGTATTCTATCACCAAAGGAGGTATATAAAATTATATGTTAATCATCGATTCAAAAGATTGCGAAAACATCGACAAGGCACTCAAAAAGTACAAAAAGAAATTTGAGAAAAGCAAAGTGTTGTTACAGTTAAGGGCTCGTCAGGCCTTTATCAAACCTTCTATCAAACGTAGGGGAGAAGTACTGAAAGCGGTTTACAAGCAACAGCTGGCCGCAGGTAAATTCGACAAATAAGATCAGTTTCTTAAAATACTGAACTGATACCCGGTTATTGTAACTTTGGGTATCAGTTTTTTTTATGCCCCTTACTGAGCAACAAGCCATACAGCAGTTTGTGAATTACCTCAAGTTTCAGAAAAGGTATTCGAAGCATACCGTGCTGGCCTATGAGCACGACCTGCAGGCTTTTTTTGATTATCTGGCCCTGCAATACGGCATGAGTGGTTTTACCGATATCAAGCCCGGTTATGTAAGGTCGTGGTTGGCTTTGCAGAAGCAACAGGGAATGGCGTCGAAGACCATTGCCCGCAAAATATCTTCCCTTAAAACATTTTTCCGCTTCCTGATGAAGCAGCAGTTGCTGGCGGCGAGTCCGATGGCTACCATTATGGCCCCCAAACTCAGCAAGCGCCTGCCCCAGTTCGTAGAAAAGGAGGATATGAGCACCCTGCTCGGGACGGTTGAATTTACGGAAGACTGGGTCGGTAGAACTGCCCTGATGATGATCCAGATATTGTATAATACCGGCATTCGTCAGGCTGAGCTGGTATCGCTGAAAGAAGCGCATATTGATGGCTCCAAGGGTACCCTGAAAGTATTGGGTAAGGGCAATAAGGAGCGGATCATACCGATCAGTGAAGAACTGGCCGGGCAAATGAAAGCATACAGTGAAGCCAAGCGTAAGGAACTGGAAGAAGCCAATACTGAATACCTGCTGGTAACGGCAAAAGGGAAACAATTATATCCGCGGTTCGTTTATGATGGCGTAAAGAAATACCTGCAACTGGTGACCACCATCGATAAGAAAAGTCCGCATGTACTTCGCCATAGTTTTGCCACCCACCTGATGAATAACGGTGCCGACCTGAATGCGGTAAAAGAATTGCTGGGGCATAGCAGTCTGGCCGCCACTCAGGTGTACACGCACAATACCATTGATAAGTTAAAAGATATCCATAAAAAGGCTCATCCTAAGGCCTGATGCCCGTTTGGGGCTTTTTGGCCTATTTCGCCGAATATTTCCGCTCATAAAAAATAACAGTTTTTACACATAATTTATTATTGAACTGAACGTTCATTTAAGTAACTTCATAGAAGAATGAAAAACCTTGCCCTACCCCATAAAACAGCCGTTGTGCCAGGTGTAATTTCAGTTCTTTCTCATATTATTTTTCACTTCTCAAAAAACAGACGTTATGAACGTAAACATTCAAACCGTACATTTTGATGCAGACAGCAAGCTGGTATCCTATGTTGAAAAAAAGTTATCTAAATTATCACAGTACCACGACCGGATCACCAATGTGGATGTGTACTTAAAGCTTGACAACCTGGTGCATGCGATCAAAGACAAGGTGGCCGAGATCAAGGTGATGATCCCTCAGCACGAGATCTTCGTAAAGCACTCGTCTAAATCCTTCGAAGAGAGCTTTGATGCTGCCCTTGATGCAGTAATTAATCAGATCAAACGAAAAAAAGATAAGCAGGCCGCCTGATGGCTGCATATAAGAACCTGGTCCCGCCGCTCTGGCGGGACTTTTTTTGGGGTTATTCACAATTTGGAATTCTGGTGTAAAAAAATTGATTTCAAAGTTTTTCTATTAAGCATTTTCTCTTACCTTTGCCTTCCCAAAAAAAGGGGTGCCTTGTTATGGGCACTATTTTAGTGGGAAGTTCTATTAAAATGTTTACTGGTTCATTGGTTTAATGGTACTTAGGGTAGAAAAGCCTATAAACCTTAAACCGGGACAACCCCTAAACCTGATAGGCCGAAGTAGCTCAGTTGGTAGAGCAGCTGATTTGTAATCAGCAGGTCGGGGGTTCGACTCCCTTCTTCGGCTCAATAATTGGGCAGATGGCCGAGTGGTTAAAGGCGACAGACTGTAAATCTGTTCTCTCCGGAGTACGTAGGTTC
>CAIRHQ010000078.1 GCA_903878475.1 uncultured Bacteroidota bacterium | reverse complement strand
TGAGGAGTTTGGTGATTTCGTTATCATCATGTGCTTATTTCTCAGCAAGGTCCCATGCAGGAGACGTTGCTGGTAAGAGAAGGGAAATAATCCCGAAGGGATGGCATTACTATAGTGAATAGACAAGTATGAACTATAAACCCCGAAGGGGTGATATTAGTTGTGTTTCTTGTATGCTGGTTGAGGAGTTGAGGAGTTGAGAAGTTGAGGAGTTTGGTGATTTCGTTATCATCATGTGCTTATTTCTCAGCAAGGTCCCATGCAGGAGACGTTGCTGGTAAGAGAAGGGAAATAATCCCGAAGGGATGGCATTACTATAGTGAAAAGACAAGTATGGACTATAAACCCCGAAGGGGTGATATTAGTTGTGTTTCTTGTATGCTGGTTGAGGAGTTGAGAAGTTGAGAAGTTGAGGAGTTTGGTGATTTCGTTAATTTAATAAGCTTTCTGTTCGAATGAACCTCCAACTTCCAACCTCCAACAAGAACTTCAATCGCCGTTGGTCTGGAGACCAGACGGCGGCGGAACCCTAAACTTCCCGTCAATACCCCTCCGCATCATCATCTCCGCGTTTATCCCCAACCGCGATGAGGGATTTCTTTTTAAAGAGGATAATATCGGTACGGCCAATACTGCTTCGTGACTTTATAGAATAACCCATTGTTTTGAGTTGTTCGGCAATGGCTTGCGGAAAATCGCGCTCAATGAAAACGGAATCGGGCAGCCACTGGTGGTGAAATTTTGCTTGGTTTACGGCATCAGATGCACTCAATCCAAACTCGCCAATATTAACGATCGTTTGGAAAACGCTGTTGGGGATGGTGGTTCCGCCCGGACTGCCCACGATCAGGAAAGGTTTTCCTTTTTTCAATAAGATGGTAGGGGTCATGCTGCTCAACATTCTTTTGCCGGCTTGAATGGCATTCATCTCATTACCGATGGCGCCATACATATTGGGTACGCCCGCTTTAATGCTGAAATCGTCCATTTCATTATTTAAAATAAAACCAGCACCGGTCACGACAATCTTACTGCCGTAACTGTCATTCAAAGTAGTAGTGATCGCTACTGCATTCCCTTCATTGTCGGCTACGCTGAAATGGGTGGTTTCTTCGCTTTCTTTCACATTCCCGGCACGGGTTACAAGGCTATTGCCTGCTTTCCCTGGGGTATAATCAGCCATTCTTTTTTTGAGATAGGATTTACTGACCAGGGTACTTACCGGCACTTTTACAAAATCGGGATCACCCAGGAATTCGGCCCTGTCGGCAAAAGCCCTGCGCTCAACTTCAATCATCAGTTGAACCGCGGCGGCTGACTGGAATCCCATATCAGACAAGTGATAGGGTTCGATCATGCCCAGCATTTGTTGCAAAAGAATACCCCCACTGCTGGGGAGGGGCATGCTGAGCACATGAAATTTTTTGTATTTGAAATTCATGGCCGTTCTTTCGGTGGCGGTATATTGAGCCAGGTCAGCGGCACTGAATAATCCTTTGCCCCGGTTCATTTCTTCCAGCATCATTTTGGCCGTTTCGCCCTGATAAAATTCAGACGCCCCGTTTTCGCGTATGCGTAACAGTGTGTTGGCCAGTGCGGGTTGGATCAAGGTGTCGCCTGCTTTCCAAAGCGCCGGTTTCACAAAAGCCGTGGCACTGCTGTTGCGTTTAATGAAATCCTTACGATTGGCATTAAATGATGCCGCCTGCGCTGCGGTAATGGCAAACCCATTCTTTGCGAGGTCGATCGCGGGCTGGATCAGTTTCTGAAAGGGCAGCCGGGCATATTTGAATTCGGCAAAAATGCCTGCAATGCTGCCCGGAATGCCTGAAGCAAGATGCGTTTCAAGCGATAATCTTGGCTGGGCATTGCCCAATGAATCAAGGTACATATCCCTGCTCGCCAAATAAGGCGCTTTTTCGCGATAATCGATGGCAATATTTTTCCCGCCGGCTAGATGAGCAACCATGAATCCTCCGCCCCCAATATTTCCTGCTCCCGGAAACACCACGGCTAGTGCAAGCTGGGTGGCAATGGCCGCATCAAATGCATTGCCGCCTTGTTGTAAAATGCTGAGTCCGACCATACTGGCCAACGGATGAGCCGATACCACAGCGCCATGGGCTGATATGGACTGTTTTTGAATTGAGTAATTAAATGGGTCAAAATTTCTTTCCTGTGCCTTCAAAGCGATACTGCAAAACAGGAGTATGGCTATACTAATTGATTGACGCATGCCTGATGATTAATTTGTATCGAAATTAAACAATACCGATAATATAGCCGCAGGGGTAAACATATTCAATAGCTTTCTTTATTTTCACATATTCTAATAAAATATAAATGATGAGAGCAAGCCTAATTTCCTTCCTGTTTTTTTTATGTTGTGTTACTGCAGAAGCCCAGTTACAATCGCCTGATGAATTTTTGGGTTATGAACTGGGGACCAAGTTCACCCCGCATCACCGCATTGTAGATTATTTCAACCATACTGCCAGTGCTATGCCCGGCATGATGAAACTGGAGCAGTACGGACAAACCAATGAAGGAAGACCATTAATGCTTGCCATCATTAGTTCGCCTGAAAATTTTTCAAGGCTGGAAGAGATCCGGAAGAACAATCTCCGCCTCACCGGTTTGCTTAATGATAAACCCGGCGATATTCATGCTCCGGCCATTGTTTGGCTCAGTTATAATGTTCATGGCAACGAGCCCAGTTCATCTGAAGTATCGATGAAGACATTGTATGAATTGCTGAATCCTGCCAATCAGGAAACCAAGGCCTGGCTGAAGAATACGGTAGTGATCATTGATCCCTGTTTAAATCCTGATGGACGCGATCGGTATGTGAACTGGTTTACCCAGATGATGGGTAACCATCCCAATAGCAGTCCGGATACACGTGAACACAGCGAACCCTGGCCAGGAGGAAGAGAGAACCATTATTATTTTGACCTGAACCGCGACTGGGCCTGGCAAACACAGCTAGAAACGCAGCAGCGGATAAAAATATACAATGCATGGATGCCGCAGATCCACTGCGATTATCACGAGCAATACCCAAACAATCCTTATTATTTTGCACCAGCAGCCGAACCTTTTCATGAAGTGATCACCCCCTGGCAGCGCGAATTTCAAACCAGTATCGGAAAAAATCACGCGAAGTATTTTGATGCCCATGGCTGGCTCTATTTTACGCGCGAAGTATTTGATCTGTTCTATCCTTCCTACGGAGATACGTATCCAACCTATAACGGCGCCATTGGCATGACCTATGAGCAGGCGGGGCATAGTGTGGGCGGATTAGCTATTATAAAAAATGATGGGGATACGCTAACGTTGAAAGACAGGATCGCGCATCATTATACCACCAGCATGAGTACGATCGAGATCACGTCAAAAAATGCAGAAAAAGTTGTGACTGAGTTTGCAAAATATTTCAGCAATGCCCTCCACAATGGTTCGGGCGAATACAAGACCTATGTAGTTACCGCAGACGACAACAATAAACTGGATGCCCTGAAACTTTTGTTGCGCAATAACAATATTCAATATGGCGATTATACACGCACCGGAATAAAAGGCTATAATTATTTTTCAGGAAAAACAGAAACCGTGGTGGCAGGAAAATATGCCATTGGGATCAACAGCCTGCAGCCGAAATCGGCGCTGATACAGGTATTGTTTGAGCCACAATCACGGCTCAGCGATTCGGCTACTTACGATATCACCGCCTGGAGCCTGCCCTATGTATATGGTTTGCCATCCTATGCCATCAAGGAAGCCTTGAATATACCGGTTACGGGTAGTAGCAGTACAACCACGGTTCCAGTTGCGGGCTATGGTTATCTGGTGGGCTATCATTCATTTCAGGATGCAAAATTATTGGGCGCCTTATTGCAGGCCGGCGTTCGGGTTCGTTTTGCCGAACATGAATTTTCATTTAATAATAAAACATTCACAAAAGGAACCATCATCATCCTGCGTTCGGGCAATGAATCACATCTGGTGCAGGTCAGCAATTTACTTACCCGATACCATTCCAGTGTGGATGTAGTAGAATCGGGCTTCATGCAAACCGGATTCGATTTCGGTTCAGAAAAAGTACATTTTATCAAGAAGCCCAATGTTGCATTGCTCACCGGTAGCAATGTGTCGGCTACTGCCGCCGGAGAAGTATGGAACCTGTTTGAGCAGCAATTGGAATATCCGATCTCGCTGATCAATGCCGAGGAGCTGGGCAATGTGAACTGGAAAAATATTGATGTGTTGATCTTGCCCAATGGGAATTATAAATTCTTGACCGATAAGGATGGTTCCAATGACCTCAAGACCTGGGTTAGGCAGGGAGGCCGCTTGATCGTGATGGAAAATGCAGTGACGCAAATGGCTGCCGGTGATTGGGGAATTAAAATAAAAAAATCGGAAGAGGATACAGCGGGAAAGAAACCCTATGGCAACCTGAAAAAATTTGCCAACCGCGAACGAGATGGTATCGTGAATAATATTCCCGGAGCCATTTATTCAGTAGAGCTGGATAATACCCACCCATTGGCCTTTGGATACCCCGATACCTATTTCACCCTGAAACAAAATGATAACCTTTATGAGTTCCTGAGCAATGGCTGGAATGTGGGTGTGATCAAAAAAGGCGCACAGGTGGCTGGTTTTGTGGGTAGCAAGGCCAAGGATAAAGTTAATGATGGTACTGTAATAGGAGTAACGGGCATGGGTAATGGCTCCATCGTTTTCTTTGCCGATGATCCCATTTTCAGAAGTTTCTGGGAGAACGGAAAACTGATCTTCAGCAATGCGGTTTTTTTAGTGGGACAATAAACATGTAAAAATTAATAGACAGATTTTCCATCTTAATAATTATTGAAGCAAAAAAAATAATTTCAACAATATGGTTCAATTTTCAATTCGTTGTACTCAGCAAAATATTTTTAGGATTTTGCGGAAATCGCTTGTCGTTCTATTGCTGATCGGGGTTCAACAAATTTCAGTGGCGCAAAGTCCTAAAACGATGACCGCTTCTGAGATCCAGTTGCAGATCAAGAAGCTCAATGTATTGGGCTCGGTATTGTATATCGCTGCTCATCCGGATGATGAGAATACCCGTTTGCTGGCTTATCTGGCCAATGAAAAATTATACCGCACCGGTTATTTGAGCTTGACCCGCGGAGATGGCGGACAAAATCTTATTGGCGATGAGCAGGGCGTGGAATTGGGTTTGATCCGTACACAGGAATTGCTGTCTGCCCGCCGGATCGACGGCGCCGAACAGTTCTTCAGCAGGGCATTTGATTTTGGGTATAGCAAGAGTCCGGAAGAAGCCTTACGCATCTGGGGCCATGATAAAATTTTAAGTGATGTGGTTTGGGTGATCCGGAAATTCAGACCCGATGTGATCATTGCCCGTTTTCCCACCACCGGAGAAGGAGGTCATGGACACCATACCGCTTCCGCTATACTGGCCGGAGAAGCATTTGAAGCCGCTGCGGATCCCACTAAATTTCCTGAACAACTGCAGGCAGGCGTTACCATTTGGCAGGCAAAAAGATTGTTTTGGAATACTTTCAATTTTGGTACGGTAAATACCCAGGGGGATGATCAGTTAAAACTTGACTGTGGCGATTTCAATCCCTTCCTCGGCAAGAGCTATGGAGAAATTGCATCTGCTAGTAGAAGTCAGCACAAAAGCCAGGGATTTGGTGTGGCTGCACAACGGGGACGCGTGATCGAATATTTTAAGACCATCAAGGGAACTGCGCCTGTGAACAATTTACTGGAGGGAGTGGGAACGGGGTGGGACCGATTGCTCAACGGTGCTGACGCAAGCACTGGGTCAGTTTTGGAAAATGATATAAGAAATGCGTCGGATGCTTTGTACCACGATTTTTCGGTAACCAATCCGGAGCGCAGCATCCCTGCATTAGTGAATCTGTATAAAATGATTGAAAGGGAAACCGACAATTACTGGCGTAATCAGAAATTGGAGGAGATCAAAAAGATCATGCTGGCCTGTAGCGGACTTTATCTGGAAGCGAGTACCGGAGCGGCTTATGCGGTTACGGGAGATAGCCTCAAAATAAATTGTACGGCCATTAACCGACTGGGGGCTTCCATCAGCAATGTGGTGGTGAATGTTGAAGGGCAGCATATTGCCCTAGATCCCTTGCAAAAGAATATTAATTCTATTAAATCAATTGCCCTGTTCATTCCACAGGATAAAAAACTTTCTCAACCATACTGGCTCGAAAATCCGATGGAGAAAGGGAGTTTTTCGGTAACCGACCAACAACAGATCGGTAAAGGAGAAAGCGATCCATGGTCTGTTAGTTTTAGCATGCAGATAGAAGGAATGCCGATGGAGTTTACGGTGCCGATCAGGTACAAATATACCGATCCGGTAAAGGGAGAATTGTTTCAGCCCGTATCGATCGTTCCGCCAGTATCCATCCTTCCAAAGGATCCATTGATCTTATCGGATAAAATTGAAATGAAAACTACCGGCGTAGAGATCACTGCCTTACGGGATATTCATATCAGCTATCCGCCTGCCTCAAAAGATTTATCGAATACAAAGACCGATATCACCATCAGCCCCGAACAGTTGAGCGGCTTATTGAAAAATCAGAAAAAGATCATTCCGGTGTCGATGCTTCCCGGAAAAATGATGGTAGATATTGCCGAAGCCGGTGTGTTATACAATCAGCAATTGCGCAACATCAGTTACGACCATATTCCGTCCATCAATTATCTGAAAACCGCCAGCATTCAATATGAACAAGTGGATGTAAAGAAAATTGGAAATAATATTGGATACATTCCGGGTGCAGGAGATAAGGTTCCGGATGCATTGATGCAGATGGGATACAAGGTAGAGATCTTACGCGAAACCGATATGAACGATAACCGCCTCAAACAATTTGATGCCATCGTTACCGGTGTACGCGCATACAATACACAGTTATGGCTCAACAATGCCTATGATGTACTCATGAAATACATCAGTGATGGAGGGGTGCTGCTGGTACAATACAATACCAACAATTCTATCGGTCCGGTGAAGGCCAGGATATCGCCCTTCCCCTTCAGCATTGGCAGCAGCCGTATTACCGATGAAACGGCAACCGTGAATTTCCTGTTGCCCAATGATCCTGCGCTGAACTATCCCAACACAATCACAGCCAAGGATTTTGAGGGATGGATACAGGAACGCAGTACCTATCATGCCCTTCGTGCGGATAGCAATTACAGAAAAATATTGAGCATGAACGATCCCGGTGAGAAAGCAGATGATGGCAGTCTGGTCATCGCGAATTATGGGAAGGGTAGGTTCGTGTATGCGGGACTGGTATTTTTCAGGGAACTGCCGGCTGCGGTACCAGGCGCCTTCAGGTTATTTGCCAACCTGATCGCCAATAATCGCGGAAAAATAACCAGTAAGGCAAAATAACGGTTATGCATAACGAAAGAAGATACTGGAACAGGTGGTATTGGGCTGTAGGATCATTTTTGATACTGCAGATCATCATCTATTATCTCATCACAATATCGTTTTCATGAGTCGGATCGACTGGGCCATACTCATTTTCACCCTGGGTTCCATCGTTATTTATGGGATATATAAAAGCCGTACCAGCAAGAACCTAGAAGGCTATTTTTTAAGTAACCACAACCTGCCCTGGTACCTCGTACTGCTGAGCATCATGGGCACACAGGCCAGCGCCATCACGTTTTTAACCGGACCCGGACAAGCGTATACCGACGGGATGCGATTCGTTCAATATTATTTTGGTTTGCCCCTGGCCATGATCGTGATCAGCATTTTTTTTGTACCCGTATTCAGCAAACTAAAAGTATATACGGCCTATGAATTTCTGGAGCATCGGTTCGACCTGAAGACAAGGACACTCACCTCGGGTTTGTTCTTATTGTCGAGGGGACTGAGCACCGGAATCAGCATTTTTGCACCTTCGCTGGTACTGAGTTCATTGATGGGCTGGAATATTTATTATACCAACCTGGTGATGGGCGGACTGCTCATCATCTACACCATGAGCGGAGGAGCGAAGGCAGTTGCCCATACGCAGAAATTACAGATGATCATTGTGTTTGTAGCCCTGATCATTGTGGGCTGGCTGGCGGTAAAATTATTACCAGAAGCAGTTGGGTTTACCGGAGCCCTGCATACCGGTGGCATCAACGGGAAAATGAATATCATTACCAGTGGCATGACCAGTAAGGGTTTCGACTGGAAAGACAAATACAATATCTGGAGCGGTATGATCGGTGGTTTCTTTCTGGCACTCAGTTATTTTGGTACCGACCATAGTCAGGTGGGCAGGTATATCACTGCAAAGAATTTGCATGAAAGCAGGAAGGGGTTACTCATCAACGGACTAGTGAAAGTTCCGATGCAATTTTTTATCCTTCTGATCGGGATCCTGATATTTTCTTTTTATCAATACAATAAGGCGCCCGTTTATTTTGATGAAGCATCTGTTGAACAGGCCCGATTGGGTGTCAAGAAGGATTCATTGAATATGA
>CAIRHQ010000077.1 GCA_903878475.1 uncultured Bacteroidota bacterium | reverse complement strand
CGGATTGGCATTGGTTTATTTTTCATTCCTAATACCCATGTACCGCGAAGGGTTACCCTCGGTATACTTGGTCATTGGTGCAGCCATGGCCATCCTGCTTGTGGTATCGCTGTTATTTCATGCAAAGACCCTGCTCATTGCATTTACCCTCCTGGCCGTTCTTGTCATTTATTATAGTCGCAAACGCCTCAAACGAAATAGCCGCTTATTGGCCTCCATCTTTGTTGGTTGGGCATTTTGTTGCTTGTTTGTGGGCGTGGGCGTGCCTTTTGTTTTCAAGCATGTGTTTAAAAAATACCAGGCCGACAGGATCTTCAGTATGGTGGGGGTTGATAATCCATTTGCTGATAACAGTACGGCGGACCTCATGAATACTGAAGAGGCGAAAACCAAACAAAAAAAGACTGAACAACAAAACTATAATGTAAAGCAATCGAAGATCGCTATTGGATCGGGTGGTTTTTTGGGCAAGGGATTTTTAAAGGGAACTCAAACGCAGGGCGATTTTGTTCCTGAACAGCATACCGATTTTATCTTTACTTCGGTGGGCGAAAATTTTGGATTCTGGGGCAGCGCCACCCTCATGTTATTGTATCTGGGACTATTATTGCGCATTGTGGCGATGGCCGAGCGACAACGAAGTACCTTCAGTCGCGTGTATGCGTATTCGGTAGCGGGTATCATCTTTTTTCATGTGGCGGTGAATATTTGTGTGACCATCGGTTTGGCACCGGTGATCGGTATCACCCTGCCCATGATGAGCTATGGAGGATCGTCATTATTGACATTTACGGTACTCCTGTTCATCCTGATCAAACTGGATGCCGACAGGCAAATGGTATTGCGGTAAGCAGTATTTTTTTTCAATCACTATCAGCAGATAGCAAAATCACCCTGAGGGGCATTGAGTTCATGAAAATATTTCCACTCAGCGAAGGAAGCTTCACCATTGATGCCAGTAAAAAATTCATTCCGTTTGACACGGCGAATGATGAACTTCATCAGCGTCCTGTGGGCAGTTTGCTGGTAGAGATACAGCCCTTTGCTGTTGTTACTTCAAAAGATATCCTGGTGATCGACACTGGGTTGGGTTATTCCACTGCAGCAGGTAATTTACAAATACACCAAAACCTCTTGAGCCATCAGATCAACCCCATGGATGTAACCAAGGTATTGCTTAGTCATTTGCACAAAGACCATGCAGGCGGCATTGCCCTTACCGATCAATTACTGAATCAACAGTTCTTAAGTTTTCCCAATGCACAGTATTATGTGAATGAGGATGAACTGGCAACAGCCTTTCAAAAAGGCGCGCCATCCTATACCCGTACTGATTTTGAGATACTCATCAATTCAAGTCAGGTACAATTGCTGAAAGGCGATGGGCTGATCGATGGATATATTCGTTATGAAGTAACAGGGGCGCATTGTCCTTTTCATCAGGTGTTCTGGATTGAGGAGGATGGACAAAAATTATTTTTTGGCGGCGATGTGGCTCCGCAATTGCAACAAATGAAAAGTCGCTTTGTAGCCAAATACGATTCCGATGGCCGGCGTTCCATGGAACTTCGGCAGCAATGGTGGCAGCAGGCACAGGAAGAACATTGGACATTCTTGTTTTACCACGATATAAAAACGCCTGTTTTTACTTGTTGATAACAGGCCAGATAATAAAAAAGCCATTACGATCATAATGGCTTTTTTTATGCGATGGAACTGGATTACCGGATCTTGTGGAGGTAATCGTTGTTCATGAATTGTTTTTGAATGTCTTTCAGATCGCGCAGGATGCTGGCATCCACCAGTGTACCGTCTGTTTCCAGCAGGAATCCACCGATCAGCTCTTTTTTCACCTGCATATCAATTTCAAATGTTTTTTCAGAGATGATGGCCCGTACATTTTTCATGATGGTTTCCTTCATTTCTTCCGAGATGGGTTCGGCAGTAGTGATCTTAATCTGGTGAATATTCCTCAGTTTATTGAATTGTTCAATGAACGCAGTTACAATTTCGGGCAGGTTGATCTCACGGGCCTTTCTCACCAGTAATTCAATAAAGGCTTCGGTTAATTTCTCCACGCGTCCGCTGGCGATAGAAGAGATGATCTTTTCTTTGATGGTGGGTTTAATGATGGGACTGCGCAATAGATTTACAAAATCAGGATTGCTTTTGCAAACACTATGCAGCCATTTCATGTCTGCATATACTGCATCCACCTGGTTTTGTTCTGTGGCCAGATCCAGTAAACTCTTTGCATACCTACCTGCTAAACGTGGATTCTTCATTTTATTTATTTTGTCAATATGCCAATGCGCACATTAATTTAATTTAACTTCTTCAGCCAGTTGTTTGATGTATGCTTCCTGAGCGGGTTTGTTGCTCAGTTCTTTGCGCAATACTTTTTCGCTTACTTCGATCACCAGGTTACCTACCTGATTTTTGATCTCGGTGAGGGCAGCCATTTTCTGATGGTTGATAGAAGCCTGTGCATCAGTGATGATCTTAGCGGCCTGTAATTTTGCTTCTTCTTTGGCTTCGGAGATCATTTTATCTTTGGTTTCCTTGGCTTCTTTCAGCATGCTTGCTCTTTCTTCGCGGGCCTGGGTTAAAATGGCTTCGTTGTCATTTTTCATCTGGGCCATTTCCAATTTGATCTTCTCGGCGGTAGCCAATGAATCAGCAATTGTTTTTTCCCTTTTTGCCAATCCGCCGATGATGGCAGGCCATGCAAATTTTTTCAGCAGGAAGAATACAATAAGAAAGGCCAGTAAGGTCCAGATAAGAAGGCCTAAGGCCGGTGTAAGTAATTGCATTTTATAAATTTTATAAAATAAAGAATTCTGAATTGTTCAGTAGGGTTAAGTTGTACAAGCGTGCGACGCCACTGAAGCTGCATGATGTACCACTGCCCGGTTCAAAAAATGTCTCTTGATTATGGAAGAGATAAAAATACTGCATCCTCCGTCCTGTACTTCGGATGCAGTAAGATTTTACAGTACCATAGCCAGGAAGCCAATGATGATCGCAAACAAAGCTGCTCCTTCTACCAACGCGGCAGTAAGGATCATGTTGCTGCGGATATCATTGATCGCTTCGGGTTGGCGTGCGATTGATTCCAGTGCACCTTTACCGATTTGACCGATACCGATACCTGCTCCAATAGCGCCTAAACCGGCACCGATAGCACCGCCTGCATTAGCTACAGCACCGGCACTTAACATTACATTCAATACATCCATGATCTCGATTTTATTGGTTAAAAAAGACTTAATTAAAATTAATGTGCGGCAACAGCATCATCATGCGCATCGTGCCCACCCTCAAAAGCTTGTCCGATAAATACTGCTGTCAATATGGTAAAGATGAACGCCTGTAAGAACGCCACCAGTACTTCAATGAAATAGATGAACACCGTGAACCCGATCGAGAACGGAGCAAAACCCCATCCTGCATATTGGTTCAGGGCACCCATGATAAAAATTAAGGAGATCAGACAAATGATCAGGATATGACCAGCCACCATATTCGCAAATAACCTGATCATCAGGGCGAATGGTTTGGTGAAGATGCCAAGGATCTCTACGGGTACCAATATCACTTTAACCCAGCCCGGAACGCCCGGAGGATTGATGATATGCATCCAGTAATGTTTATTGGAACTGAACAGGATCACTACAAAAGAGATGATCGACAACACAAATGTAAAGGCGATATTGCCCGTTACATTGGCCGTACCCGGTATCAGTCCTACGATATTATTGATCAGGATAAACAGGAAAACAGTCAGCAAATAGGGCAGGTATTTATTGCTTCTTGCACCCAGATTTGGTTTAGCTACCTCGTCGTTCACAAAGTTCACGATGGTTTCCATGGTATTCTGCATGCCTTTTGGAGCCGAGGTAATGCCTTGTCCGGAGCCATATACCCTGGCCACCCTGATCAGGATCACTACCAGTAAGGTAAGTGCCAGTAACATTTGAACCACGTTGCGGGTAAGTGAAAAATCGTACACGGCAACGGTTTCGTCAATTTCTCCGGCTGCATTCAGGGCTACAATCTTTCCGGCTGTATATTTTTGTCTGTTCAATTTTAATTCATCGATCTTTTCATCGGTCAGCAAGCCATAGCCATTATAACTCTCTTCTCCGTGATGAAAATTGGAAGACATGAAGCAGGAAAATCCTTTTTCTTTAGAATATATGATCACCGGTAATGGAATGGTAGCATGATGCTTTTTTCCATCTCCGTCTGTATATGATAAAAAGTGAAATTCATGGGCGTCCATGATATGGCCAAAAATGACCTCATTTGCATCAAATATCTTTTTTTCCTTAACTGGCTCTTTTTGGGGCTCAGGTTGTCCAAATGAGGGAATGGAAATAGCCATGCAACCGAGGCTAAAAACCGCTACCAGTAATGATTTGATGCTCTTTATGACCATGTCGTACCGTAAATTTGGCGCAAAGATAAGGCGCAGGGGGTGAAATCCGAAATTCGGGCTCAAAAAATCGCAAAAAACAGGGGTTTTTCCGAGGTATTTGCTAGTGGGCCGTTTTATCCTGCTTTTCAAACTGCATTTTATGCAGCTGGTAGTAGAGGCCTTGTTTTTCCAGCAGGTCATCATGAGAGCCCATTTCTTTGATCTCGCCTTTATCCAGCACCATAATGGTATTGGCCTTTCGGATGGTACTGAGGCGGTGGGCGATCACGATGGAGGTACGACCGGCGATCAACTGGTCAATGGCATGCTGGATCAACTCTTCGCTTTCGGTGTCAACCGAAGATGTGGCCTCATCCAGGATCAATATGGCCGGATCATAGAGCAGGGCCCTTACAAAAGATAGCAATTGCCTTTGTCCCAGCGATAAAGTAGCACCCCGCTCCATCACATGGTAATCGTAATTGCCGGGGAGTTGCATGATAAAATCGTGGATGCCGATCATTTTCGCTGCCCTGATCACCGATTCTTTATCGATGGCCGGATTGCGCAGGGTAACATTGTCGATCACCGAACCGCTGAATAAAAATACATCCTGCAACACTACGGCGATCCTGCTGCGGAGTGCATCCAGGGGATAATCGTTGATATTTTGCCCGTCGAT
>CAIRHQ010000076.1 GCA_903878475.1 uncultured Bacteroidota bacterium | reverse complement strand
AGCTACACCAAAATATGCGTTCATCATTGGACGTGCGGTGAGTTACGAAGACTATACCATTTTACAAAGCAATCCTATCGCTGATCAACTTAATCTTGTACAAACTTTTGGATATCCTGCTTCTGATATTTTATTATCTGCTGCACCGGGTACCTATGTGCCGTTGATCCCCATCGGCCGAGTAGGTGCCGTGAATGGTTCAGAAGTGGGCATCTATTATCGTAAGATGATGGAGTATGAAGCTGCTCAGCAATCCACCAGTCAAACCATTGCCGATAAGGCCTGGATGAAAAATTACCTGCATACGGTGGGTGGATCTGATAGTCTTGAAACGGCTGATTTCACCAACTACATGAATACCTATAAACTTATCGCAGAGGATAGTTTGATGGGTGCGCATGTGGAAACTTATGCAAAGTCTACGGTTGCAGCGATCGATCAGCAACAAAGTGCCAGGATTGAAGAATTATTTCATATCGGACTATCTTATGTAAAATATTTTGGTCACTCTTCTTCCAATGAACTGGCCATTAACCTCAACTATCCTGAGAATTATCAGAATGCCGGTAAATATCCGTTTGTACATGTGAGCGGTTGTACGGTGGGTAATTATTATACGTATAATCCAGCCAGGCTCACAGGCTATGTAGGAATGTCGCTTTCCGAAAAATATACATTCCTCAATCAGAAAGGTGGTATAGGATTTTTGGGTAGCACTCATTTTGGTATCGCTCCCTTCCTGCATGTGTACAATACATCACTATACCGTAATATATGCCGCGATATGTATGGCAATACTATTGGTAACCAGCAAAAAAATACTTTACAAGCCATTGGAGGCAATCCGGCCTTGCTCGATTTTTATACCCGTATCCACTTAGAAGAAGTAAACCTGCAGGGCGATCCGGCATTGAAGATCAATTCATTTGCTAAACCCGATTATGTGATCGAAGACCAGCTGGTTAAATTTACCCCAAACATCATTACCGTAGCAGATGCCAGTTTTAATGTGAATGTGAAGATGATGAATATCGGCAGGTCGATCAAAGATTCCATGCGCGTGATCATCAAACAACAACTGCCCGCAGGAACCATTAAGATATTATACAACCAGATGGTGCCTGCTACCATCAATACCGATTCAGTGATTTTAAATGTTCCCATTAATCCCATAACGGATAAGGGGCTGAATAAACTCATCGTATCGCTGGATGATGGAAACCGCATCGACGAACTCTCTGAAACCAACAATACCCTCACTAAGGATTTTTATATTTTTGAAGATGAGCTTAACCCGGTTTCGCCATATAATTATTCCATTGTTGGGCAACAGAACATTAATTTTTATGCCAGTACGGCCAATGCACTTAGCAGTACCCGTCAGTTTGTAATGGAGATCGATACCACTGAACTCTTTAACTCATCTTTCAAAAAAACATACAATGCTTCCGGTACCGGTGGCGTTATTCAGTTTGCACCTACCAACCTGACCTTCAGTGATAGTACGGTGTACTATTGGAGAACATCCATTGTGCCTACGGGCTCTAGTCCAACCATTTGGAATACATTCTCATTTGTATACCTGGCCGGCGGAACCGCTGGTTTCAATCAATCGCATTATTTCCAGCATCTGCGTTCAACCTATACCGATATGAGCTATGCGGCCGATCGGAAATGGAAATTCAATCAGTACCAGTCTAATGTAAAAATTAAAAATGGAGTATTCCCTACCGCAGCAAGTGATGCACAGGATTTTGCCGTGATCGTGGATGGTTCCAATGATATACAAAGTGTATGCGGAATTGGCAATGTGATCTTTAATGTGTTCAGCCCGTTCGATATGCTGCCCTGGCAGAATAATTATCCGGGCACGGGCTTATATGGAAGCGATGATGTTTGTGGACCCGACCGCAAGTTCAATTTCCAATTCAGTATCATGACGGCTGCCAAACGTGCTGCAGCCGTAGCATTCCTGGATATGGTGCCGGTAGGTTATTATGTAACGGTACGGAATACTTCTTATACCATACCTTCTACCAACACTTATGCCAACGACTGGAAATTGGATGATCCTATCAATCACAATACTTTGTACGACCGGTTGAAGAACGCCGGATTTACAGAGGTGGATTCATTTAACAGGCCGCGTGCTTTCAATTTCATTTATAAGAAACTAGACAACAGTTTTGTGCCGGTATATAAATTCTCGGATGGCTTGTATGATAAAGTGATCCTTGATGCTATTTGCCCGGTAACCAAGAGCAATGGAACCATCACGTCTCCTGTATTCGGTCCTGCAAGGGCTTGGAGCCAGTTTCATTGGAGAGGGGCTAGTGTAGAAGCTACCGCCGGAGATTCAATATCATTCAAGATCATCGGTATCAATCCTGCAGGTGGAGAAACCACTTTGTATACGGTTGATTCAACTACCAAGGATCTGAATATCTCATCTATCGATCCGGTGCAATATCCTTACCTGAAATTGAAAATGTATAACCAGGATAAAGTTCTTGGTACACCATATCAATTAAGATACTGGAGACTGAATTACACCCCGATACCGGAAGGTGCGGTTTCACCCAATATCCTGTTCAATATGAAGGATACCGTTGATCAGGGCGAGCCCATCAATTTTAAACTGGCGTTTAAAAATATCAGTCCTACCGCCTTCGATAGTACCATGAAGATCAATATCACGATCACTGATAAAGACAATCAAATTCATGTGCTACCAGTGCCGAGAGGAAAAAAATTGATCGCCGGCGATACACTGGTGGTGAGCTATACGCTCGATACTAAATTGTTACCTGGAAACAATACCTTGTTTGTGGATGTAAATCCGAATAACGATCAGGTAGAGCAATTCCATTTTAATAATGTACTGTACAAAGATTTCTTTGTAAGGGCCGATACCTATAATCCGTTATTGGATATCACTTTCGATGGGGTACATATCCTCAACAAGGATATTGTAGCGGCAAAGCCTCGTATTGTGGCGCGACTGAAAGATGAAAGCAGGTTCCTGGCACTCAGCGATACGGCACTCATTAAAGTGCAGGTGCGTTTCCCTGATGGGTCTTTGCATAATTATCGTTTTGGCGATACTATGCATTTTACTCCGGCTAATCTGGCTGCGGGCGAAAATGCGGCTACCATCGACCTTACCCCAACCTTTACGCAAGATGGCGAATACGAACTCATCGTTACAGGAAAGGATGTAGTGGGTAATAAAGCTGGTGCGCTGGATTATCATGTGATCTTTACCGTGATCTCCAAAGCGATGATCTCTAACCTGCTCAATTATCCCAATCCGTTCACCAGCTCTACGGCTTTCGTATTCACCATTACCGGAAACGAAGTGCCGCAGAATATCCGCATACAGGTACTCACCATCACGGGTAAAGTGGTGCGCGAGATCACCAAGGATGAACTGGGTCCGCTGCATGTGGGAAGAAATATCACCGAATTTAAATGGGATGGAACCGATATGTATGGTGCCAAACTGGCCAATGGTGTTTACCTGTATAGGGTACTCACTAACCTCAACGGTAAGTCGCTCGAAAAATACAAGGCCGATGGCGATAATACCGATAAGTTTTTCAACAAAGGTTATGGCAAGATGGTGATCCTGCGATAAGCACTATAAAATTGGTAAGAGGCTGCCTCGTGGGGCAGCCTTTTTTATTTCATACATTTGCAAAAACACGAACAAAATCAATGGCTAAAATAGCGATCAATATAGCCACCGGAACCCTGCAACAGGCAGAGGTGATAGTGGGCATCGATCTGGGTACCACCAATAGTCTGGTAGCGGTTATTCACCCCGAAACGGGAAAGCCGGTGGCCTTAAAAGAACACGATAGCAGCGCACTGGTACCTTCCCTGATCCATTTCAGCGAAGGCGGACAGGTACAGGTGGGGAATGCGGCCAGGGAATTCCTGATCAGCGACCCGGCCAATACTATATTTTCGGCCAAGCGACTGATGGGAAAAACATACCAGGATGTGAGCTGCAATGCCCATCCACTGGCCTATACCATCGTAGACGAAGCCGATAAACTGGTAAAAGTAAAAGTGGCCGGTAAATATTTTTCGGCTGTTGAACTTTCTTCCCTGATCCTGAAAGCACTAAAAAATAGTGCCGAACATATCATCAAAACACCGGTTACCAAAGCGGTGATCACCGTGCCTGCCTATTTCAATGATGCACAGCGTCAGGCAACAAGGGATGCGGGTAAAGCGGCCGGATTGGATGTATTGCGCATCATCAATGAACCTACGGCGGCCAGTTTGGCCTATGGATTCGGACTCGATAAAACCAGTACCAAAACCATTGCCGTGTACGACCTCGGCGGTGGCACTTTCGATATTTCTATTTTAACCATTGCCAACGGGATATTTGAAGTGTTGGCCACCAATGGCAATACCTTCCTGGGCGGCGATGATTTTGATGCAGCCATTGTGGAATACTGGATGAATAAATATGGTTTCATCAACAGTGATACGGCTGCTACCCATCGTCAACAGTTACGGTTAGACGCTGAAGAAGCAAAAAAACAATTATCGGATCAACAAGCATATGAATCCGTTTATGAAAATACCAAGCTGCAACTCAGTCGCGAAAAATTACACGAATTGGTTGCTCCGCTGATCGAAACCAGTATAGCTTGTTGCCGCAATGCGATGAAAGATGCTGCAATTTCGCTGGCCGATATTGACGAAGTGATCATGGTAGGCGGAAGTACCCGCATGCCGTTGGTGAAAAAAACGGTAGGCAATTTTTTTGGAAAAGCCGTCAATGATTCGGTGAACCCCGATGAAGTGGTGGCCCTGGGTGCTGCTATTCAGGCCGATATACTGGCCGGAAATACCAAGGACCTGTTGTTGCTGGATGTAACGCCATTGTCGCTCGGACTAGAAACCATGGGCGGACTCATGGATGTATTGCTGCCCCGCAACTCGAAGATACCGGTGAAGGCTGCACGACAATACACCACATACAAAGACGGACAAAGCGGCATGAAGATCGCCGTTTATCAGGGAGAACGGGATATGGTGAAGGACAATCGCCGGTTGGCCGAATTCAATTTAACGGGCATCCCTGCCATGCCTGCCGGATTGCCAAAAGTGGAAGTGAGTTTTTTGATCAATGCCGATGGAATCCTGTTGGTGAACGCACGCGAACTGAGGAGTGGCATTGAGCAATCAGTGGAAGTAAAACCGCAATACGGACTAACTGATGAAGCCGTAGAAAAAATGCTGCTCGATTCAATGGAGCATGCTCTGGAAGATATGCAGATGCGGGCCTTAACCGAAGCAAGAACCGAGGGCGAACAGTTGTTGCAGACCACCGAAAGATTCATACATAAGAATATGACGATGATGAGCCGCGAAGAACTGATCGAGACCTCACAGGCCATGCAGGCACTTCAATTGTCGATCGATATGGCCGATAAGAACCTGATCCAGGAAAAGGCTGCGGCACTCAATACCATATCAAAACCCTATGCTGAGCGGATCATGGATGAGGCAGTGAGTAAAGCAATGGCGGGTAGAAAGGTTTAATTTTTTTGACTTGGCTTCATTTATTTTTTGCTTGTTTAAAAATTGATAATGGAATTTATACTTCAGGAATATAATTGCCCATTGTGCAATTCTGATAAACCCAACTGCTTATTTGTTAAGCAAGGGTTTTCTATTGTGAAGTGTAATAAATGCAATTTTGTATATGTGAATCCTAGGATACAAAATGAACAGTTGGGGTCCCTTTACCGGCATAACTATTTTAAAAGCAAGGATTATGGTTATTCAGGGTATGAACAGGAAAAAAGACTTAGGATCAAAAATTTTGAAAGATGGCTGAATGAATCCACTCCTTATCTTCCTGCAGGAAAATCATTGTTAGCGCTTGATGTAGGATGTGCAGCAGGGTACTGCCTAGACGTAATGAAAGCTAGGGGCTGGGTGGCAGCCGGACTGGAGCTTGATGAAGAAATGTTCAGCAAGCTGCAAGAATCAGGTTACCGTGTTATGAATACTGAACTAAAGGATTTTAATGAGGGTAAAAAATATTCTGTGATTACACTTTTTGATGTGGTAGAGCATATTCCCGGCATTGACGAAGCTTTTAAAAAACTTTTTGAACTT
>CAIRHQ010000075.1 GCA_903878475.1 uncultured Bacteroidota bacterium | reverse complement strand
TATTTCTGGGCACCCATCAATGGCACACTGCAATTGTTTGAAGTGACCTATCCGGGCCTGGCAAAAATGCTTCCCTTTATCCATCAGATTACCACCGGCGATTTTGATATCACAGGCATCGTTGGTCAACAGGGAAATTCACTGTTCGTTACCCGTACCGACATGAACCATGCGGCAGAAATCTATAGTGTAGACATCAGCACGGGTGCCATGAAACAACTTACCCATCTGAATGATGCCACTTATGCCACCCTTTCCATGAGTAAAACAGAAAGGCGAATGGTGAAAACCACTGATGGAAAAGATATGCTGGTATGGGTGATCTATCCGCCCGATTTCGATCCCAACAAAAAATACCCTACCCTATTGTATTGTCAGGGTGGCCCACAATCCCCCCTCACTCAATTCTATTCTTTCCGCTGGAATTTTCAACTCATGGCGGCTAACGGATATATCATTGTGGCCCCCAACCGCAGGGGAATGCCGGGACATGGTACAAAATGGAATGAGGAGATCAGCAAGGACTGGGGCGGACAGGTGATGAAGGATTATCTTAGTGCAATCGATGCCGTTAGTAAGGAAAAATTTGTAAACAAGAACCGGCTGGGATGCATTGGGGCCAGCTATGGTGGGTATTCAGTTTTTTATCTGGCCGGCATCCATCAGAAACGCTTCAAAACTTTTATTGCGCATGATGGCGTATTTGATTTCAGAAGCATGTACGGCACCACTGATGAAATGTGGTTCGAGAATTGGGATAAGGGCGGTGCTTATTGGGACAAATCGAATGCAGCCGCTCAAAAAAGTTTCAGCAAATTCAACCCCAGTGATCTGGTGGGTAATTGGGACACACCCATATTGATCTATCAGGGAGCAAAAGATTACCGCGTGCCTATCGAGCAGGGCCAGCAAGCTTTTCAGGCTGCACAATTACGCGGTATCAAGAGCAGATTCATCTTGCTGCCCAATCAAAACCATTGGGTGCTAACTGCACAGGATGCATTAGTATGGCAGCATGAATTTTATAAATGGCTGGAGGAAACCTTGAAATAATCATCTAGGAAAACAATTCATTATAGGCTGTGTTGAACATTCAACACAGCTTTTTTAATGCGCAAAATTTTGAGCATAATCGCCCTTGATCCGTTCGATCGGTGGATTGAAATAACCAAACTTCAGATCAGGAAATTCTTCCTGAATAAGTTCCATCATTTGCTTCACACCCATACATTCTCCGGTTTCAGTTACGCCGATCTTACCCAGGTACCAGTCGGGATCAATATTGAAATTGCGCCACTGTATCATGTTCAACCCGGTTTCTTTTATTAATTTCCGCAAGGCTTCATATTCTTCAATGCTGTCGGTCATGCCCGGGAATACAAAATAATTGAGACTGGTCCAGCCCCCATAACTCCGCATGATCTTCATGCTTTCGATCAGGTCATTGAAAGTATAATTGTTGGGACGATAATAAGGATCATAAATGCTTTCCCTGGCCGAATTGATGCTTACGCGCATGCTATTCAAACCCGCTTCACACAAAGCTTTCACGGCATCCGGTTTGCTTCCGTTGGTGTTGATATTAATGCTTCCCTTGGAAGTATGTTTTCTGATCTCGAGTATGCTATCCCGTATGGTTTCCCACATCAACAGGGGTTCGCCTTCACATCCTTGTCCGAAACTGATGATCGGGAACGGCGCTGTTTCCAGATGCGGTACCGTAAATTCAACGATCTCTTCGGCACTGGGTTTAAAACTCAATCTATCTTGTGTACTCACAATGGTTTCTTCTTCGGGTTGAAAGGATATGCAACCGATGCAATTGGCATTACAGGCAGGTGAAGAAGGCACAGGGCATTCCCATCTGCCCATGGCAAAATTGCGGGCAGCAGGACAATGATACGTGTTGCAGCAATTTTCCATCAGGTGCTTCACCAAACGGTTATGCGGATACGCTTTTAATAAAGCAGCCGCACCGGTATTGATGGTATCCTCTTCAAACCCTTCACATTCCTGGCGAATATCCTGTTCAATGCGCACCGCCGGAACGAAGAAATTACCTTCCCACCATCCGGCAGCGGTATAACAAAACAAAGGCAAGGTGGGAGCATCTTTTCCGGTTTCATATGCGGCCATGTATAAACCGGTATGGGCCGGAGGAATAAAGGCAGCTACGGCCCATCCTTTTTCGCAAAGCCGCATATCGCCCGTTTCCACATCGATACCAATTCCTCTTCTACCCGGAAGTTCATAAAGATTGCCTCCGGTGGGCAAGGGTATCCAATCTGATGCATCGATGGGAATGGCATCCCAGCCTGAACGGCCGGTAACGTATAAGCTGGTATCTTCAAAAATATTTCCCTTCCCGTCTGAATAAAGAATAAATGGCGTCATATCAAAATCATGCATTCATTACCATTGATCATTTATCGCCAAACAGAAAATGTAGGCGGGATAGAATGATAATTTGCACTTAACTGTGCGGATGGCAGATATGCTTTTGGCAAAAATCGTCAATTTGCTGCAGTTCCTCAATTTTTAAATTCCTGCGCAATTCAAACCGGATCCGCTTATTCCGGAGGGTTTCGATAATGATGGAATGGTATTTTGGGATGATCGACCGGATCTCATTCCAACTAATCTCCGAATCGTGCATAAAATTGGGCAAACTGATGCCGGTTGGCCTGATGCTTACCGATTCGGAATGCATCACCCTTCTTTCGCGATAATAGATAAAAACATAACCCACACTGATCAGCAGATAGCTGAAGCCAATTCCTAAGTCTCCCTTTAACAACATCGATAACCCAATACCCAGCAGGGTCAATGTTTCCATGATGCGAAAGAGCAGGTTGATCCTGGGCGCAGCCTGCCACACTCCTGCTCCAAAAAAAATAAGCAGGTATATATCCGCTGCAATGATCAGCTGGGCATAATAGAAAATGGCGGTGGAATTGGGTGCACGCATTTCGGCGAT
The DNA here is from genome assembly GCA_903878475.1 of uncultured Bacteroidota bacterium. GTDB lineage: Bacteria > Bacteroidota > Bacteroidia > Chitinophagales > Chitinophagaceae > Ferruginibacter. The sequence goes on along the minus strand of CAIRHQ010000075.1, from coordinate 8,137 downwards.
GGCATTGATGAGGATCAGCGAAGCGGCAATAAAATGCAGCATGGCGGTCCATTTTTTCAATAACTCAAATGCAGGATGCACTACGGGAAGGGAATATTGATTGTCCATGGTCCATATTTCCCCCTTTGATGCAAGACGGCTAGTTTTCCATAAAACAATAGCCTTTGAAAATATAGCACGCAAATTATGAAGCATTAAACCTAGCTCCACAATAAGCATTGAATTCCTGTTCATCAATGTCATAGGAACTTTCATCTATTTCCTGTTGAAAGATATGGTCATCCTGGAAATCAAGTGTAACTAACCTGTCTTTCAATACCAGGTTTGCCAAGGCCGCCCATGGTATTATTCGAGTACGAAATACATAGCGGATAGTCACCGATTCATTGGCCACGATAACGATGATGCTTTTATTCAACAACTGAAAGAAAAAGCCCATCAACAACAAACCCGATGAGAACAACAGCAAACCTGAGCTGAGATAAGTGAGCAGGGCGGCTATACTCATCAGCAATAGCCGGTTTACCCGGTATGATTCAAGTATCTTTTTTACAAAGAAAGAGCTGGTGAGAAGTATGATTGCACAAAAAAATGATAAGTATTGGCTGCAAAAATGACCAGCGTATATCCATGCTGTAATGCCTGCGATGGCCAGTAAGATACGGGTAGTGAGTATGGCCAGTTCGTTGCGGGTATTCTTTAAAACGATGGTATACATGGATCAGGAGGATGAACAATAATGATACAGCTACGTATTTTCTGCAACTGTATTTTATGAATTAGAGGCGATCAGCAAATTGCACAATTTAAAGAGGCATCTTGCGCCAACATTTTCATCCCACTCATTGCGACTTACACCCACTTCATTCAGGTCGAATCCGATCAGTTTACGTCCCGATTGCAGGAGTTTTTTAAACAGGTAGAAAACCTGTTCGGTTTCAAAACCGCCTTGTACGGGCGTTCCGGTGTTGGGACAAAGTTTTGGATCCAATCCATCAATATCAAAACTGATGAAAACCTGCTCGGGAAGATGTTGTATGATCTCATCAGCGATCTGCATCCAGGTTTGTCCTTCATACTGGCGCTCTTTGATCTGCTTGTCGAAATAGGTGACCACTCTTCCCTGGCTATTATTGATATAATCCACTTCATCTTCGCAATAATCGCGAATTCCCACTTGCACCAGTTTTTTCACGTTCCCGATCTCCTGCAAACTGTTATACATGATAGAGGCATGGGAGTAATTGAATCCCTCATAGGCCACCCTAAGATCACAATGGGCATCGATCTGCAAAATCCCAAAATCGCCGAATTTTTCTGCAATGGCTTTAAAAAAACCTAGTGGAGTACTATGGTCGCCGCCCAGCAAGGCTACCAGTTTACCTTGCTTTAACAGGTCGCTTGTTTGTTGGTACACCCAGTTATTTAAGAAAACGCTTCCTTCATTGATTTCTTTCAGGGATTTGCACATGAACTTATTATCGGCAACCACTTCGCCCTGAGAAATATAATTGATATAGAGTTCAGCTTCTTTGCGCAAATAATCGCTTTTCATCAGTACTTTCTTATCACAGGGTTGCATAAAAAATCCCTGCTTCCAGGCGTCTTTTATCTCGGGGTCGTAGAGGTCTACCTGCAAACTGGAATTGAATATATGTTCAGGAGCCCTTGCCGTACCAGCATTGTAGCTTACCGTAACCTCCCAGGGCACAGGCACAATGACCAGACGGGCATCTTCTTCAGTAAAAGGCAAACCGAAAATATTATTATTGGGATTGCCCACAGAGTTTGGATCAAAATTTGTAAGATCGGTCATAGAGAAGAAATTTTTAAGGACCCATAAGCTCCTTATCTGAAAAAACGGAGCAAAGATAGGTGTCTGTTGGACAATAAATGAAATTTTGCCTTTTTTAAAAACGGGGCAATTGTTTAAACAAATGAATTCAGAAAACCTATTTTAGATTACCTTTGCGGTGAAAAAATCAGTATGAAAAAATCACATATAATTATCCTTGTTGGCATCGCTGCCCTGATCGTTGGTTTGATCGTTTTTTCGGCCGGAGATTTCTCCACTTACGACACCATTGATGCCGCTAAAAAGAAGCCCGGCAAGTATGTACATATCATTGCCAAAGTTGATAAGTCGCAGGCAATTGAATACGATGCAGTAAACAATCCTAATTATCTGGCTTTTTATGCCATCGACAGTTTGGGTGGTTCTACCAAAGTGATTTTTCACAACAGCAAGCCCACCGATTTTGAAAAAAGTGAGAGATTGGTGATGAAAGGAAAGATGCAAGGTGATCATTTTGAATGCAATGATATTTTGCTGAAATGCCCAAGCAAATACAAAGACGACAAGAAACAACTGGAGAAAACGATCAATGATCAAACCTCGGTTCCTACCAATTAAACTGATACCAATCGTATAGCATGAAATTTGAAGGTGAACATTTATGGTTAGGCAGTACCGGACATTTTTTTGTGATACTTGCCTTTATCGCTGCAATCCTGAGTACCATCGGGTATATCACAGCAAGTTTTAAAACAGATGGCCCCGATAAAAGATCCTGGATCCAGTTTTCGCGGTATGCCTTTTTTATTCAGTCGGCCTCCGTTGCCATCATTTTTGCCACTATCTTTTATATCTGCTCCAATCATTATTTCGAATTCATGTATGCGTATAAGCATGCCTCCAAAGAACTGGAGTCGAAGTATTTACTGGCCTGTATCTGGGAAGGACAGGAAGGATCTTTCCTGCTCTGGACCATCTGGCATTGTGTGCTGGGCATCATCATCATTTTTAAAGCCAAAGAATGGGAAGCACCGGTGATGACCGTAGTAGGATTGGTTCAATTCTTTTTACTCATGATGATCCTGGGAATTTATTTCTTCGGCGTAAAGATCGGCAACAGTCCGTTCACCCTTACCCGTAATGAAATTGCAGGACCGATATTCAGTCAGCCCAACTATTTAACCTTTATCAAAGACGGTGTAGGCCTCAATGTGCTGCTCCGCAATTACTGGATGGTGATCCATCCGCCTGTGCTTTTCTTAGGATTTGCCACAACCATCATACCTTTTGCTTATGCGTATGCAGGCATGCAGACCAAACGCTTTGGCGAATGGGTAAAGCCTGCCCTACCCTGGGCCCTGATCAGTGCCTGTGTGCTGGGAACAGGGATCATGATGGGGGGGAAATGGGCCTATGAATCCTTATCCTTCGGTGGATACTGGGCATGGGATCCTGTTGAGAATGCATCCTTAGTACCCTGGATGATATTGGTAGCCGGCTTACATACCATGGTGATCTATAAAGCCACCGAAAATTCATTACGCGCCAGTTATATTTTTGCCATCCTGGGATTTGTATTCGTACTGTATTCTACCTTCCTAACGAGAACGGGTATACTCGGCGACACATCCGTACATGCGTTTACCGAAGCAGGCAATGCCATGAACATCATGATCCTGAGCTTGCTCGGTATATTCACATTACCTCCACTGATCTTATTCTTTTTCAATATCAACCGCATTCCTGCCGAACATCATGAAGAAAAAATAAACTCACGCGAATTCTGGATGTTCATTGGTGCACTGGTCATGTTCATGGCGGCGATGTTCATCATTGCCAAAACCTCTGTTCCGGTATACAACAAGGTGCTGGGTACACAAATCGCACCCCCGGAGAATGTTGAATTCTCATACAATAAGGTGATCGTAATGGTAGCCATCATTATCGGATTGCTTACAGCCGTGGCTCAATATTTCAAGTATAAGCAAACGCCTTCCGCAAATTTCTGGCGCAAGATCGTTATGCCAACCCTTGTTGCATCTGTGATCACCGCTATTTGTGCTATCTTCTTCCCCATCACTTTTTATAAAGAAGGGCCTGGATTTTTGGGAGCAATTTATGTAGCATTCTTTGCAGCAGTATATTCGGCGGTGGCGAATGCGGCCTATATCTGGACAGGACTGAACGGTAAACTCAGATCTGCCGGTGGGTCTATCACCCATCTTGGATTTGCGCTATTATTGATCGGCATCATTGTTTCATCCGGAAATAAACAAGTGATCAGCGATAACCGGGTTACCGGATTAGACCTGCCTTTCAGAGCCGATCCAAAACAAAAAGAAGATCTGAATGAGAACCTTACCCTGGTACGCGATATGCCTACCCGATTAGGTGAATATCAGGTTACTTATAATAAAACCTCAGCCACCAGTGAAAAAGAAAAAACGCTGTATCACCTGAGCTTTGAAAAAAAGAAGGCCGATAAAACAGTATCAGAAAAATTCACGCTTGAACCTGAAGTATATGTTGGTAAGGAAGGCATGAAAGCCAGCAACCCCGATACCCGCCATTATCTTTCCCGCGATATCTTCACCTATATTTCTTTTGTACCTGCTCCGAATTCAAATGTAGATACTACTCAGTTCAGTGTATTTGATATGGGTGAAGGAGACACCGTGTATTTTAAAAATGGATTTTTTATCCTGAACAAAGTAAATACCAAAAGAAATGAACAGGTTTCCAATGCTGCTTTCCCGGATGCAGAACTGGTGGCTGATCTAACCTATACCAGTGCCGACAGCTCACATTATACCGCGCATCCAAAACTTAAGCTGGATAGTCTGGGTGTATATGCCACAGATGATACCCTTTTTGCTAAAAATATATTTGTGCGATTTGCCGGTGTGGCTGATGGGCATAAAATTAAGGTAGGACTAAAAAGCAGCGACTCACTCATCGATTTCATTACTTTGAAGGCCTATATTTTCCCATGGATCAATCTGGTATGGATCGGACTGATCGTGATGACCTTAGGCTTGTTGCTGAGCACTATTCAGAAATTTAAAGTCCGCGCTGCCTATGCCGCTGTTTTGTTGATCGCTGTAGGATCTGCGCTCTTTTATATGTTTCTTTTAGCAAGTTAGCCGAACAGTCGGCCTGCAACTGACGCACTACCTTCTCTACTTTTTTATCACTATCGGTAAAGGTTAACCGTGCATTGATATAGGCTGAAACAAAATTAGAATCCCCTTTTAACACAGAATCGGTGAGCATGGGTACAATATGCACCATGTCTGAATCGCAGTTTGCCCGGATGGCAGCATATGCCGAATCGATCCTTCGTTCAACAATTGAATCATGTATTCTGCGGGCGGTTTCATCTGATACCCTTGTATTATTTCCGGATTGGCAACCCCATTGAAAGAAAATGAGGTACAAGAAGCTGAATTTTATGGTTACTTTAAACATTGTTCTGTATTAATGAGTAAATGAAGTTATAATTTTACATCATGCGAATGCCGTACCCTCATATTATAATTGTGCTGTTGCTTAGTAGCATGCTTTGCAGCTGGAGTACAGGCGTACTGGCACAGTCGGGGGTACACGACACCATATTAACACAAGCCATAGTATACAACGGCGATACCATCGAAGCAAAAACCCTGCAAACCGTATTCCTGTATACCCATCTGCCGCCGGGCAATATGAGTGCCAATGCAAAGTGGACGAGGTTACGCAATGCGGTATATGTAACTTATCCCTATGCCAAACGGGCAGGCGATGTATTGAATGAGATGAATATCCGGCTGGCACAACTCAAAGACGAAAAAGCAAAGAGCATTTATATCAAATCAAGGGAGAAAGACCTCAAACGAGAATTTACTGATCCGCTGACCAACTTATCCATATATCAGGGGAAAGTGCTGATGAAACTCATTAACCGGGAAACCGGGAACAATTGTTACGATATCATCAGGGAATATAAAGGCGGCTTCACGGCAAGGTTCTATCAAACCGTGGCTTTCTTCTTCTCCAGCAACCTGAAACAAAGCTATGATGCCAAAGGCGATGATGCAGCAATTGAAAAGATCGTGGTTGAAGTAAGAAGGATGTATGGGTTCAAAAGCTAACACTTACTTATTATATTTTATTAAGGTATGTTTCAATTATAGCCTTAATTCTTGTTAATTCAGGAGCAATAGCCTCCTTTAGGGCCCGTTTATATAGCCAGATGGCCTAAATCATGTACCTTGCGCATACAGAAATTTATTAACTGAATGAAGTTAGATATCATTGCTTTTGGTGTACATCCTGATGATGTGGAATTGAGTTGTGCCGGTGTACTGATAGCAGCGCAACTGGAAGGTAAGCAAACGGGCATCATAGACCTTACTCAGGGTGAATTAGGCACCAGGGGTACCGCTGCTACCCGAAAAGAGGAGGCGGCGGCTGCAGCCAAGATCATGGGGGTGAGTATTCGTGAGAACCTGGGCATGGCCGATGGCTTTTTCACTAATGATGAACAGCATCAGCGTAAGATCATTTCAGTGATACGCAATTATCAGCCAGAGATCCTGCTTTGCAATGCCCCAACCGATAGGCATCCCGACCATGGACGATCTGCGTCCCTGGTAGCAGATGCAGCATTTTTATCGGGATTAAGCAAGATAGAAACCCTGCAGGATGGGTCAGCACAGAAACCCTGGAGACCTAAATATGTGTTCAATTATATTCAGGATAAGTTCTTGCATCCGGATTTTGTGGTAGATATCACAGCAGTTTTTGAGCAAAAACTGGAAGCCATCAGGGCTTATCAAACACAATTTCATAATGAATCTTTGAAAGAACCACAGACCTATATCTCCACACCCGATTTTATTGACAGTGTGGTGTACCGCCATAAATGGTATGGTAAAATGATCGGTGTAAAATATGCGGAAGGATTTATTTCAGAAAAAACAATCGGCTTCCGGAATTTTGACGCGCTGATACAAGAGAATACTTAACTTAAACATTATTAACAGAAAATATTGATATGCAAACCCCTAAATTCTTAAACGTACAAGGTTCTACTTTTCACCAGGAATTGAAAAGAAGGGTGAACAATTATTTTACCGAATCGCATAAAGCTGCTACCGGAAACTTTGGCCTGTACTTCAAAGCCGTACTGCTCTGGTCATGCTATATCGCCCTGTATGTTCACCTGGTATTTTATACCCCACCGATTTGGATGGCCATTATTGAATGTTTCTTTATGGGCGGACTTACCGCTGCCATTGGATTCAATGTAATGCACGACGGCGGACACGGAAGTTTTAGTCCGAGTAAATTCTGGAACAAAATTGCCGCCTTCTCTGTAAATGCCCTGGGTGCCAGTGCCATCATGTGGAACAATAAACACAATATCATTCACCATACCTATACCAATATTGATGGGGTTGATGATGATATTGAGATCAAGCCAATGTTGCGGATGTGCCCTTCTCAGAAAAAATTATTCATCCACCGCTTTCAGCATATTTATGTATGGTTCCTGTATACCTTGCTCCTGATCATCTGGGTATTTGCTACAGACTATACCAAGTATTTCAGGAAAAAAGTTGGTGCAGTAGCCATTAAGAAGATGAGCACATTCGAACATTTCGCTTTCTGGATCGCCAAGGCCGGTTATGCTTTTATGATGATCGTGTTGCCTATTTACTTACTTGGATTTGTACATTGGCTGATCGGATTCTTGATCATTGCCATGGTGGCCGGATTCGTGTTAAGTATTGTATTCCAATTGGCCCATACGGTAGAACAAACCGCCTTCCCTACTCCTAGTGCTGATATCAACAGGATAGAAAATGAGTGGGCCATTCACCAGATCCAAACCACCGCAAATTTTGCTACCAAGAATAAATTATTGAGCTGGTTGGTGGGCGGACTTAATTTTCAGATCGAACATCACCTGTTCCCTAAAGTTTCGCATGTACACTATCCTGCCATCAGCAAGATCATCAAGCAAACCTGTGCGGAATACGGGATAAATTATATTGAATTTCCAAAAATGCGCCATGCCATTGCCTCGCATGCCTCACATTTAAAAAGAATGGGAAGGGCATAAAAATGCATTCTTTTCCTGATACCTTATTATCCGTTGCTGATCAAAAGGCAACGGATTTTTTTTAGCTGAATTTTCTTGTTCCCATTATACCTTCTTCCCCCCTGCTGAATTCGACTATCTTATCGTAAATTTGCCCTTCAATTCAAAAAAGATGAGTGAAGAAAAGAGCCTTAATTTTTTAGAAGAGATCATTGAAGCCGATCTCGCCGCTGGTAAATACAAATCCATTGTTACCC
>CAIRHQ010000074.1 GCA_903878475.1 uncultured Bacteroidota bacterium | reverse complement strand
GATTGGATGAAGCCTATGCCAAAACCGATATCCATGATTCTATTACCGTAGCACATGGCCAGGTAAATGGAAATGATCTGGTGATCGCCTGTATGGATTTTGAATTCATTGGTGGCAGTTTGGGATCGGTAATGGGAGAAAAAATTTCGAGAGCCTGTGATTATTGCATGCTGCATAAGGTTCCTTTTATAATCATCAATAAAAGTGGCGGAGCACGCATGATGGAATCTGCTTTCTCCCTGATGCAGTTGGCAAAAACATCCGGCAAGCTTTCTCAAATGAGTGATGCCGGTATCCCCTATATTTCCTTGTGCACCGACCCAACCTTTGGTGGCACTACAGCCTCTTTTGCCATGTTAGGTGATATCATCTGCGGCGAACCCGGCGCCCTCATTGGATTTGCTGGCCCAAGGGTAATCAAAGAAACCATCAAAAAAGACCTGCCGGAAGGATTTCAACGCAGTGAATTTTTACTCGAGCACGGATTCCTCGACTTTATTGTTCACCGCAGCCAATTGAAAGATAAACTGGCTACCCTGCTGATATTGTTCAAGGGATGATCCCCAATTTTTTAATGTTATGATCTTGGATGGGTTATTGTATAACCTGTCTTCGGCATATTCTCATTGAGTCATGTTAACTTTGTGCCATGGAAATCAGTAACCGCAAAGCTCACCACGAGTATTTTTTTGAGACCACCTATATTGCGGGTATGGTATTGTCTGGCACGGAGATCAAATCCCTGAGGGCCGGTAAAGCCAGTTTCAACGATAGCTATTGTGTTTTCAGTCGCGGCGAGTTATTTGTAAAAAGTCTGCATATCTCCGAGTATTCTTACGGCACTTACAGCAACCACGAACCCTTGCAGGAAAGAAAACTGCTGCTCAATAAAAGAGAATTGCGCAAACTGGAAGCGAAGATCAAAGAGAAAGGGTATTCCATTATTCCACTCCGGATCTTTTTAACAGAGAAAGGATTTTTTAAAATGGAGATCGGACTGGGTAAAGGAAAAAAACATTACGATAAACGAGAGAGCATCAAAGAAAGGGAAACCGATCGCGACATCAAAAGAAAATATGGGATCTGATTTTCTGTACTAACATTCACTCAAACTCAGGGGAACATGTACCGCTAATCCGCCATCTGCGGTTTCTTTATATTTAGTATTCATATCCAGTGCGGTTTCCCACATGGTCTTTATCACTTCATCTAGACTCACTTTTGCATAATCTGGAGCACCTTGTAAGGCAAGCTGACAGGCGGTTATAGCCTTGATGGCGCCCATGGTGTTGCGCTCAATACAGGGAATTTGTACCAGTCCCCCAATGGGATCGCAGGTGAGTCCGAGATGATGCTCCATTGCGATCTCGGCAGCCATCAATGCCTGTCGCTGTGTGCCACCCATTCCTTCTGTTAAGGCCGCTGCAGCCATGGCACTGCTTACACCAATTTCAGCCTGGCATCCACCCATCGCTGCAGAAATGGTAGCCCCTTTTTTAAAAATACTGCCCACCTCAGCAGCCGTCAGTAAAAAATGTATGATCTTATTTTCCGTATTACCACCGCCGAAAATAATATAGTATTGCAAAACAGCGGGTATCACCCCGGCAGCGCCATTTGTGGGAGCCGTTACCACCCTTCCGAAACTGGCATTCTCTTCATTTACTGCCAACGCAAAACAACTTACCCAATCCAGAATATATTTAAAATCATTCCCTCCTTCCCGGATAGCATTGGTCCAGCTTTCAATATCATGATGAGGCTTCCCATTGAGTAATCGTTTACTCAATCCTGCTGCCCTGCGGGTAACTTGTAGTCCTCCGGGCAGCATCCCATCTATATGACAGCCCCTATACATGCATGCAGCCATAGTATGCCAGATGGTCAACATGCCCTCCCGGGTTTCTTTTTCAGTGCGCCAGGACGTTTCATTTTCAAGCACCACATCACTGATGTTCAACCCTGTTTTCATACACCAGTGCAATAATTCATCGGCGGTATTGATCGGGAATGGAAGTATAACCTTTGATTGGGCATTTCCTGTTTCACCTTCCATCTCTACAAATCCGCCGCCGATCGAATAATATGTTTCAGCAAGTGTATCTCCGTTCACAAAACGAACTAAGAAACTCAGGGCATTGGGATGATAAGGAAGGGATTCATTATAGAGGAACTCAATGTCTTCAGCTGGATCAAAATCAATTTCATGCTTGCCCGCCAGCACAATCTTTTTCATATGTTTGATGTCGAGCATTTTTGAATGAATATGCTGCACATCAAAACTCACCGGATCTTCTCCGCTCAATCCTAATTGAACGGCAATATCAGTTCCATGTCCAACACCAGTTTTTGCCAACGAGCCATACAACAGCACTTCAATAGACACAACATCCTGAAGCTTGTTCTTTTGCTGTAAAGAATCAGTAAATCGCTGGGCAGCACGCCATGGGCCCAATGTATGGCTACTAGATGGCCCTACCCCTATCTTGAACATGTCGAATACAGAAATGGCTTCGTGCGACAATTTGAAAAATTTGTACCGGTTAAATTACTGCGCTGTCTATCGCAGCCGATTATTGAACGTTGATCAATTGCAAAGTAAACCTTAGGTATGAATTAGCTGGTATAATTCCATTGGGAAGTGAACCATAACCTAAACTTGGAGGTATATAAAGGATCATGCTGCCCCCGTTGT
>CAIRHQ010000073.1 GCA_903878475.1 uncultured Bacteroidota bacterium | reverse complement strand
TTATGTTGAGTTATGCTGATGCCAAAATCTCTCCACACCTTAAACTTTAAACCTTAAACGACTTAAACCCTTAAACGTTACCCCTCCCCCCCCACCCATCCTCATTATCAGCCGTTAAACTACAATAATAGTTGTTCATGCAACCAAACCGTTGTATATTTGCATTGCCATTCGGACCTACTGCTACAGACCTGAAAATTTAAGCTGCTCTTTGCCAGCGATTTCCCCGGCCAGACGTCAATGCCTGACTTCAGAGAAATTAAAAGTTTTAAAAATTACGTTATGAAAAACGAACAATCCGGTGTACTTACACCAGCCAGTAAAAAAGAGATCAAATATTTAATACAAGGACCTGGAAATACAGCCAGCCCAGAGAACAAGCATGAAAATGTTTGCCGCTCATTTGGCACCATGGATCTTTGGAATATCCAGAAATCACGCAGAAGTGGAATGACGATGCTGAGAAGAAATCACTAGGATATAAGTTTTACTATTATAATTTTAAATGAAGAACATGCATGTCCTTTGGGCATGCATGTCTTTTTTCAGTGCTAAAAATCCATACGATATACTTGCGAAATTTTAACCGGAATATGCTTCTTTATCTTCGTTGCACCTTAATTTCTTTGATTGGTATGAACAAAATCACCCCTTAATCGTTTTTATCATACAATCTTTTTAATTTGCAACCCATGATCACCGCCTATAATTTTATTGCTTCCTGGCAGCTATTTCCTGAAAAAGGAAATTATGAGTATGGGCATCGGCCTAAGTCGGGCCACTACAAAATAGAAGCCACCGAAAACAAAAAAGAACTGGTGATCAGCATGAACTGGGTTACCCTCGAGAACCAGGCCTTTGCTTCACAATACAAAATGATCGCTGACGGTGCCTTGCATCCGTTCAATGATACCGACCCCGAAGCAGCTGTTTTTGCCAACAGCATCCGCACAGAATTTATCGATGCCTTAAACTTCCAAACCTTTTTTTATAAAGAGAATGAACTGGTACTGGAAGTGCTGAATGAATTACTGCCCAATGGATACCTGCGCATAATCCAGAAAGGTTTTACCGAAGATCAAAAACCATACTGCAATACAGAGATCTATCATAAGCAATTAAGTGTGATGCCCTATTCAGCTTCCGTTTCGGGTGCTGTGATCAAACCCAATGAGGAAGGGATCATACGCCACAAGGCCCTAAGTGCAATGGAAGAACAAACCAATATGCAGTTGCAGCAGATCCGCAAACAGATCGAACTATTGGCCTTACAAGCCCAGGAGATACAAATGCGGAAAGAATTATCCATGATCATTTACAATGCCAAACTCAGTTTCTCTCCCGTGATCGGCACTACTTATTATTTATACGAAAAACAGGATGGCAACCATTTTGTTTCCATGATCAGTCCGAAAGAATGGGGCGGCAGCGGCCCATATAAAAATCTGGTTGCAGCAGTAAAGCTACTGGCTGATCATACTTGGGTGGAGGTTTAATAACTTCAATGTTGGAGGTTGGAGGTTGGAGGTTGGAAGAAGTTCATAGTTAGTGGTCATAACTTTAGACCTTAAACTTTAAACCTTAAACACCCTTCAACCAACCCTTAAACGACTTAAACCCTTAAACGTTTTAAACGTTATCACTCGTTCTCCTTCCCCATCGCCGCATCCTTCATGCGTTTTGCTGTATCATGACCTACATATTTCTCAATGGCATGTTCTACCCAATAAATAACAGGAGTGAGTAAAATTGCCATGATGAATTTATAGGTATAGTTAATTAAACAGATTGCGAAAACCAGTTGCCAGCTCCAGCCCTTACCTATTTTGAAGGCAATGAAGAGCACGATAAAGCTATCGACCAATTGAGATATCAGGGTTGAGCCCGTAGCCCTTAGCCAGACCTTTTTTTCTCCCGTAATTTTTTTGATCTTATGGAATACGGTAACATCCACGATCTGACTAACCAAAAATGCCGTGATGCTCGCGAATATGATCCACATGCCTTGTCCGAATATGCTGTTAAACGCATTCGACATATTGGGTACTCCATCGGCCACTCCCGAGCCATACCAAAAATCGGCAGCAGGAACACCCATGGCCAGGTAGAACATCAGGAACGCATACCCGATCAGGGCTACAGCAATATAGGATATCCTGCGTACGGCTTTAGGGCCATAGTATTCATTCACGATATCGGTCATGATGAATTCGAGCGGCCAAAGCAATACACCGCAGGTGAGACTGATCCCCAGGCCCGACTGCCCAAACAGGGTAAAGTTCAGGGGCTGCTGACCGAACAACTTTTCCAGTGAAAATATTTTTGTGCCAATGCTTTCTGCAATTAGTGCATTAGACACAAAAAAAGCAGTGAAGATCAGCAATAGCTTGGTGGGCTTATCGCGCAATAGGTTCTGTATCATGTATCAGTTTATTGAAAAAAGAAAAAATAGATCTGTCCGAAAAAGATCAACACGCAGAATACGATCATCCATTTGGGAACATTCAGTTTCTGCTTAAAAGCCCCCATGATCAAACAAATCAGTAAAAAAAGCACATTCACGATAATAGCGCCATAACCAAGGGTCACCAGTGTACTTTCGGCCCATGGCAATGGTATGATCCGTTCATCATGCCCCACTCGTTTTTTATGAAACTCCATCCACCACAATACTACCGCCACCAGGAAACAGCAGTTACACAATACCGTAAGTTTAGAGAAAAAACGCATAGTTTATATTTTAGTTCATCATCTTATTATTGACATCGGTTTTAAAAAAGAAGTTGGTCCCGTTAGCAAACGGGAGCAGTTTACAGTTGGCAATTCCTTCAAGTTAATGCTTTAGATCATTAATGAAATTCCGCTCAATCTTAAACTCAATTTCCCATCTACGCCGTTGGTCAGGAGACCAGACGGCGGCGAAGCTCCAACTAACCCTTCCTCCCACTCAACATCGGCACAAAAGAAAAATTCTCAAATGCCTCCTCCCCCACAGTACCATCTGCATTATGGGTGATGCGTAACATCCGCTGGTGCGCGCCTTCATCCAGGGGAATAACCATGAGCCCCCCAACTTTTAATTGCTCTATCAATCTCGGCGGAATAAATGGTGCCGCCGCGGTGATGATCACTTTATCAAAAGGCGCATAGGTAGGCAGCCCTTCATACCCGTCTCCATAAAAGAACTTTAGGTTTGGATATTTTTGCTTTAAGAAGAAATTCTTGGTCTTTTCAAATAATTTTTTCTGCCGCTCAATGGTAAAAACCTTGGCGCCCATTTCGGCCAGCACACTGGCCTGATACACGCTGCCGGTACCGATCTCCAGCACTTTATCCTGTGGCTTGATCATCAGCAACTGTGTTTGGTAAGCCACGGTATAAGGCTGCGAAATCGTTTGTTTTTCACCGATAGGAAATGCCCGATCCTCATAAGCGATCTCATCCAATGCACTGTCTAAGAAAAAATGCCTGGGAATATTGTTCATGGCATCCAGTACGGCTTCATCCGTGATCCCTTTCTCCCTGAGTTGGTCCATCAGCTTTTTCCTTAAGCCTTTATGCCGGTAACTGTCTTCGTATTTTCCCATAAGTCATAGCTTCAATAACCACTTGTTCTGATAACGATATTGTTTATTGGCAAGTTGCCGCAAACTTATTTCAATCCCATTTCATGGATGATCCTTTCGATCCTTTTATCTAATTCAAGTTCTGTTGCTTCAAAAGCTGCTGCTGATTCCAGGGTAGTATGCACACTGAAATAAAATTTGATCTTGGGTTCAGTACCACTGGGCCTTGCCGATATCTTTGATCCATCGGCGAGTACAAATTGCAACACATTGCTTTTGGGAAGATCAATGGTCCATGTTTCTCCGGTGATCAGATTCTTACCGATCTGCAGTTGGTAATCGAGCAGACTGGTAACCGCCATGCCATCCAACATGGTTGGAGGAGCAGCACGATAACCTTTCATCATCTCATCGATGGCTGCTGCGCCATTCATTCCTTTTTTGGTGATGCTCACCAGAGATTCTTTATACAAGCCGTATTGCAGGTAGAGGTCGATGAGTTTATCATACAAAGTCCTTCCCTTATTTTTTTCATAAGCCGCCATCTCACAACTCAGGGCTACCGCACTCACTGCATCTTTATCGCGGATCTGGTCGCCGATCATCAATCCGAAACTTTCTTCTCCGCCAATGATATATTGCTCCTTCCCTTCTTTTTCCTTGATGAGTGCAGCGATCCATTTGAATCCGGTGAGTACATTATAACAGGCCACCTGATTTTGCTGGGCGATCACATCGATCATATCGGTGGTTACGATCGTTTTGATCACCATATCATTTGGCTGAGCAATGCCTTTTGCTTTGCGGGCCTCGATCATATAATTGAATGCCAACACTGCGGTCTGGTTGCCATTGAGCAAAACCCATTCCCCTTTATTATTCTTAATGCCGATGGCAACCCGATCAGCATCCGGATCGGTACCCAATAAAATATCGGCATTCAATGCAGCCGCTTTTTTTAATCCGATGCTCATGGCCTCGGTTTCTTCCGGATTGGGATATACTACCGTTGGAAAATTTCCATCGGGTTTGCTTTGTTCTTCTACAATGGATACATGATCGAATCCAAATTTTTCAAGCACCTGTGGCACCAGCATGATACCAGATCCATGAATGGGGGTATACACAATATTGAGGTCGTGCTGCGCCTTGCATACATCAGGATAAACACTGAGTCCTTTTACCATATCAAGATAACTGGCATCCATATCCGCACCCAGGATATGGATATTGTTTTCGCCACCATTCCATTTTACATCATTCACAGAAGCGATCTTATCTACTTCGGCAATTACATTCTTATCGTGTGGCGGAACCATCTGTGCGCCATCATCCCAATACGCTTTATATCCATTGTATTCCTTTGGATTGTGTGAAGCGGTACATACCACGCCTCCTTTGCATCCCAGTTTGCGGATGGCGTAACTTAGTTCGGGTGTTGGTCGCAGGGATTCAAACAGATACACTTTAATACCATTGGCGGCAAAAATATTGGCGGTGGTTTCTGCAAAAAAACGGCTGTTGTTTCTGCAATCGTGTGCAATGGCTACGCTAATATCATTCCCGAAACAGATCTTTAAATAATTGGCATAGCCCTGTGTGGCCATACCCACCGTATATTTATTCATGCGGTTGCTGCCGATGCCCATGATGCCTCTTAATCCGCCGGTACCAAATTCCAGGTTCTTATAAAATGCATCTTCCAGCTCAGCCGGATTTTCCTGCTGCAATTGCTTGATCGCTGTTTTTACGGTATCGTCATAAGGACCAGTTAGCCACTGGTCAATTTTCAGTTGAGTGCTCGCTTCCATTAATTTCGATTTGTACCACCAAATTTAATTGTTTACAATATCTTTATGAGCAGATAGGTAAACTTTATTTGCATGCCTTTATCAACAACAATCTTCAGGCCAAAGGGAATTATAAAGATCAGCGTACTGATCTGTGCACTATATCTGTTACCGGCTTTGGCCTGTGCACAGGATAGTTTTAAAATAAAACCCTTCGTTTTCCATCAAAGCGCTACAGTTGAAAAAAATTATTACTATCAACCCTTCGTTTATCAAACGCCAAAAACGATCTCTTACTATAATTATCCGCTCACCTCGAATGACATCATCGCCCGTGAAAGAGGTAAGGTTTTATACAACCGTGTTTACAATACATTCACCAACCACAACAAAGATGGCATCTTTGGCAACCTGACCGGGCTCAGCAAGGTAAAAGCCAGTCGGGCCGACCCGCGTTTTTAATTTGAACCCATCCAGATAGTTTATTTTTGATCTTTTGAACCCAACAGCACCTATATCATCAACTTCAGTGGCGTCGCACACTTGTACATTGAAATCGCTATTCAGCTTTTTTTTCTGTGCTATATTTTTTATTTCAGCCACTGCACAGGATACGGTAATAGTAAGACCGGTATCTGAATTTGGCAACCCGGGCAATACAACATTAACCAGCCAACAGGTCAACAAACGGGTAAAGATCATTGCCACCACCAATATTGTTGGTTATAGTGCCGCAATGGTTGGATTATATGCTGCTTGGTACAAAAATTATCCGCAAAGCAACTTCCATACTTTCAATGATATTGGCGAGTGGATGCAGGTGGACAAGATCGGGCATGCCTATAGCGCCTATGCCGAAGGCAAGGCCAGTATGGAGTTGTGGCGATGGAGCGGCATCAGCCGAAAAAAAAGGATCTGGCTGGGTGGCATGAGTGGTGCCGTGTATCAAACCGTGATCGAAACCCTTGATGGATTCAGTTCTCAATGGGGCTGGAGCTGGGGCGATTTTGCCGCTAATATTGTCGGCAGCGGATTGCTGGTATCGCAGGAACTGGCATGGGATGAGCAACGCATTCAGTTTCAATTTTCGTTTCACCGTAAACGTTATTCCGATCCGCAGTTGCAGCAACGCAGCAATATATTGTTTGGAAAAACTACTGGAGAACGGTTCTTAAAAGATTATAACGGTCAAACCTACTGGCTCAGTACCAATATCCGTTCCTTCTTTCCGCATAGCCGCTGGCCCCGCTGGCTTACGGTATCGATCGGCACGGGTGCGGAAGGCATGTTTGGCGCTTCAGAAAATATCGGGAAAGACGAGGCCGGCAATATTATCTTTCAACGCACAGATGTGAAACGATACAGACAATGGTACCTGGCTCCGGGGGTCGACCTCACGAAGATCCATACCCGGCATAAAGGACTCAAACTGGCCTTCACTTTGCTCAATATCATCAAATTCTCCACCCCTGCTTTGGAATTCAGTCAGGGTAAATTCAGGATAAATGCCCTCAGTTTTTAGGGGCACATTACTTAACTTAGCGCTACAATTATTGCATATGCTATTTCTTCAGCAAATCCTGTTTGGTTTGTGTGCCGCAGCAGGTAGTTTTCTCTTCGCAAAGAACATCAGCCAGATCCGTCGTAATATTTTTCTGGGAAGACCCGAAGACCTTTCCGATAATTCGGGTGCCCGTTGGCGTAATGTGTTGTTGCTGGCGTTGGGACAAAAGAAAATGTTTCGCAATCCGTTGGTGGCCGTGCTCCATTTTGTGATCTATGCCGGCTTCATCATCATCAACCTGGAAGTGCTGGAGATCTTATTAGATGGATTATTGGGCACGCATCGATTATTCCTTCCTTACCTCGGTGACTTTTATACTTTCATCATCAATTTCTTTGAGATTCTGGCCATGTCCGTGTGGATCATCTGTGCCATTTTCCTGATACGCAGAAATATCATCAAGCTGAAACGCTTTGCCAGCAATGATCTTAACGGATGGCCCAAAAGCGATGCAAATTATATCCTGTTCACCGAGATCATATTGATGTCGCTGTTCTTATTGATGAACAGTGCCGACCGCGCCTTACAAATTCAGGGCAGTGAACATTATCATGATACGGGTAATTTTATTTTATCGGGCATGATTGCTCCCATGCTGAGTGGAGTTTCGGAACATAGCCTTGTATTGATGGAAAGATCATGCTGGTGGTTGCATATCCTCGGCATCTTCGCCTTCCTCAATTATCTGCCTTACAGCAAACATTTACATATCGTACTCGCTTTCCCGAATGCTTATTATGCCAATTTAGCGGGCATGGGTAAGCTCGACAATATGGTAAATGTTCAAAACGAGGTGAAGTATATGATGCAACCGGAACTGGCACCAACCGGAGAGGCTGCCCCGCAAAAATTTGGCGCAAAAGATGTGTTCGACCTCAGCTGGAAAAACTTGCTTGATGCCTATACCTGCACCGAGTGCGGAAGATGCACCAGTGCCTGTCCGGCCAATATCACCGGTAAATTATTGAGTCCGAGAAAGATCATGATGGACACCCGCGACCGGTTAGATGCCGTTGGCAAGAACATCAAGGCCAATGGATCTTTTAAAGACGATGGAAAAAATCTCTTCAGTCATATTACCGTGGAAGAACTACGCGCCTGCACCACCTGCAATGCCTGTGTTCAGGAATGCCCGGTAAGCATCCGGCCCCTGGACATCATTATTGAATTACGCCGTTCGCTCATCATGGAAGACAGTAATGCGCCACAGGAATGGAATATGATGTTCAGCAATATTGAAAATAATTTCGCCCCCTGGAAATTGCCGCCAGATGAGCGGGATGCGTGGACGAAGTAACGTTGAAACGTTTAAGTCGTTTAAGACGTTTAAGGGTTGGTTTAGGGAAGTTTAAGGTTTAAAGTTTAAGGTTTAAGGTTGAGGAATCCTCAACTATGAACTATGAACTATAAACTATGAACTTTGTGCCCTCGTCCCCATTTTTCGTACTTTTGCCCTCGCTTAAGCCCAAAAGGGATTTGAATATATATATGGAACTGAGTAAAAATTTTGAACCTACAAGTATTGAGGCCAAATGGTATGCCCATTGGCAGCAGATGAAATATTTCAACAGCAAACCGGATGGCCGGCCTGCTTTTACTGTGGTGATCCCTCCGCCCAATGTTACCGGTGTGTTGCATATGGGACATACCCTGAATGAAACCGTACAAGATATTTTGGTACGTAAGGCCCGCATGACCGGGTTCAATGCCTGCTGGGTACCCGGAAGCGACCATGCTTCTATTGCCACTGAGGCCAAAGTGGTAGCCATGCTGAAAGAGAAAGGAATTGATAAGAATAACCTTACCCGCGAAGAATTTTTAAGCTACGCTTTTGAATGGAAAGAAAAATACGGAGGCATCATCTACAACCAGATCGAAAGATTGGGTTGCAGTGTTGACTGGGATCGTACCACCTTCACCATGGATGATCATTATTATCAGGCGGTGATCAAGGTTTTCATTGATCTGTATAATAAAGGATTGATTTATCGTGGAGCCCGCATGATCAACTGGGATGTGGCTGCTAAAACAGCCCTTAGTGATGAGGAAGTAGAATACAAGGATCTTACCGGAAAACTTTATCACCTCCGGTATAAACTTGATACTGCAGAAGAAAGCTATATCCAGATCGCTACACAACGTCCGGAAACCATCATGGGTGATACTGCTATTTGCGTGAACCCTAACGATGAACGTTATGCGCACCTGAAAGGCGCCTATGCCTTTGTACCACTGATCAACCGCAGGATACCGATCATCTTCGACGATTATGTGGATCCCGCATTTGGAACAGGAGCATTGAAAGTTACACCTGCACACGATATCAATGATTATAATTTAGGCTTGCGGCACCAGCTGGAAATTGTGAATACCATCAATGCAGATGGTACCATGAGTGAAGCGGCACAGATCTATATTGGGGAAGACCGGTTTGCTGCACGCAAGAAGATCATAATTGAACTGGCCGAAAAAGGTTTTCTGGTTAAGGATGAAGAATACAGTACAAGATTGGGATATAGTCAGCGTACAGGCGTAGTAGTAGAGCCCCGCATCAGCACGCAGTGGTTCGTGAATATGAAAGAACTGGCAGTGCCTGCCCTGAATGCCGTGGTAGACGGATCCATTAAAATTCATCCGGGCGATAAATTCCTGGCAACTTATAAATACTGGCTCGAGAATGTGAAAGACTGGTGCATCAGTCGACAGTTATGGTGGGGACAACAAATACCGGCCTGGTACGATGAAGAAGGTAAAATGGTGGTAGCCGAAAACGAAGCCACCGCCAAAGCACTTTATCAGCAACAATTCCCGGGCAGCAAGGGCAATCTGAAACAGGATGCCGATGTACTGGATACCTGGTTCTCTTCCTGGCTATGGCCCATTCAGGTTTTTAAAGGGATCACTGAACCCGGTAACGAAGAAGTAAATTATTATTATCCCGGATCAGTATTGGTAACGGGTCAGGATATCATCTTTTTCTGGGTAGCGCGCATGGTGATGGCGGGCATGGAATATGAAAAACAAATTCCTTTCCGCGATGTATATTTTACCGGCATGGTTCGCGATAAGCAGGGAAGAAAAATGAGTAAGAGTTTGGGTAATAGTCCTGACCTGCTGGAGCTGATCGACAAATATGGTGCAGACGCTGTAAGGTTTGGCATCATGATCTCCTCTCCTGCCGGCAACGACCTGCTTTATGATGAATCTTCACTGGAACAGGGACGCAATTTCAATAACAAACTTTGGAATGCGTTGAAACTCCTGAAAGGTTGGGAAGCAAGAATTGACCATAACAATACAGGAACAGACACTGAACAGTTTGCCATCGACTGGTTTGGCAATCGCCTCAACCAGGTGAAGGCCGAAGTGAATTCGATGATACAACAGTTCCGGTTAAGCGAAGCTTTAAAGACAATCTATACCCTTATCTGGGATGATTTTTGCAGTTGGTATCTTGAGTGGGTGAAACCAGGATTTGAATTACCTGTTTCTGCATCTGTGTATCAGCAAACCATACATTATTTTGAAGACCTGATGCAGTTGTTGCATCCCTTCATGCCCTTTGTTACGGAAGAGATCTACCATCAATTGGCTACACAAACGGATGATCTTTGTGTAAAACAGGAAACAGCGCTGACCGCTTTACAGACAGATATCTTAGCACAAGGTGCTTTATTGAAGCAGGTGATCACAGCATTGCGTGAAGCCAGGAATAAGAATCAACTTAAACCAAAAGAACCGATCAAATTATTCATTGAATCGGCCACTCCTGCATATTATAACAACATCAGTGGCATATTGGGCAAACAAGTGAATGCTCCTGAGGTCAGTTTCTGCAACGAAGCCATACCCAATACCATTGTGGTAGCAGTAGAAAAAGAAAAGTTTTATCTGGAAACAGAAAAGCAAATTGATGTGGCTGGATTAAAGGACGACCTGTTGAAAGACCTAGCCCATCAACAAGGATTTTTAGCATCTGTGGAGAAGAAACTAAGCAATGAAAAATTTGTTCAAAATGCGAAGCCTGATGTGCTGGCCATGGAACAAAAAAAGAAAGCGGATGCCGAAGCCAGGATCAAAACCATTGAAGAAAGTCTGTCAACGATCAGTTAAAACCCTGTTCGTATACTTTTTCACCGTCCTTTTCGTTCTAATTTGAAATAAAAAAAAAGATGCTTCCATTGAAAAACTTAGGCCTTATATTGGTGCTGCTCCTTTTCGGCAGTTCCCTATTTGCACAAACACCAAGAACGGTGACGCCCAAAACGGTGGCTGCCAAAAAATATTCACCACCGAAACTAACCACGCTGATTGGCACTACAACAGACTCTGCAACTGTTTCGGTAGATGAAGCACTTAAATTGATTGCTCAGCCGCTGAGAATTTTTGATGATAAAAAAACTGCTTATGCTGTAGCATCCTACCAATTCATGTATACACGCAAGGGGGTAACAGAAGATGAGGGAACCGGAAAGGTTAGTCCTGCCACCAGCATAGTCGATGCCATGTTCAAAACCACCCCGCTCCCCGAGCTCTGGCAAAAAAATATCACCGAACAATTGAAGTCGGGTGAATCCTTGTTCTTCTTTGATGTAGTAGTGAAAGATAATCAGGGACATTTATATTTTGCTCCTAATCTGAAGCTCAAAATCCGATAGATGTTTTCCCTAAAAAAAGTTGCTGAAGAAAGTATCCCAACCATTCAGGCGCTGGCCGAAAAAACATGGTCAATAGCTTATGCATCGATCCTGCCTCCGGCGCAGATGAGTTATATGTTGGAGATGTTCTATAGCACCAATGCACTCATCAAACAAATGCAGCAGGGCCATCAGTTCATATTCGTTGCAGATGAAGAGAAAGCCCATGGTTTCGCATCTTATTCTACCAAAGATCTGATGATACGAAAGGAAGTGGCTATACATAAACCGGCTAACCACTACCGCTTACATAAATTATATATATCGCCCGATCAGCAGGGAAAAGGGCTGGGGCAACTGGCCATGAATTTTATAGTGGCTGATATTAAGGCCAATGGCGGCACCGAAATAGAATTGAATGTGAACCGCTCCAACAAAGCCATCGAATTTTACTCCAAATACGGGTTTCAGATCCTCCGGCATGAAGACAATGACATCGGCAATGGTTATTTCATGAATGACTATGTAATGCAGCTTTCGCTGAAATAGGCTCCGCTTGGCATTCAGGCCTTTTTACGGGTTTCAATTAAATTATGTGCATAGCCACTAATCCCTTAATTTTGCAAAAATTTTTACACTATGTCTATTTCAAAAAATGCTCTTGATTTTAGTTTGCCGAATAAGGTAAAGGATATGAGTCTGGCCGAATGGGGTCGCAAAGAAATTAAATTGGCTGAGGCTGAAATGCCCGGCTTGATGGCCTTACGTGCTGAATATGGCGCTACCAAGCCCTTGAAAGGTGCTCGTATTGCCGGTTGTTTACACATGACCATTCAAACTGCTGTGCTTATTGAAACCCTGATTGAACTGGGTGCCGAAGTTAAATGGAGTTCTTGCAATATTTTCAGTACACAAGACCAGGCCGCTGCTGCTATTGCCGCTGCCGGAATCGGTGTTTTTGCCTGGAAAGGACAAACCATTGAAGAAGGTGACTGGTGCATTGAACAAACATTGTTCTTTGGTGGAGCCGATCGTCCGCTGAATATGATCCTGGATGATGGTGGTGATCTTACCAATATGGTATTTGATAAATATCCTGAACTGGTTGCCCATGTAAAAGGATTGAGTGAAGAAACCACTACCGGTGTTCACCGTTTATACGAAAGAATGGAAAAAGGCACTTTGCCTATCCCAGCCATCAACGTGAATGACTCTGTTACCAAATCAAAATTTGATAACAAATATGGTTGTAAAGAAAGTCTGGTAGATGCCATACGCCGCGCTACAGATGTAATGATGGCCGGTAAGGTTGCTGTTGTTGGAAGTTATGGAGATGTGGGTAAAGGTTCTGCCGCTTCACTGAAAGGTGCAGGTTGCAGGGTGATCGTTACCGAGATCGATCCTATCTGTGCATTACAAGCTGCCATGGATGGTTTTGAAGTAAAGCCAATGGCTGAAGCCGTAAAAGAAGGGGATATCATTGTAACTGCCAGCGGTTGTCGCGACCTGATCACTGAAAAACATTTCAGGACCATGAAAGACAAAGCCATTGTTTGTAATATCGGGCATTTTGATATCGAGATCGATATGGCCTGGCTGAATGCTAATTATGGAGATACTAAGAATACGATCAAACCACAGGTAGATATGTATACCATTGATGGTAAAGATGTCATTGTGTTGGCGGAAGGCCGTCTGGTGAACTTAGGTTGTGCTACAGGTCACCCATCATTTGTGATGAGTGCTTCCTTCACTAACCAAACACTGGCCCAGCTTGAACTGTGGACCAACACCAACAAATACGAGAATAAAGTATACGTATTACCAAAGATCCTGGATGAGAAAGTAGCTCGTTTGCACTTATCGAAGATCGGTGTGGTATTGGATGTTCTCACTGCCGAACAAAGTGCTTACCTGGGTATTCCCAAGGAAGGTCCTTTCAAAGCAGAGCATTATCGTTACTAAAATAACCAACCCCATATGGCCCCGGATAACCTCCGGGGCTTTTTTATTTTTACCCGCCGGATAAACTTTGCTGTTTGATAAATCCTAAATTTGTACAAACACATTTTTATGAAACGATTGGTATGCTTGGCCCTGCTCTTCATGGCCACCGGCAGTTGGGCTCAGCGGGTGGAATTTCCAACAGCTAAATTCATCACCGGCGATAATATCGCGTATAGCTATCCCAGTTATGAAGATCTGCAATGGCAGGATATCAAGACCAATATTCCCTGGGAACAACAAGGACATCCCAGTTACGATGGATTTGCCTGGTACCGTTTTCATATGATCATTCAGCCCAGTCTGAAGAAGAATTCACTCTGGAAAGATTCGCTGCGCATCTTTCTTTCCAAGATCGACGATGCCTGTGAAGTTTACCTGAATGCTATCCTCATTGGCAAATCAGGCTCTTTTCCTGATGAAAAGAATGGATATATCACTACCTGGAATAAGCCCCAGGAAATTCATATTTCTTCCACCCATCCCAACCTGAACTGGGGTGGCGAAAATATCCTGTCGGTAAGGGTATACGACGGTGGCGGTGCCGGCGGCATCTTTGGTGCTGTTCCCTTTGCGAGCATGCTCGACCTGATCGATGGAATGACGATCAACAATTCGGACCCGGTTAAATTCCTCAGCAATACCGAGGGCAAAAAGACCATCAGTCTTACCAATGCCTTTTCTCAAAAGATCACCGGGCAGTTCAACTATACCATCACGGATGTGGAGCAGAAAACAACTGATAAACATAGCGTACCCGTAACCGTTATGCCGCATGGTAAATTCGATATTACCATCCCGATCGCTTTGTCGGAACGCACCAATTTGCTGTACGAATTTGAAGAAAGCAATACCAAAAAAACCATACAACTCAATGAAGCCCTGCCCTACCGCTTAACCCCGCCTGCTCCGGCTACACCGCGGATCAACGGCGCATCGGTATTCGGGGTAAGACCTAATTCACCTTTCTTGTTCAAAATTCCGGCCACCGGACAAAAGCCAATAAAGTATAGCGTAGAAAATCTGCCTAAAGGTTTGCAAGTGAACCCAATAAACGGCGTGATCAGCGGCAGCATCAGTAAGGCAGGTGATTACAAAATGGTATTCGTTGCAAGCAATGCACTGGGTACCGATAAAAAAGAATTTACCGTAAGCTGCGGTAACCTGCTTGCCCTTACACCACCCATGGGATGGAATAGCTGGAACTGCTGGGGCCTCACCATCAGCGATGAAAAATTAAAAGCCTCAGCCAAGGCATTGATCGATAAAGGACTGATCGATCATGGCTGGACTTATATGAATATTGATGATGGCTGGGAAGCCGATAAACGCAATCCCAATGGCACCATCAGCACCAACAAAAAATTTACCGATCTGAAAAAGACCAGCAACTGGCTTCATGATAATGGATTGAAACTCGGGATCTACTCCTCCCCCGGCCCACAAACCTGTGGTGGATTCCTGGGCAGCTACCAGCACGAATTACAGGATGCTACTTCGTATGCAGCATGGGGTGTTGATTATCTGAAATACGACTGGTGCAGTTATGGCGAGATTCATGATAAGCGCGACTCGAGTCTGGAATCATTTACCAGACCCTATACCGTGATGCAGGATGCCTTGCAACGTCAACCCCGAGATATCGTATATAGTTTATGCCAGTATGGAATGAAAGATGTGTGGACATGGGGTGCTTCAGTAAATGGGAATTGCTGGCGTACCACCGGTGATATAGAAGATACCTGGGCCAGTTTGAGTAGTATTGGATTCAGTCAGAACAGTCAGTTCTCTTACGCAAAGCCCGGAAGATGGAACGACCCCGATATGATGATCGTGGGAAGAGTTGGTTGGGGCAATAGCACACATCCTACAAGGCTTACTCCCGATGAACAGTATACGCATGTTAGTTTATGGAGTATGTTAAGTGCTCCGTTGCTGATCGGCTGCGACCTGAGTAAACTGGATGATTTTACCCTTAACCTGCTCACCAATGATGAAGTGATCGCCATTGACCAGGACAGGTTAGGTAAGCAGGCCAGACAAGTGATGAAAACAGACGATTATCAGGTATGGATGAAAGACCTTGAAGATGGCGGCAAGGCCATTGCTGTTTTCAACCTCACCGATAATGACAATGTGATCAGGTTCTATTGGAATAATCTTGGCCTTACAGAAAATCATCAGGTAAGAGACCTGTGGAGACAAAAAGACCTGGGTAATTATCCAACCATGTTTTCAAGCAAGGTTGCTCCCCATGGGGTAACTTTGATTAAGATCAAACCCTAAGTATTGTTTGCCATGATCAAACTTTCAGTCAATATCAATAAACTGGCCACTTTGCGCAATAGCCGCGGAGGCAATAACCCCAACCTGCTTAGTGCTGCCCGGGATATTGAACGTTTTGGTGCCGATGGCATCACCATTCACCCCAGACCCGATGAACGGCATATCCGTAACGCCGACGTATATGCGCTTAAAAAGATCATTCAAACAGAATTTAATATTGAAGGCAATTGTGCTTCGCCTGAATTCATTAAACTGGTACTCGACAATGCGCCCACCCAGGTTACCCTGGTTCCGGATACGCTTGACCAGCTTACTTCCGATCATGGCTGGGATACCCTTACACACCAGGCCTATTTGAAAGAGATCATCCAGGTATTTAAACAGGCTGGCATTCGGGTTTCCATTTTCATTGACCCTATTCCGGAAATGATCGCTGCTGCAAAGGAAACGGGTACCGACAGAATTGAATTATACACCGAAGCCTATGCCCGTGATTTTGCGGAAGGCAAAAGAACCGAAGCGATCGCTCCGTATATCGCGGCAGCGGAAAAAGCCAATGAACTGGGATTGGGTATCAATGCCGGACATGATCTTGACCTGAATAACCTGAAATATTTTGCGCAGCATACTCCCGGATTGAAAGAAGTTTCAATTGGTCATGCCTTGATCTGTGATGCTATTTATCTGGGACTGGAGAATGCAGTTCAATTGTATAAACGACAACTGCAATGATCAAGGACCATTGCAGTTGTTCTTAGTTGATGCGCTAATATTTTAGCGAAGTACTTTTGCCAGCTTTCTTTCCAAAGCAGCTCCTCTTAAATTTTTACCGATAATTCTTCCTTCCGGATCCAGCAGAAAATTCTGTGGTATACTTTGTATCTGGAATTGTTGTGCCACGGCATTGTTCCATCCCAACAGATCACTCACTTGTGTCCAGGCAAGATTATCCATGGCTATAGCCTCGATCCAGGCTGGCTTTGCCTTATCGAGAGATACACCCAGTATGGTAAAATTCTTATTCTTGTATTTATTAAATGCTTCCAGCACATTAGGATTTTCCTGACGGCATGGTCCGCACCATGATGCCCAGAAATCGATCAGCAGATATTTTCCTCTGAAAGATGAAAGGCTCACCATTGTACCCGAAGTATCTGTTTGAGAGAACTCAGCCATGGGAGTTCCTATTGCATTCTTTTTATTGTCCTCGATCATCTTGGCAATATAACCGCCTAATGGAGATGTTTTTACCAATGGTGCCAAGGCATTGTACAGGATCTCAGTTTTTCCCGGATCATCAGCGATCTGGTTGAAACGAATAATGGCCAATGGCGTGATATAAGAATCAGGATGCTTTATGGCAAACTCACCGCAAAGCAATATGGCCTTGCTCAGTGCCACAGAATCATAAGGTGCCGTTTCATCAAAAACAGCTTTGTAAGGATCCAGCGAAGTATTGAACTGTTCAAATTCGGTATGCGATTTGGAACCCTTAACCACCGCCTTCTCGATCGTTTCTTTCGATCCGGTTATGTTCACTGTACTATTATCAAGGAAGATGGTGATATATGGCGGTTGATTATTGAAGATCACAATTTTAAATTCGGGGATTGGTTGTTTTCCGATAAAGGAAAATTTGCCCTGTATTAAGGTTGCTTCATTTTCAGCTGCGCCTGTTTGTCCGTTCAACAAAAATACTTTTGTGCCCTCGGGATAACCTTTAACATCACCATTGATCAAAAAACTATCAGCAGGCTTTACAGGCTGAACTGTTTTTTTACTTTTTTTTGTA
>CAIRHQ010000072.1 GCA_903878475.1 uncultured Bacteroidota bacterium | reverse complement strand
TAACTATATAATATTATGAGCTATAAACGCATCAACAACATCACCGGCTGGGCCATCCTGATCATTGCATGTACCGTATACATTATGACCATGGAAGCCACCGGAAGCTTCTGGGATTGTGGCGAGTTTGCCTCCAGTGCCTATAAACTGCAGATTCCTCACCCACCCGGAGCCCCGATGTTCGTGTTGCTCGGCCGCTTATTCATGGCCCCATTTGATGCACACCATGCTGCCACCGGCGTTAACCTGATGAGTGCGCTGGCCAGTGGATTCACCATCTTATTCCTATTCTGGAGCATCACCCATTTTGCCAAAAAAATAGTGCAAAAAGATGGTACCGAACTGAACAACGATAAAATTATAGGCATCATGGCGGCAGGTATTGTCGGCGCACTAGCCTATTGCTTCTCCGATTCATTCTGGTATAGTGCTGTTGAAGGTGAGGTATATGCTTTATCATCCTTCTTCACTGCCATCGTATTCTGGGGAATGGTAAAATGGGAACAAAATGTTGATGCAGAAGAAGAGCAAGGAATTAAAGGTCATTTTACCCGGGCCGACCGGTGGATCATCCTGATCTTTTATCTGATGGGATTATCTATTGGTGTTCACTTACTGAACCTGCTTACCATCCCGGCCATCGTGATGTTGTATTATTTTAAGCGATACAAACCCACTGCCTGGGGCACTTTCTTTGCATTCATCATGGGTTGTGCCATCACCGGCATTGTACAAAAAGCCGTGATCGTTTGGACCATCAAGGGCGCTGGTAATTTCGATATCTATTTCGTGAACAGTCTGGGCCTGCCTTTCTTCTCAGGCTTTGCTTCCTTCTTCGTGCTGATTGGAATACTCATTTATGTAGGTTTACGCATCGCAGCAAAAAGGAACTGGAACTTTCTTAAACTCGGACTCTGGTCATTTACGTTTATGCTTATGGGTTACTCCACATATTTTACCACCCTGGTTCGCTCTAATGCCGACCCAGCAGTAGATATGTTCAATGTAGACAACCCCGTAAACCTGGTAGGCTACCTGGCCCGCGAACAATATGGCGACTGGCCTATTTTATACGGACAGGATTTTACCGCACAACCGCTAGATACCAAGATCACAGAAACCTATGTAAAAAGTAATGACAAATATGAGAAGAATGGCAAGCAGGTAGAATATGTGTATTCACCCGATGATATGCATTTCTTGCCCCGCATGTGGGATCAGAGCAATGACCAGGGACATGCGGATTATTATGCCGGATGGATGGGGCTTGTTAAAGACAACCAAGGAAATTTTATCAGAGATAATGGCGACCCTGCTAAGCCTACCATGGCAGAAAATATAAAATTTGCGCTAGCCTATCAAACAGGTTGGATGTACCTACGGTATTTCATGTGGAATTTTGCGGGCAAACAAAATGATATACAAGGTATGTCTATGGCCAACGTAAGAGATGGCAACTGGAAGACCGGTATCCCCTTCTGGGACAATGCACGCCTCGGTAATCAGGACAATATGCCCGATAGCCTGAAAAACAATAAAGCCAATAATAAACTTTATGCACTTCCGCTGATACTGGGTATCCTCGG
>CAIRHQ010000071.1 GCA_903878475.1 uncultured Bacteroidota bacterium | reverse complement strand
GCTGTTCCCAATAGGTAAAATGCTTATGCTCGGTGATGCGGGTATAGGGAACCGATTCATCGCAATAGTTCATCTGTGTAAGACCCTGAAAATCTCCTTCAGCATAATGGGTTTCAAAACTAACCGTGCGATAGCCCAGGCGGCCGTAAACATGATCAAACCAGGCATCAATGGGTCCGGTATAAAAAACATGGTCGTAGCCGGCAATATCCTGGCCAGACTTGAATTTCTTATTCAAACTAATCTGAATATCTGGATGGTCCATGAGTTTTTGGATCAATGAACTATATCCGTTTTCCGGGATGCCGGTATAACTGTTGTTGTGGTAATTGTCGTCGTAATTGAACCGAACCGGTATTCTTTTCAGGATAGATGCTGGCAATTCAGTGGGCTCGCAACCCCATTGTTTTTTGGTATACCCATAAAAAAATGCTTCGTATAATTCGCGGCCGATAAAATGCAAGGCCTGCTCTTCAAAGTTTTGGGGATCGGTGATCGACTGATCGGCCAGCGTACTCAGGAACTGCCGGGCCGTTTCAGGAGTAAAGGTTTGTTGAAAAAGTTGGTTGATGGTATGCAGGTTCACTGGCAGCGAATATACTTTCCCGTTACTCATGGCTTTTACCCGGTGAACATAGGGCCTCAAGGTTTCAATGCTGTTCACAAAATCCCAGATCTCTTTTTTATCGGTATTGAAAATATGCGGTCCATAACGATGAACCATAATGCCTGTTTCAGCATCACGCTCGGTGTGGCAGTTGCCGCCAATATGATCACGTTCTTCCCAGATATCCACCTGACAATTGAGGCCCCTCACCAATTGATGGGCCAGTACGGCTCCGGAGAACCCTGCACCGATGATCAAGTATTTTTTTTGCATAGTGGTTATTTAACCCAGCACTTCTTTGTAAATGCTTTTATAAATTTCGAGGGTTTTTTCGAGGTTATAAAATTCAATTGCCCCCTGCCGGATACCCCCATGATCAAATTGCCTTTCGTTATTGCATACTGAAGCTGCTACCGCTTCCATACTGGCTGCCGTAAAATTTTCCAGTACATAACCAGCATTGTATTGTTCTACTATCTCCTTTACATCGCCTACTCCACTGTTCGTGATCACCGGTATACCCATGGCCATGATCTCTCCGTGCTTGGTGGGTGAAGAAGATATCTTTGAATAACAGGGCTTGATAAAAAATAATGAGTAGTTGCTGAAAGACAATAATACCGGCACTTCATGTCGCATCCCCTGCCGAACAATGATTCGATTTGCAGGGATCTCAAATTCACGGGCAGCCGCTTCTATGTCTTCGTGGTTATTATTGGAGATGAATAAAAATTTTGCAGCGGGTTTCCTATCTAATACGGCCTTACAAAACTGCATCATTTCTTTGGTGAGGTACCAGCCTCCGATGGAACCCAGGTAGCTGATGATAAAATCTTCATCCGTGATGCCGAGTTCAGTTTTTAATGCAGATCTTAATGACTGATCGATCCTGGCGGGATCAAATAATTCAAGGTCTACACTGCAGGGCACCACTTTTATCTTAACCGGTTGCGGCAGGTGTTTCCATGCCAAGATCTCGTCGCGGCCTTTATAGGTTAAACAACTATTATAATCGGCCACCCGGATACATTCGTCTTCTTTTGATTTAAAGAATCGGTATATCTTCCGGTATAAGGGATTGTTCAGGTTCCACATATCACCATCCACGCGTTCATCGGCCCAGAAGCCACGAATATCATTCATGAACTTGACGCCCAGTTTCTTTTTTAAATACAGGGCCACCAGTTGTGGTACACCCGGGCGGGTATGCACCATATCAAAATGATATAGCCGATGCAGTTGTTTTGCTTTTTGTTTCAATTGATAGTAATCATAAACACTTGAAAGTACTGGAGGCTGTTTATGATAAGGTATCGATACCCAGGTGATCGGATAAGGAGCGATCAGTTTTTCTACATAAGTTTTATTGGCTGCATATTTTTCGGGTTTATCGCAACTCAATATCACAAACTCGTATCCTTCGGTGGTTAGTCCGGCCAGGTAAGGGATCACCTGGCTCTGTCCAAGCGGGTCGGTCATGCCATCATAAGAAATGAATAATATTTTTTTTGCCGCAGCTGCCATGGTTAGTTGTTGTTCATCCATTTATCGTACCACATCTGGAACATCAGCAGGTACCATATCTTTTCGGCCCTTTCTACTTTCCCCTGATAAAATGATCTTCGGATTCGTTGTATCTCTGCATTATTAAAAATATCCTGTTTCAGGATAAAGGCTTCATCGAGGTACTGATCAACAAATGGTTTCAGTTCACCTTGCAACCAGTCGGCCACCGGAATACCAAATCCCATTTTAGGCCGGTCCATCATCTTCTTCGGGATGTACTGGTGTACAATTTCCTTGATGATGAATTTTTTATTACCCTTATTGTACTTATACTCCATGGGCAATTGTGCAGCCCATTCAATGACCCGGTGATCCAGAAAAGGTTCTCTGCCTTCCAAACTCACGCTCATTCCTGCACGATCAACTTTCTGAAGGATATCATCTAGTAAATAGGTTTGGTAATCAATGGCCAGCATCATCGACAGCGTGGAATGATATTCAGATCTTAATTCTTTACTTTCAAAAGCGGTTTCAATGGAGCCAACCGGTTTTTTAAAAAGGTCATTGATGCCCTGGTCGTCCATCTGCTTGGTCAGGCTCATCAATATATTCAGTTCGGAAGGATTTTTGAACAGGGTCTTTAATTTTTCATACCGGCTATGGAATAAATATTTTTTATTCATTATCGGAATGGAAGAAGCCGGGATCGCATGCATGAGTGCAGCGGCGGCGGTACGCATGAACCGGGGTATGGCCTGGATCTTTTTCCCGTATTTCATCACATAGTCGTACCGGTTATATCCGGCAAAGATCTCATCTCCTGCATCGGCCGATAAGGCCACAGTAACTTTTTCCCTTGCGATCCTGCTTACCAATGTGGTTGGGATGGCACTGCTGTCGGCAAAGGGTTCATCATAAAAATAAGGCAGCTGGGGAACGATCTCCAGGGCTTCTTTTTCGGTGCAATAATATTCAGTATGATCGGTACCCAGATGAGCCGCGATCTCTTTTGCAAAGGGTGCTTCATTCATGCCTGCATCCGGAACGCCAATGGTAAAAGTTTTTATTTTTTCTGTATTGT
>CAIRHQ010000070.1 GCA_903878475.1 uncultured Bacteroidota bacterium | reverse complement strand
GTGAGTACGTTTAAGGTTTAAAGTTTAAGGTTTAAGGTTGGGAAGAGTACGTTTCAATTAAGCAGAGCGAAATCCTTGCCCACTGCCAACTGCTCCCTGCCAACTAATTCTGCTTCCCAGCAACGTCTCCTGCAAGGGACGTTGCGTCTAGTAATACACAACGTCCTCGGCCAACGCACAAATCAGTAGAGAGACGTTGTTGAGAAAAAAAGTGAGTATGTTTAAGGTTTAAAGTTTAAGGTTTAAGGTTGGGAAGAGTACGTTTCAATTAAGCAGAGCGAAATCCTTGCCAACTGCCCCCTGCCAACTGCCAACTGCTCCCGTATGCTTACGGGACCAACTGCCCACTGCCAACTAATTCCTCTCCTGCGCCCTCAACCATCTTTCCGGAATATCATTATGACTGGCGGTGAGATAATCCTGGTAACTGCAGGCAATGAATTTTTTATTGGGCAATTGCATCCACCAGCGGCCTGTTTTTTTGCTTTGCAAGAATACCGTATCTACTTCTGTAAAGGCTGAATGAAATTCATTGAACTGGTTGCGGTCGTCCAGTGAAGCCTCTTGTTTGCTCCTGCTTTTTCCGTCAATGAAATACCAAAGCATCTGGGCGATCTGCCTTGCACTCAATTCATCGGTATCCAGTTGGGGGCGGTAACCATAAATGCCAAAGCTGGTAAGCTGGCTGCTTAACCCGGCATAACGAGAAAGCATACACGCTTCTTCACCGGTAAAGCCATTCGGACTTAACCGGCTGGCGGGCGAGTCGCTGTGCTTTATGGCGTTGATATCAAAACTCAGCAAATGTGTATTGCGGATCACGGGCTCCATCTCATCCATATTTTCTTTGGCAGTACCTACACGGAAACAATCAAAACGCAGTTTGTCCATGGTTTCCAGCATGCGCGGATGCACATAATAACTCTGAAATCCGATATGGTTATAATGCCTCACCAAATTGGGTTCGCTGGTGAGCATTTCCATTAAAAAATTTTCGCTGCGGGCCGGACTTTCACCCTTCAGGTCAATATTGGCATCAATGCAGGTAGCATCAATGATCTGATGCAATTCTTTATAGGCATAATACTGGGCCAGGGTGATATCATGGCTTCCGCCCAGGATCACCACGGTTTTTTTCATCTTCAGGAGGGCCGATACTACCGTTTTTACGGCGGCATAACTATCGGCCAGTGTAGCCCCTGTTTTTATATTACCAATATCTGCAATATGCACGTCCTGGTGCCAGTAATTGAGCTGGTATAATTGCTTACGGATGGGGTTGGGGGCCGCGGGTCCCTGGGCATCAATTCCATTCCCCCTTGTTTCTGAAACTCCTACCAATACTATATCTGCGGTCGAAATATCGGGAAGCTCCGTTTCGTGGATCAGGATGAATTTGGCGAGCTGGCCATCGGTATACCCATTATCGCCATTCAACTCATGAACCGCAATAGGTTCCAGGAAATCATGCAGGTCGTACATCTTAAAATGTTTGGACAAACCTAATTTAATAATTTCAGATTGACCGAATTCATGCGTAAAATTTCTCTTTGAATACGGATTCAAAACGCTAATTAGTTAACTTCGCATTCTAATTGAAGACGACATGAATAATAAGCAAGAAATTCTAAGTGATGTAGTAATCAAATTTGCAGGAGACAGCGGCGATGGAATGCAACTTACCGGTAGTCAGTTTACCAACAATACCGCTTTACTGGGTATTGATCTGGCTACCTTTCCCGACTTCCCGGCAGAGATCAGGGCTCCAATAGGAACCATTCCGGGTGTGAGCGGATACCAGCTTCGTTTTTCATCCGACAGGATATTTACTCCGGGCGATGCCTGCGATGTATTGGTAGCCATGAATGCGGCCGCCCTTAAAACAAACCTGAAAGGATTGAAACCCGGCGGTAAGATCATTGCCAATGTAGATGGATTTGATGCCAGGAATTTACGTCTTGCCAATTATCCCGAAGGTGTTAATCCACTGGAAGATGATAGTTTGAGCAATTTCCATGTGATCAAAATGGATGTTACCAAAATGACCCGTGAAGCATTGAAGGATATCACGATGGGCGTGAAAGAAAAAGACCGTGCAAAAAATATGTTCGTACTGGGATTCCTGTACTGGATGTATAACCGCGATATGGAAAGCACCACCAGTTTTGTGAAAGAGAAATTCGGCAAAAAACCAGAGATCTTCGAAAGCAATCTGAAAGCGCTACAAGCCGGGTATAATTATGGTGATACCACCGAAACCTTTACCACCCGCTATACGGTGGAAAAAGCAAAAATGGATCCGGGCACCTATCGTTCCGTGATGGGAAACCAAGCCGTAGCGCTGGGTTTGATCGCGGCCAGTGAAAAAAGTGGACTGCCCCTATTCCTGGGCAGCTATCCCATTACCCCTGCCAGCGATATCCTGCACGACCTTAGCAAATACAAATCATTTGGTATTAAAACCTTTCAGGCGGAAGATGAGATCGCTGCCATTGCTTCGGCTATTGGTGCCAGTTATGGCGGTAACCTGGGTGTTACCACCAGCAGCGGACCGGGTATCGCTTTGAAAGGAGAAGCCATGGGATTGGCAGT
>CAIRHQ010000069.1 GCA_903878475.1 uncultured Bacteroidota bacterium | reverse complement strand
GAAGTTTAGGTGTTTAGTCGTTTAGTAGAGTATTATTACTTAAAGAAACTATCAATATTCAGAACTTAATCCTTGCCAACTGCTAACTGCTCCCGTTTACTAACGGGACCAACTGCTTTCGCCAACTGCCAACTTAAACTCACTCCCCAATCCCCTCATTCCCCGAGTCGAGCACAAATTTCCATTTGCCGTCAATACCTTTTTTCCAGATGCTGACATACGTGCCATAGATCAATGTGTCGATGGTAGAGGGTTTTAAAACATAAACGCCATAGGTATAGCCCAGGTCGCCGGAAGAGGCTACGGCTCCGTTCTTGGGTTCCCATTTTAAGGTATAGGAACTATCGTTTTGTTGGATCAGAAAATCAATGGCATCGGCGCCCAATAGCGGCAAATGATTGGGACGCAGTAATATCCCATTGCTATCGATATAATCAAGAAAAGCTTGCTTCATCCCTTTCTGTTCGCTTAAAGAAGAAAAAGCGCGATCAGCATCCATCATATTCATCTTGTCTTCAAAATTACCCAAGGGCTTCGAAGCCTCCTTCATCTTGCAGGAATAAGAAATGAAGATGAAAGCAGAAAATAACAGCAATACTTTCATAAGCTTAAAATTGATTCGTAGAATAAAAAAAAGCGAAAGTATGCCAGATACCCTCGCTTTGGCAGCAGGAAATATCACCTGCCCGAAAATCTATTTCATCAACAGCCTTAGATATGCAGCCTGTCCTTCTTGGCAGTCAGCGCATCCACTGTTTCTACATACAATTCATCAGGTACACAGCAGTCTACCGGACAAACAGCAGCACACTGTGGCTCTTCATGAAAGCCCTGACACTCGGTGCATTTGTTGGGAGTGATGTAGTACACATCTGAGTTAATTGCAGCATTGCGTTGGTCGGCATCAACCTGTGAGCCATCCATTAATGTGAACATGCCTTTTGCAGTTGTTCCGTCAGATACAGCCCATTCAACGCCACCTTCGTAAATTGCGTTATTAGGACATTCTGGTTCGCATGCACCGCAGTTGATACATTCTTCTGTGATCTTTATAGCCATCTATCGTAATTTTGAATATGCTTTCACCCAAAATCGGGCAGTTGCAAATTTAATAATAATAACAACATGAATTTAAAAAACCGGGTCAAATTATTGGTTCAACTATCAGAATATTTTAAAGAGAACAATGAGGAATGGCAGGATATCAAAGCCAGGGCCGCTATCCACAATGGATGGTTCATCCCCGATTTTATTGAACTGGCACTGCAGCAGATACAATCCCGTTTTTTACAACAGGACCTTTTGGATAAATGGACGGCGCATTATCACCTCGACGATAATATCGGTGGCAAAACAATCGGCCTGGTAATGGCCGGAAACATACCCCTGGTTGGCTTTCATGATTTTTTATGCGCCTTTATCAGCGGGCATAAACAAACCATTAAATTATCATCGAAAGACGATGTATTGCTAAAACATATTGTACAAAAATTAAATGAGTGGAACCCGGAAACCGGAACCCATATTTCATTTTCCGAAATGCTGAAAGGTTGCGATGCCTATATCGCCACGGGTACCAATAACTCGGCCAAGTATTTTGAACAGTATTTTTCAAAATACCCAAATATCATCAGGCGAAATAGAACCTCCGTTGCGGTGCTCTCGGGTAATGAAACAGAAACCGAACTGCTTAAGCTTTCGGATGATGTGCACCAGTATTTTGGACTGGGATGCCGGAATGTGACCAAGATCTATGTCCCAAAAGGCTACGATTTTGTACCGTTGTTGAAGGCATTCGACCGGTATAAATATTTTATTGACCACAATAAATTTAAAAATAACTTCGACTACCAGCTATCCATGGCACTCATGAACAATGTGTACTATATGACCAATGGCACTACGCTGCTCATTGAAAATGAGTCGGTATTTTCACCCATCAGCCAGCTTAATTACAGTTACTATTCCGACGCGGAACTATTATCCAAAACACTGCGCAATGACCCCAATCTGCAGTGCGTAGTGGGTTTGAACGGATTGGAATTCGGGCAGGTACAATGCCCTGGGCTGACTGATTATGCCGATGGAGAAGATACCATGCAGTTTCTGCTGGGATTATGATCGTATATTTCGGTTGACAAATTTTCATGATCCGGCCATGATCTACGAAGCGCTTCCTAATTAACTGTTAAAGATGGCAGCAGGTATTTATCAAATTGACAGTTCTTTGTTATTTTACAGCATAAGGCACAATTATTGAACATATTTTTTATTATTTTTTAAAAAATAAAATTGAACAAGTATGAAATTGAAACAAATTGTATTCACAGTAGCCATCAGCGCTTTTACCACCCTGGCAGTTATTTGGGGATATGGCAGATTTGTTAAGCACGAGCTCACTTATGGCGGACAGGAAGCCGGAATCGTTCCGTCTAATTACAAGTATGCAGGATTTGCAGATGGAAACACCCCTCCGGGCGGTGCCCTAGATTTTACTGCACCAGCCGCTGCAGCTACACCCGCGGTAGTACACATCAAAACAAAGACAAATGCCAAGCAGGTGAATAATAACCTGCCCCGCAAAAATCAGAATAATCCTTTCAGTGATTTTTTTGACAATGATATGTTCAGCCAGTTATTTGGCGGAAGACAAAATATCATTCCGGAACAAAGGGCTTCAGGATCGGGCGTGATCATCAGCGATGACGGCTATATCGTGACCAATAACCATGTGGTGGACAATGCCGATGAGATCACGGTAACCCTCAGCAATAAAAAAATATACAAGGCCAAAGTGATCGGCACCGATGCCTCATATGATCTGGCTGTAATAAAAATTGAAGCGGCCGGACTCCCTTTCTTATTGTATGGCAATTCGGATGAGGCAAAGATCGGGCAATGGGTATTGGCCATTGGTTATCCCCTGAATCTGGAAACCACTGTTACTGCTGGGATCATCAGTGCTAAGTCGCGCACCCTGGGCCTCAACAAAGATAAAACCGGTGAACCCGGTACCGGAGTTGAATCATTCATTCAAACCGATGCAGCCGTGAATATGGGCAATAGCGGAGGAGCACTTATCAGTACCGATGGAAAACTGATCGGTGTCAATTCAGCCATCGCCTCGCCTACGGGTTACTATTCCGGATACTCTTATGCCATCCCCGTAAATATTGTGAAGAAAGTGGTAGACGACCTGATCAAATTCGGAACCGTTCAACGCGGCTACCTGGGTGTAAAATTCCTGAACGCCAGCGACCTGAATGAAGATGAGAAAAAAAGATTGGGCATTCCCACCAATGCAGAAGGTATCTATGCTTCTGAAGTACCTACCGACGGTGGCGCCTATGCAGCGGGTATCCGTAAGGGTGATGTACTGAAGAAGATCGACGGACAGGAACTGAACAGCGGAGCCGAAATGCAGGAAATGATCAGCAGGCATAAGCCGGGCGATAAAATCGCGGTAACCTATACCCGCAATGGAAACGAAACCACCACATCTGTTGTGCTGAAAAACAAGTCGGGCAATTTCGACCTTGTAAAAAGCGAAACGGCCTTGGATGGACTGGGAGCCGATTTTGGCAACCTGGATCCTAAAAAAGCAAAAGAATACGGCATCCCCGGCGGTGTAGTGGTTAAGAAAATAAACAGCGGTGCACTCAATGACCAAACCCGTATGAAAGACGGATTTGTGATCATCAAAGTGAACGACAATGACGTAAAAAATGTTGAAGAGCTGAAAAAAGCCATCGGCACCAATAAAAATATTACCATCAGCGGATTCTATCCCGGATATGATGGAGTATATGAATACCCCATTGCATTGGGAGATGAATAACTGATGATATCAAACAAAAAAAATCCCGCTGCAATTAAACAGCGGGATTTTTTTTCTGCAAGCAGAACTCGATCATATAATTATTTTACCAGCACGCGAAAACCGCCTGCCGGGATCAAAAAATGAAAACCCTTCAGCTCTTCGGTGATCTCCCGGCTGAATATATCCGTGAAATTTCCATGAACCTGATCATGATCAATTACACAATCCACTGTTTCATCGCTCATATTGATCAGCACCAATAATTCGGCTGTTTCATTTTTTCTGTGCCAGGCCAATACGCTTGCATCTTTATGGGTATTCAGCAAACTCATTTCAGCAGTATCTGCCGATGTAGCAGAAAATTGCTGATGCAGCATGATCAGGGTCTTATAGAATTGATGCAAGGCATAATCACCATTCCAGGCAATGGGATCCTTATCGAAAAAATCAAGTCTTTTGTTGTTGGGTAATTCTTGTCCGCTGTAGATCATCGGTATCCCCTTCCAGGTAAAGGAAAGTACGGCGAGTGCGAGGGCGCGACTCCCATATTTTTCATACTCGCTTCCGTTCCAACTGTTCTCATCATGGTTAGCCGTGAACCAAACCGGCAGGTGATGCATTGGCAATTGAGCATATTGTAATAGCAGGTTCCGCAAATGATCTAGGCTTGTTTCATTTTTGCAGAAAGCGGCACTGGCATGCATCCACGACCATGAATAGGAGGCATCAAAGGCCTGCATATATTCAAGTTTTTCCAAGGCATCAAATTCACCGAACCAACACAAAGATTTTTGTTGATCCAACGCGGTGCGAGCCTCAAGCCAGAAATCGAGGGTAACCCAGAAGGCCAGGTCGCAGCGAAATCCATCAATATCAAATTCCCTGATCCAGTATGCCATGGCATCGATCATCGCCTGGCGCATGGGAAGATAATTGTAGTCCAGTTCAATGATATCATCCATGCCGCTGGCCATTTTAAAATCGCCGGTAGCTTCATCCTTCAAATAATATTCAGGATGAGTGATGGTCCACTCATGATCCCAACCGGTATGATTGGCCACCCAGTCGATGATGACCTTAAATCTCATTTCATGGGCAACAGCCACCAATGTTTTAAAATCAGCTTCAGTTCCAAATTCAGGATCGATGGATATAAAATCGCGACAGGCATAATAACTGCCCATGGTCCCTTTTTTATTTTTTTGTGCAATGGGGGTCAGGGGCATGAACCAAAGGGTTTCAATACCCATTTCTTTTAACCGCGGAAGTGATTCCTGAAAAGCCCTGATCGTTCCCGCCTCACTATATTGCCGGCAATTGACCTCATAAATATTGGTATGCCTGAACCATGCCGGCGCAGTAAATCGGGGTAATGACATGTAAATGTTTTTGATACGCCTTCAAAATTAAGGGGTAAAACCCAAAACAGACAATTCGTTTAAACATCCTCAAACCCTACCTTTGCAGGGTCATTTATTTTGCATGAAACAATTCAATGTTCCGCTCATTTATCGAAGTCCGCTGATCAATGCCATTAAGCATAAACGCAAGTCAGAGGATAAGATGAAAAAGGATTTCAGTCCTACGGTACTCGATTTCGGTCCGGTTCAGTTTTACCTGGCCCGGCATTTTGGCTTTTGTTATGGGGTGGAAAATGCCATTGATATTGCATTCAGAACGATCGATGAAAATCCGGGCAAACGGATCTTTTTGTTGAGTGAGATGATCCACAACCCACAGGTGAATGCCGATCTACTTGAAAGAGGCGTACAATTTTTGCAGGATACAAAAGGCCAGTCATTGATCCCGCTGGAAAAATTAACGGCAGATGATATTGTGATCATACCGGCATTTGGCACTACGCTGGACATGGAAGAAAAACTGAATGCAATTGGCATCCACACCAAAAAATACAATACCACCTGTCCGTTTGTTGAAAAAGTTTGGAACCGGAGTGTTCAGATCGCTGCGGGAAAATATACCGTGATCATACATGGAAAACCCAGTCATGAAGAAACCCGGGCTACATTTTCGCATGCGGCTGCAGCGGCTCCCACGCTGATCATAAAAGATATGGAAGAAGCGGAATTGCTGGGCAGGTTCATTACCGGTGAAAATGATCTCGCTGATTTTTTAAATGTTTTTTCGGGCCGGTACTCGGATGGATTTGACCCTACAAAAGACCTTGCACAAATTGGTGTTGTGAATCAAACCACCATGCTGGCAAGCGATACCCAGGCCATTGCCGATTACCTGAAACAGGTAATGGTTACCCATTTTGCATTACCCGAAAAGGAGATAGAAACACGATTTGCAGACACACGTGATACACTTTGTTATGCTACCCTTGATAACCAGTCGGCCGTTTTTGCCCTCCTTCAACACGAAGCTGATCTGGCCATTGTGGTGGGCGGATACAATAGCAGCAATACTTCTCATCTGGTAGAACTTTGCGAAGAAAAATTACCGACCTATTTTATCAATGCTGCCGATAAGATCATTTCAAAAGAGATGATCAGTCATTTTGATTTTCATCAGAAGACTGAAAAGATGAGCAGTCCTTTTTTACCGCATACCCAACCCCTGAAGATACTCATCACCAGCGGTGCCAGTTGTCCGGATGCCATTGTGGAAGCCGTGATTGAACGGATCGTTTCTTTGTTTCCTGCAACAGAGACCATGGCCAGTGTACAAACCTCATTTGAACTTCCCTGATCAAACTGTCTTTAAATAAAAGAGCCCCCGGTTAAGGCGGGGGACATCTTTTGTTTGTGCTTGGTTATCTGAAATCTTCAATAATATGATGGGCCCATACGGGCATAACACTACTTATTAGAACAACATTTTTCGTGAAATTTTTCTCAGGACTTGCTTGCGGAATTTGAACGGATAAGGATTGGACTAGGATCTCTAATGGGGGAACTAAAGTTACTGATAGTTTTCAGTATTGCAAATAAACCTTATATAATTTTTTTTACCAGTTTCATGGCTTTCTCTAATTGTTCGGGCATGGTGAGGTTGGTATTGTCAATTTCAATGGCCCCGTCGGCTTTTCTCAGGGGGCTCACTTCCCTATGAGAATCAATATAATCGCGCATTTCCAGGTTGGCCTTTACCTCTTCTATATTGATATTGGGATTCTTGGCAAATAGTTCCCTGAACCTGCGCTCTACCCTAACGGCGCTGTCGGCGGTCATAAAGATCTTGAGTTCGGCATCGGGGAAAACGGTGGTGCCAATATCGCGGCCATCCATCACGATGCCTTTGCGGGCGCCCATCACTTGCTGCTGGGCTACGGCATAGCTGCGTACTTCCCTTATAGCGGCTACATCACTAACTTTTTCGGCGATTACCAGGTCGCGGATCACATACTCCACATTCTCATCATTGAGGAAGATCTCTGTTTGCTGCGATTTAGGATTGAAATGAAAACTGATCTGGATATCGGCCAATGCCTGTTTTACTGATTTTGGATCGGTCCAGTCGATATGGTTGCGCAAGAAATATAAGGTAATGGCCCGGTACATGGCACCGCTATCGATATACACATAGCCCAATGCAGTGGCAAGTTGTTTGGCAAGTGTGCTTTTTCCGCAGGATGACCAGCCATCGATCGTGATGATAATTTTGTTTGGCATGCTACACAAAATTGCTGCAAAAAATGCCAAGTTCAAAATGTAGTTTCAAAAAAAATGCCACCGCTTTAAAGTGGTGGCATTCGGGGGAATTATTTATGACTTAAGCCTCAGATTTTTTTTCCTTCTTTTTCCCTTCCTCTTTCAGGGTGAATTTGATCTTATCTGAATCCGTATCCAAGTTGGCGACCATGATATCTCCGGGTTTGATGCTCATATTCAGGATCTCTTCTGCCAGTGGGTCTTCCAGGTATTTCTGGATGGCCCGATGCAGGGGCCTGGCACCAAACTGGGCATCATAGCCTTTTTCGGCAATGAAATCCTTGGCAGCCGGGCTCAGTTCCATGGAGAACCCGAGATTAGCCAGTC
Organism: uncultured Bacteroidota bacterium; assembly: GCA_903878475.1. Lineage (GTDB taxonomy): Bacteria > Bacteroidota > Bacteroidia > Chitinophagales > Chitinophagaceae > Ferruginibacter. The sequence goes on along the minus strand of CAIRHQ010000069.1, from coordinate 17,284 downwards.
TTTTCATTACTCCCTTCATGAGGATATCGATGATCTCAAAAATATTATCCTTACTGAGTGAATTGAACACCACCACATCGTCGATCCGGTTCAGGAACTCGGGACTGAAAGTACGTTTCAGGGCCTTTTCAATCACGGCCTTATTGTTCTCATCGGCATTTTCCTGACGGTTGGCGGTGGCAAATCCTACCCCGTCGCCAAAATCCTTCAACTGGCGTGCGCCAATATTCGAGGTCATGATGATGAGGGTATTTTTGAAATCCACTTTTCTGCCCAGTCCATCGGTGAGCATACCATCATCCAATACCTGCAACAGGATATTGTAAATATCCGGATGAGCTTTTTCAATCTCATCGAGCAGGATCACACAATACGGTTTGCGTCTAACCTTCTCCGTTAGTTGACCGCCTTCTTCATAACCCACATATCCGGGAGGAGCACCTATGAGGCGACTCACGGTAAATTTTTCCATATACTCACTCATGTCGATCCTGATCAGCGAATCATCACTGTCGAACATATGCCTGGCCAGTGATCGAGCCAGTTCGGTTTTACCCACACCGGTTGGACCCAGGAAAATAAATGTACCGATAGGTTTCTTCGGATCTTTTAATCCTACGCGATTGCGCTGAATCGCTTTCACCACTTTGGAGATGGCTTCTTCTTGTCCTACTACAGCCCCTTTCAGGTCATCAGCCATCCTGCGCAGTTTCTCCGTTTCTGCCTGCACCATCCGTTTTACAGGGATCCCGGTCATCATGCATACTACTTCTGCGATATCTTCTTCTTCAATGGGATAACGTTTGTGCTTGCTTTCTTCTTCCCAATCCGTTTTGGCTTTTTCCAGATCCTCTTGCAGGCGTTTTTCCGAATCCCGCAGCGAGGCAGCTTCTTCAAAGCGCTGGCTTTTTACCACTTTATTTTTTTCGAGTTTGATGTCCTCAATTTTCTTTTCCAGGTCGATGATGGTTGTAGGCACATTGATATTCTTGATATGCTTGCGCGCTCCCACTTCATCCAATACATCAATGGCTTTATCGGGCAATAACCGATCGGTCATATACCGATCACTCAGTTTCACACAAGCTTCAATAGCATCAGCACTGTACACCACATTGTGATAATCTTCGTACTTGCTTTTGATATTATTCAGGATCTCGATCGTTTCTTCCACAGACGGTTGTTCTACGATCACTTTTTGAAAGCGTCGGTCGAGTGCCCCATCTTTTTCAATATGCATACGATATTCATCCAAGGTGGAAGCACCGATACATTGCAGTTCGCCGCGGGCCAGGGCTGGTTTAAAGATATTGGAAGCGTCGAGGGAACCGCTGGCGCCACCGGCACCAACAATAGTATGTATCTCATCAATGAACAGGATCACGTCTCTGTTCTTTTCCAGTTCGTTCATGATGGCCTTCATCCTTTCTTCAAATTGGCCACGGTATTTTGTACCGGCTACCAGGGCAGCAAGGTCGAGGCTCACTACTCTTTTATCGAATAAAATCCGGGATACTTTTCTTTGTACGATACGCAAGGCCAAACCTTCAACGATGGCAGTTTTACCCACACCTGGTTCACCAATGAGGATGGGGTTATTTTTTTTGCGGCGCGACAGGATCTGTGATACCCTTTCAATTTCATTTTCACGGCCTACGATTGGATCAAGAGAACCATTTTCGGCAAGGCGGGTAATATCGCGACCGAAATTATCCAAAACCGGAGTTTTGGTTTTAGGCTGACTGGCAGCTGCTCCACGCTGAGGTTTTTGCTGTCCGTATTGTTTGCGTTCCTCATCAAATTCCTCTTCTCCTTCATCACTGAATTCGGCAGAGGGAGGATTGCTGGTTACAAACCCAAGTTCATTCTTAAACACATCATAGTCCACATCAAACTGGTTCAATATCTGTGTAGCAATATTCTCCTTGTTCTTTAAGATCGACATCATCAGGTGTTCACTTTCCACTAAAGCACTTTTTTGGGCCTTGGCTTCCAACACCGTGATCCGGATCACTTTTTCTGCCTGCTTGGTAAGGGGCAGGGAATTGATATTGGCGATATTCTTACCTGTCTTATCCTTCACCGCCATCTCAATTTCCTTCCTTAATTCATAGAGGTCGATATTGAGTGACTTCAGAATTTTTACGGCAGTATTCTCTCCATCACGGATCAGGCCTAAAACCAGGTGTTCGGTGCCAATAAAATCATTCCCCAAACGCAATGCTTCCTCCCTGCTGTACGAGATGATTTCCTTTACCTGAGCTGAAAAATTATTATCCATTTTCCGATTTATTTAGCTTGTACAATAATAACGCTAATTTATAAGATTAAGTTTAACCAAAGGGTTAAATGTTAATATGTTAAAAAGTTGAAAATTATGAATTGCTGCCCGCCAGAACAGTAGTTGGTGGCATGGCTGGGCATCACTAAAAAAATTGTTCAGCCTATCCCGCTTTTGCCGCAAAAAATAATTTTCATTACTTTACAAAGATCAAACCAATCCTTGCATACATGAATGTCAAAATAGATACCAAAGAAAAATTTTCCGTGATTTGTCCGGAAGCTGCAGATTTATCTGCTAATATGACAGAAGAACTTGAGCAATTGCTGATCCCCTACCTGCAAAAAGACATACCGCATATCGTTTTTAATATGGAAGCCGTGACCAGTATCAGCGTGGAAGCGGCTGAGAAGATCATGAGCATTCAGCAGCGATTTTATGAACAAAACAGCTCTTTTGTGATCTGCAAACTTCAACCCCCTGTTGAAAAAATATTTGAAGAAAATGAATGGCTCGAATTCATGAATATAACCCCCTCCGAAAGCGAGGCCTGGGATATGGTACAGATGGAAGAGATTGAGCGGGAGTTGTTGGGGGACGGATAGTTTAAGGTTTAAAGTTTAAGGTTTAAGGTTTCTTCAATTCATTAAACTCTACTAAACCCCTAAACCCTAAACTTCTCAACTCCTCAACTCCTCAACTTCTCAACTCCTCAACCAACCTTAAACCTTAAACTTTAAACCTTAAACCCTCTCCCGAACCCTCAAACGCTTTAAACGTTTTAAGCCCCCCCTAAGCAGCATTTCCCCTCCCCACTTGGTCTTACCCTTAGAAACAAAAATTTTGCTCGCACTTACCATATTAGGCAATAATTCGGCCCTGCCGGCTTTCGACCGTAACCCTACCGCCCAGTTGCTACAAACTCAGGAGGAGGCATACCTGATCGATTGCGGTGAAGGCACACAGATCCAGATGTCGAAATACAAGATCCGGAGAAGTAAGATCAGCCATGTATTCATTTCGCATTTGCATGGAGATCATTATTTCGGACTGATCGGATTGCTCACCAGCATGAGTTTACTGGGCCGAACACAAGACCTCCACCTACATGCTCCACCCGAACTGGAACAGATCATCAATCTGCAGTTGACCGTGGCCGATACGCGCTTATCATACAACCTCATCTTTCATCCGCTCAGCAATGAGGGGCTGATCCTCGATGACAAAAAAATGACGGTGCATTGTTTTAGCATGAATCACCGAATTCCCTGTTGGGGATTTTTGTTCAGCGAGAAAAAAAATCCACGCAAAATTGATGCCTCACGGGCATTGATATACGAAATCCCTGCTGCCTTTTATGAACGCCTGCAAATGGGAGAAGATTATGTAAATAAAAAGGGAACCATCATTCCCAACGAAGAAGTAACCCTGCCCGCACCGGCACCAAAAACATATGCCTACTGTGCCGATACGATCTACGATGAATCACTGATCGAAAAAGTAAAAGGAGTTGATCTGTTGTATCATGAAACCACGTATCTGAAAGACCTGCATGTACGGGCGGCAGAACGCTTTCACAGCACCACGATACAAGCGGCTGATATTGCCCGGCGGGCCGGCGTAAAAAAATTATTGATCGGGCATTTTTCATCCAAATATGAAACCGTGGATGAATTTTTAACAGAAGCCAGGACCGTATTTGACAATACTGAACTGGCCCTCCAGGGATCATGTTATCCCATACCCGGATAAATTATTTCAGGTTATATTTTACCAAACAGTCCTTCACCTGCTGATGCCATTTTTCACTTAAGGGTACCAACGGAAGCCGCAATATATTTTCAATGATCCCCAGTTCGGTTAAGAACGCTTTTACCCCGGCAGGATTATTTTCGGCGAAAAGCAGGTCATTCCCAACCAGGCACTGGTAATGCATGGAACGGGCAGATTCAAAATCACCTTTCAGGCAACAACGTACCATCTCCGAAAAAACAGTAGGGAAACAATTGGCAGCCACACTGATCACCCCATCCATTCCGCAAGCGATCAAGGGAAGTGTAAGATGATCATCCCCACTCACCACTAAAAAATCATCAGGGCGTTCTTTCAGGATATGCATGCATTGCACCATATTGCCGCTGGCCTCTTTCATACCCGCAATATTCTCTACCTCTTTCGCTAGCCGCAAAGTTGTTTCGGCGGTCATATTGCTTCCGGTTCGGCCTGGCACATTGTACAAGATCAGGGGCTTCGGGCTGGCACTGGCAATATTCTTATAATGCTGAAAAATACCTTCCTGCGAGGGTTTGTTGTAATAAGGACTGGCACTCAGCACCGCCGTGGCTTTGTCGAGCGGATATTGCTGCAGATTCTCCATCACTTCACGGGTATTGTTTCCCCCAACACCAACTACTACGGGTACACGCTCTTTAACATGCTCGATGGTATAATGAATAATATCTAATTTCTCTTCCGTATCCAGCGTAGGTGTTTCCCCGGTGGTACCCAAACTGATCAGGTATTCAACACCATGGCCAATCACATGATCGATCAGTTTACCCAGTGCATCAAAATCCACTTCGGTATTTGCTTTAAATGGGGTTACCAGGGCAACGCCTGTTCCGGTTAATTGGGTGCGTAATGACATCGAAATACTTTTTTTGTGAAGTTAGTAGAAAGGATGCAAATGAAAAAGCAGATATAGCCAAGTTGAAACAAAAAAAATCCCCCAATGCAGGAGGATGGTTGAGGTCAATAAATGAATTTTATCCGTTGATGCGGGATGTACTTCCGGCAGGATGCAAGATTCTTGAATGACTCAGATATTGTTGATTAGGACTATAAATAAAAAGGCAGGTGCCATTCTTGATCTTATCGATGATGGGCTTATGAAGATTTTCGGGAATCGCGGGGCAACCCCAGCTGCGGCCAATATAACCCTGCGACTTGATCAGTTGTTCATTCACATAAGCTGCACCATGTATTACGATGGCACGCCTGTCGGCATTGTCATTGATCCCTGTTTCCAGTCCTTCCAATCGAAGAGAATACCCATTATGCCCGATATAGGTGGCACCGGTTTCATAAAAACCCAGACTGCTCTGATTGCTTTCCGGGATATTAGAGAACTGGTCGGCGGTTGCAGCACCAGAATTCATACCATGTGCCACATAAGTATTGAAAATTACTTTCTGCTGGTCTAGATCAATGATGAATAATCGCTTACTTGAAGAAGGCTGACTGAAATCTACGATGGAAATGATTCGATCGTTGCCGATTTTACCATTTTGAGAAAGATAATTATAACCCTGCATGGCAAGTTCAAAAGCCTGCTTCGAGAGTCCCATCATATTCAGCCGCAAACTATCATACATACCCGACACAGAACTTTGCAGTTTTGTACGAACCGTACTCAGCAAAGTATCACCAGGTATGAAGGTGGTTGCCTTCACCGCAGCAAATTTCAGATCTGCCGGTTTGAATTTCGCAAACACGAACAGCAAATGAAAAATGAAAATGAAAATGGAAGAGATATAAAAGTATAACTTCCTGTACACAGTTTTCTGGCTCATCATAATTTTATAGATTTTATACTTACTTGAACAGTACAAAATTCGTAAATCTTATGTTTTGGTATTGTTAAAAACAGCCTACAAACGGGTCGTTTACAAGGCGTTAACAAAATCTAGAAAACTTTTAATTTGTTAGTTGCTGAGTATTAAACGCGAGGAGATTTTGTTTGAGGTGGGCAGTGGGCAGTTAACAGTTGGTCCCGTTAGTAAACGGGAGCAGTTTGCAGTTTGCAAGGATTGCGTTCTGAATATTGAGGGTTCCTTAAAGTAATAAGACTCTACTAAACGACTAAACACCTAAACTCCTCAACTCCTCAACCCCTCAACTCCTCAACCCCTCAACCAACTTTAAACCTTAAACTTTAAACCTTAAACCCTTACCCGTTTATCCGTTACCCAAACGAAGGCAAAAGCTTGATCTCATTTCGATAAAGAATGATCTTCTTGCTGTTTTCCAGTTGTTTTAATAATCGGGAGATCACTTCCCTGGAGGTGGCGAGTTCTTCGGCGATCATGGAGTGTGAAGCCTTAATAACACTGGAGCCCGACAGCCGTTGTTTTTCTTTCAAATAGGCCAATAGCCGGTCATCCAATTTATGAAACGCAATGCTTTCGATCGACTTAAGCAATTCAATAAAACGCAAATTAAAACTGCGCATGATATAATTTTTCCAACTGGGGTAGGTACATAACCAGGTATCCAGTTTATCATGTGGAATGGCGATCAGCTCAACAGCATCTTCGGCAATAGCTTTTACTTCACTTTTCTTTGCTTCAATACAGCAACTATAGGCCATTGAACAACTTTCACTGCTGGACAGATAATATAACAGGATCTCATTCCCATTTTCATCCAACCTGTAAACTTTTATGGTACCCTTGAGCACAATGGGCATATTGCGGATATAGCTGCCATAGTCCATGATCAGGTCGCCTTCAAGGAAGGATTGCCTACTGCCAAATTCTTCCATCTCGGCCAGTAAAGCAGGCTCAAATACATTTGCAAGATTTTCCAAACCAGTCATACCGGGTGATTTTTTCAACCACAAAGGTAATGAACCAGCCCCTAAAAAAAAGCCTGAGCAAACTCAATCGCTCAGGCATTATGCTATGGTACACAAAAAACTACTATACAAATTGATTTACATAATTCCAGGTTCCGCCGTTGATGATATCGGAGAAACCATTCATTTCAAGTATTGCCTTAGCTTGTGCACTACGTCCGCCACTCAGGCAAAATACAACCACATGTGATTGGTTCCTGAATTTATCCAATTCAAATGGAAGCATACTTAAAGGAATATTTACAGAACCCTTTACATGTCCTTCTGCAAATTCTCCGGGTGTGCGCACATCCACCAAGAATGCCCCCGATTTAATGATCGACCCTAGATCCTGTACTCCTGAACGGCTTTCAGCCTGATTTAAATTGCTCATGATTATATTTTTTTATTATGATTCTTTTTGTAATAACTGAACGAGTTCTTTTTTGGGCACTACCCCGCTTTGACGCCAAATTTGTTTTCCCTGCTTGAACAGGATCAGGGTAGGCACCCCTTGAATATTGTATTCCCGGGCGGCCTGTGGATTATTGTCTACATCCACTTTAATAATGGATACAGCATCCCCGATCTCTTTTTTCACATCAACCAATATGGGTGCCATCATTTTACATGGACCACACCAGGTAGCCGTAAAATCAACCAGCACGGGCTTATTAGATTGCAGCATTTCATTAAATGTCATGTGTTGTTGTTTTATCTTTTCCTGCATCAGCATTCGGAGACTTTTTAAACAGTCCCATGAAAAGCGCGCCCATCATGGCTCCATACAATGTACTGTTCACCGGTTTAGAAGTGATCATGCAGGTACCGGAAGCGCAGCCCACCTGTTGCCAGTAAAAATATCCTGCAACAGCACCCAATAATGCACCGATCAGGTAAAGTTTATTTTGATTCAACCACTTCTTCATATGAAATTTCTTTTTTTGTTTCTACATTTTTGTTTACCGGCATATCGCATCCGCCCACACCACAACAACCCATATTGAACAGCGGCATGGATGCAAAGAATATTCCCATCAAACCCAGCGTGATGTCTTTTACCATCACGGCCTGAATAATGATGATCACACCCAATCCCAATCGAATCACCCGCATTACATTCCAGTTTTTCAGCATAACTAATTTTAAGATGTGATAGACTTTTTAAATCAGCATAGCACTGATGATAAGATGCAAATATAAAACCAAAGAAAACCAAAAAAAGTGACAAAGGTCACATACCCAAATACTCGATACCTATTAAGCTTTAATCGCCGCTTCCTTCAATGAAATATATTGGTTACAAAGGTGACATAAGTTACCATCAGGCCAGGAAACAGTCCATAATTTTGCTGTTCAAATTGGATATCCTTCCATCGCAGAAAGACCATCCTGAAAAAACTAAAAAAAAACAAATCATGAAGTATATCATTGTAGGTGCAGTTGCAGGCGGAGCCAGTACAGCAGCCAGATTAAGAAGAATGGATGAACATGCCGAGATCATCATTTTTGAAAAAGGCGAATATATCTCTTATGCCAATTGCGGACTGCCCTATTATATTGGGAATGTGATCAGCGACAGGAATAAATTATTTGTACAAACTGCTGCATCCTTCAATCAACGATTTAATATTGACGTGCGGGTAAAAACAGAAGTTACGGCCATTGATCCCGAAAAGAAAATAGTAACTGCGATCAACCAAAATACCGGTGTGGAGTATACCGAATCGTACGACAAACTGGTGCTTTCACCGGGTGCCGAACCGCTTCGTCCACCACTGCCCGGTATTGGATTGGAAGGAATATTCACCCTGAGAAATGTGAAGGATACCGATTATATTAAAGCCTATACCACCCATAAAAATGTAAAACGCGCCGTGGTGATCGGCGCCGGATTCATTGGACTGGAAATGGCTGAAAATTTTCATGACCTCGGATTGGATGTTACCGTGATTGAAATGGGCAACCAGATCCTGGCACCACTTGATTTTCCGGTAGCCGCCATTGTACAACAACATATTCGTTCTAAAGGTGTTGATCTGCGCTTAGGCACAGCCGTTACTGGCTTTGCAAAAAATGGCTCTACCCTTGAAGTGACCCTCAATACAGGCGAGATCATTGAAACCGATATGGTGCTGCTCTCTATCGGCGTAAGGCCCGATACAAGATTGGCAGTAGCGGCAGGACTCACCATCGGCACAGCCCGCGGAATCTGGGTAAATGAATACCTGCAAACTTCTAACCCCGATATCTATGCAGTGGGCGATGCCATTGAATTTGAAAATCCCATTACCCATCAATCGATGATCACCTACCTGGCCGGACCAGCCAATAAACAGGGACGGATCTGCGCCAATAACCTGGTGCTGGGCAATACACAAGCCTACAAAGGATCGATCAATACCGCTATTGTAAAAGTATTCGACATGACGGTAGGCACAGCAGGCACAGCTTCCAAGCACCTAACGGCAGCCAATATACGCCATATCGTTTCTACTACACATAATGGTTCACATGCTTCCTACTATCCGGATGCAAAACAAATGTCGATACAGATCGCTTTTTCACCGGAAGATGGTAGACTGCTCAGTGCACAACTGGCAGGCTTTGATGGTGTAGATAAACGCCTCGATATACTCTCCTCCTATATTCGCCAGGAAAAAACAGTATACGATCTCATTGAATTTGAACATGCATATGCACCACCCTATTCCTCGGCCAAAGACCCCGTGAATATGGCTGGCTTTGTAGGTGAAAATATTCTGCTGAGCAGGTTGAAAATATTTTACTGGAATGAACTGGACAAGATCAGCCCCGATGATCTGTTCATTGATGTAAGAAGGGCCGATGAATTTGATGCCGGGCATATCAGCCATTCCATCAATATTCCGGTAGATGAACTGAGAAGCAGGCTGGATGAAATTCCAAAAGACAAGACCATTTATATTTATTGCGAAGCTGGGCTCAGGGGTTATCTGGCCCAAAGAATTTTAACCCAAAATGGTTATGGCAGTGTATTCAACCTTTCGGGAGGATATTATTTATGGAATATTTGCCAAAAGGAAACCAAATTGAGTGAGAAAAAAATTGTTCCGCAAAAATTGGAACTCGCCTGATCAATGGAAGATTCACATTGAATCAATCACTTTCTTCAAACTGGAGCTTACTTCCAAGGCCACTGCATGCAGATCATCATTATCAATGGCACGCATGGTGGCGGTTGGATTTATAGCCGATATTTCTACTTCGCCAATATTCTTTTCCTGCACAACTACATTGCAGGGAAGCATGAGCCCAATTTTATCTTCTGCTTGTAACGCACGATAGGCAAAATTAGGATTGCAGGCACCCAGGATGCGGTAATTATAAAAATCTATGTCTAGTTTATTCTTTAACGTAGACTTCATATCAATTTCAGTGATGATCCCGAATCCTTCAGCTTTAAGGGCTTCGGTAATTTTCTGAATGGCCTGTTCAAAACTAATGTGGATGGTCTTGGTAAATGAAAACTCCATATGATATGATTTTATTGAGTAAAGTTATTCTATTTCAACTTCAAGATCTGCACAAATTCGTTTCCGTTAAAGCGACCTGTCTAAATGCACATAACCTCCATCAACATGTATCAGTTGTCCGGTGGTATGACTGGATCTTTCGGATAAAAGAAAAGCCACCATATCAGCAATTTCTTCTACGGTGGTAAACCTGTTCTCCAATGGAATACGGGAACTGATCTGGGCTAATTTCTCCGTAGGATTCTCCAGCGTAGCGATCCATTTTTGATAAAGCGGTGTGTAACATTCTGCCACGATCACCGAATTTACCCGGATGCCATACTTGAGTAACTCTACGGCCCATTCACGGGTCAATGCATTTCTTCCGCCATTGGCTGCCGCATAGGCCGAAGTGCCCCCCTGTCCTGTTTCAGCGGTTTTTGAGCCAATATTCACAATGCTACCTTTTGAAATTTTCAAATAAGGCAACGCAAGCTGTGCCAACAGATAATAATGTACCAGGTTCTTATGCAAACTATCCATGAATGACTGATAAGATCCCTGCTCAAGACTAACCCCGTCATTTATGCCAGCATTGTTCACCAGTCCGTCGATCCTGCCATGCCGCTCAACAATTGTTTGAATGGCTAACGCACAGGCAGCAGGTTCTACCAGGTCTGCTGTAACAAAATCTGCTTGCACACCGGCATCTTTGAGCGACTGTACAAGTTTGCGATTATCTGTTTCATTCCTTCCGATGATCACCGGCATGGCGCCTTCCGAAGCCAGGCTACGGGCAATACCTCCGCCAATGCCTTTTGCTCCACCCGAAACAACGATCAGTTTACCTTGTAATTGCAGATCCATATTGATTATTTTAATTGATAAAATTCGATCGCATTTAAACCGAAGATCTTTTCCTGCTCCAACAGTGAAAATGATTTGAAATGATTTTGCATGATCTCAAGTACTTGCTGATAAGTTGCCGCCAGCAAACAAACCGGCCAGTCGCTCCCAAATATCATTCTGTTTACTCCAAAACTATTTGTCATTGCATCAAGATAAGATTTAAAATCATCCTGCTTCCAGTGTTGATGATCGGCTTCTGTAACCATTCCGCTCATCTTCACAAACACATGATCATATTCAGCGATCGCCCTCATTCCTTTTTCCCAATCTTTGGTAATGCCTGATCGTATATTAGGTTTAGCCAGATGATCAATGATGAACCGCTGTTCCGGAAATTGTTTCACCAATTGTAAAACAGCTGGCAGATGTTGCGGAAAAACCAAGATCTCATACACGAAATTATTCTTCAAGGCCCTGATGCCCCGAGTAAATTTGGCATCAAGCATATACGCTGGTGATTCGGCTTGCAAAATATGGCGGAAACCTTTGATCACCTGGAACTGGCTGTAATGTTCCAGTCGAGATTGAATTTGATCAGCCCTCAGATCAACCCAACCCACCACGGCCTTGATGAAAGGGTATTCAACAGCGAGTTTCAGCAGAAAATCTGTTTCGGCCTCTGTTTGTGATGCCTGAACAGCAATACAGCCTTGCACATTATTTTCGATCAATACCGGCTCAAGATCGGCTGGCAAAAAATGATGCCTGAGTCGCTTCATAGAATCATCGATCCATGCATGCGTATCGGGCTGGTAATTCCAAAAATGCTGGTGGGCATCAATGATGAGCATATGATTAAAGCTATAGTTCAAATATTTTTTTCATCAGCATCCATTTTTCACCCGGTGCAGCTGTGGGCAAGGATTGCTGATATTTCCACATCAGGGCTTCCCAGTCCTGAACCATTTTGTTATTTGCATCCAGGGCCGATTTTTTATCAAACGAAAAATCATTATCCGCCTCAATGATCATGAATAACCGGTTTTCTACCCGATATATTTCCATATGCAAAATGCCGGCACCGGATATACTTGCTAAGATCTCGGGCCATACCGCAGCATGGTACTGTTCATATTCGGCGATCAGTACGGGGTCATTTTTCAGATCTAAGGCCAGACAGAATTTTTGCATACCCTATTCATTTTTATTTTCAATAACAAGATATCCTTTCCAGCCAAAAAAACAGGTAACCATAAAACAGACCAAGGGTACAAAATATCCCAGCTGGATATTATTGCTGGCATCACTGATATAACCAAATATCCTTGGCAGGATGGCACCTCCCACAATCGACATGATAATGAGGCTGCTGCCGTATTCGGTATCGCCTTTCAGGCTCTTGATGCCCAACGAAAAAATGGTTGGGAACATGATCGACATGAAAAAACAAATGGCCACCACAGCATATACCGTGATCATCCCCGTAGCCATAATGGCTACCATACACAATAAAATATTGACTGCAGAATATAGCATCAGCAACCGTTCGGGCCTGATATACTTCATAAAAAAAGTACCCAGAAAACGGCCCACCAGAAAAGCTATGCCGCAGGCGCCCAGATAATCGGCCGCCTTTATTTCGGTTAACCCGGCAGATTTGGTGGCATATAAAATAAACAAACTGAAAACCGACACCTGTGCCCCTACATAGAAGAACTGGGCCACCACGGCCCAACTCAGGTGACGATGCTTAAATGCATGAAAGATATTCTTTCCACTGCTTTGCGTTTCGTCTTCTTTCATGTTGGGAAGGTGAATGAAAGCAAATATAACGGCAATGCATAGTAGCACTATACCCAATATCGTATAAGGCATTTTTACAGAAGAGGCTTCTGCAGCCAGGGCTATTTTTCGGGCGGCTTCGGTCATGCCATTCAATTCAGCATCAGTAAATCCTTTCGTAAGGATAAGTCGGGCCCCGATCACAGGAGCCAATGCAGCAGCCAATCCGTTGAACGATTGCGCCAGGTTAAGTCGTTGCGTAGCACTGGACGGGTCGCCCAAAGCAGCAGCATAAGGATTGGCAGCTGTTTCCAGGATGGTTAATCCACAGGCAATGATAAAAAGTGCGATCAAAAAATAGTTGTACGACTGCTCATTGGCAGAAGGGATGAACAGGAAACAACCGGTAGCAAAAAACAGCAACCCGATGATGATGCCCATTTTATAGCCCAGTTTCTTCATGATGAACCCTGCGGGCAGGGCCATCAGAAAATAGGCAATGAACACGGCTGAATCGATCAGGGTAGACTGTGTAGTAGTAAGGGTAAATGATTTTTTTAAATGCGGGATCAAGATCGGATCGAGGTTATGGGCAAATCCCCATAAAAAAAACAGTGAGGTCACGAGGATGAAGGCAACCCAATAAGATTTATTTTCTTTCATAAGCAATCGTTAAACAGTATTTCATTTCCAGGCAACTACGCGTTGCCGTGATGTACCCAATCCGTCAATACCTAATTCCACCACATCGCCCGGCTTCAGGTATACCGGAGGATGCATCCCCAATCCTACTCCTGCCGGGGTTCCGGTGGAAATGATATCGCCGGGCAACAAGGTCATGAATTGGCTTACATATGACAGCAAGTGCGGAATATTAAAAATAAAATTGGCTGTATTTCCCTCCTGCATTTTTTTTCCATTCACCGTAAGCCAAAGTTTCAGGTTGTGCACATCAGCAATTTCATCTTTTGTTACCAGCCAGGGACCAAGGGGTGCAAAACTGTCGCAACCCTTTCCTTTATCCCAGGTGCCACCGCGTTCCAATTGAAATTCTCTTTCGCTGATATCGTTGTGCAGGCAATAGCCCGCCACATGGTCCATTGCATCGGCTTCAGAAACATAACTGGCTTTCTTTCCGATCACCAGGGCCAGTTCCACTTCCCAATCGGTTTTAACGGAATGCTTCGGGATCACGATATTATCATTCGGACCAATGATGGCTGTAGTAGATTTCAAGAATACCACCGGCTCAGCAGGTTCGGCTGCTCCGGTTTCTTTGGCATGGTCGCTATAATTAAGTCCAATGCAAACAATCTTTGAAGGCCGCTTTACCGGGCAGGCCAAGCGGGTAACGGAGGCAACAGGCAAACGATCAGCCACTACATATTCCTGTAGTTTTTCTAATCCTCCCGAACCGAAAAATATTTCATCATAATCTTCAACAACTGACGAGGCATCATAATAAATATCATTCAGGAATATCCCGGGCTTTTCAATGCCATCTTCCCAAAACCGGATTAATTTCATTGATCAATTATTTAATTTAATAAATCCCCCATCGATGGGATAATCATTTCCGGTGATAAAACCGGCCTCATCGCTACATAAATATAATGCCAGCGCGGCAACTTCTTCCACGGTTCCCATTCTTCCTATTGGTTGGCTCTTGGAAAGTTTTTCAAAGATCTCGGATTCTTGTCCGGGATAATTCTTTGCAATAAATCCATCTACAAACGGGGTATGAATTCTGGCGGGAGAGATAGAATTACAGCGGATATGGTCGGCCATATAATCACGGGCCACACTTAGGCTCATGGCATACACGGCACCCTTGCTCATGCTGTAGGCAAACCGGTCTGAAATGCCTACGCAGGCAGCAATGGAGGCCACATTCAAAATTGCCGCTGCCCCCTGTTTTTTCAGGATCGGCAAGGCGCAATGCAAACAATTATAGGTACCCTTCACATTCACCTGATAGATCTTATCGAAATCGGCTTCTGAAGTGGTATCCGCTTTTCCAACATGGGCGATGCCTGCGCAATTGACCAATATGGAGAAAGCGCCGATCGCATTCATCACCGCTGCTACTTCAGCTTGATCACTTACATTACAAGTATATGAAAAGGCTTCGCCGCCATTAAGATTGATCCCTGTTGCAGTTTGAACAACTGCCGTTTCATTGAGGTCGAGCAGGTGTACCACCGCACCCTGTTTAGCGAATAATTCGGCTATTGCCTTTCCAATACCGCTTCCGGCACCGGTGATCAAGGCATGTTTATGGGTTAAACTAAACATATGCTGGGTTTTAAATAATAAATCAGGAGGTCGGTTACAAACTTACAATTCTTTAATATCGTTTTTAAATGCGATCACAAGGTCTTATATACATTCATTACAGCTTCAGCACATCTTTGTTTTGTAAAATTAAGTGCATGGGTTATGCCCTTTTCAATCATACCGGTTCTTAACTCAGTATTATTTGCAACTGCTTCCATGGCCAGGGCTAATTCATTTTCATTTTCGGGGTTGATATAGATGGCAGCATTACCACCAGTTTCGGGAAGGCAGCTTAGATTGGAGGTAATGACCGGCAACTTGCTGTTCAGGGCTTCCAGCACGGGAATTCCAAAGCCTTCAAAAATACTGGGATAGATCATGGCCAATGCCATTTGATATATGGCAGGAAAATCTTCAGCCGTTTGAAAGGCAACTGAAGCAACTGCCTGGGGGTTCTCTGATAAAAAAATAACCCTATGTTCCAGACCATTTGCAGCAATATATTTTTTTACTTTTTCTTTATAATCACCTCCATTTCCAATAACCACCAGCGGAATTAAAGAATCAGTTTTTTTTAATGCCTTACAAATAAGCAATAAATTTTTTCTTTCAATGATGGAGCCAACGTATAAATAAAATTGACTGGGAAGATTATAGAAACGCCTTATTTCATCTTTTTTCTCTTCCCCTATTCTTTCAGCAAACAGGTGATTGCAGCTTTGGTAGCATACCGCAATTTTGTCTTCCCGAATTTTATAAAAATCAATGATATCCTGTTTTGTTTGTTGGCTTATGGCAATTATTTTATCCGCATTTTTGCAGGCATACCTGAATTTATTTCTATAGATCAGGGTATCCAGTGGATTGTATTGATTTGGATACCGTTCAAAGATCAGATCGTGGATGGTAACTACCGATCTAATTCCTGTTTGGGCAATGCCCAAGGGTATTTCATGACTAAGACCATGATAAATATCAATTTTATGTTGATGCAGATCTTTTTTAACCCAGTTGCTTCGCCATACACTGGTAAATAAACTGGAAGGAAAATGAACCGGGCTAACCGGATGAATATTTGTAAAGCCACTAGTATTAAACAGCGCTGTGATTTTTGGCGCAAACAAATAATAATTGTTATCCGGATAAAACTCGGCCAGAGAAGAAATTAATGTACGACTATAATGTCCCAGTCCTGTGGAATTTTGATATGCCCTTTTCGCATCAAAGCCAATATTCATAAATCAAATATACTAAGAGGCTCATAAATACTGGTCTGATTGTTTCAATCCCCCCCTGGTTCGTGTGCCACGAACCGGGGCGGGGTAATTAATTGATATATAATTAATTACGAGAACTCCCTTTTCACACTGAGTTGTATTCATGGTAAACTGGAATTGAACAGGAATAAAAATAAAATTTTCTGAATAGATCTATAAAAAATAACAGTATAATTCAATCCTTCCCGCCATCCAGTTCTCTCCGTCAGAAATAGCAATGATGGTCTTCACTGAAATTGTTGCTTTCAACTCGTAACAAGTCCCTGTTTGGAAATTCCGGTGGCCTTGACCAGCAATTTCCGGTTTCAAATGACCAGGTAGATATTGGTACTCAATGCCTACCCTGTTCAACGCCATCCATATTTAGATGGTCAAGCCCGCCGGATTTTCCAGATATATGTCAAAACGCTTGGCATTTGACTCCACTTTATTTTGCAATTACCTGGCTGCAGCATTCAGTTTTACCGGAAAACGAAGGGCGACCCTAACAGATAAATCTAACTTATTAATTGCCTGTTTAGCTCGGCCATTGTATGTATGATATGCATATATAAATCAATATATGATAATGGTCATATATGCTTTCCCCAATAAGTAAGTCCTTTGTAGTAATATAACTCGCCTTATTAAAAAATATTTTAGTTTATGATTCATTTCTGTGCTGCTGCAATTATTTGCGGATAATCTGGCACTGATCCCATCGTCCGAT
>CAIRHQ010000068.1 GCA_903878475.1 uncultured Bacteroidota bacterium | reverse complement strand
TGATGGATCCTGCCGATCATCAGGTACTGGTAGCCGTTACTAATGATGGCATCTGGCGAACCAGCAATGGAGGCGCTAGCTGGACCAATGTAAAATCGGGTGGTGCCTTTGAGGATCTGAAAAGAAGACCCAATACCAATACGCTTTTTGCGGCAACCGCATCACAACTATGGACCAGCAGTGATTTTGGCGTTAGCTGGACGCAGGTAACCAGTGGACTGGTGATTCCAGCCGGTACCAACGGAATGCGTATTGGCGTAAGCGCCGCCGATAACAATATCGTATACCTGCTGGCCAATGGCAACAATGGTGTATTGTTCAAATCGGTTAATGCAGGAACAAGTTTTTCTTTGGTGTACAGCAGTGCCACACAATGTATTGTTTGTTATAACAGTGATCCACTCAGTACCGGACAAGGAAATTATAATCTGGGTATGTGCGCCGATCCATTCGATGCCAATCATATTTATGTAGTGGCGCATTGTTTATGGGAAAGCAATAACGGAGGTACTAGCTTTCAGCAGAAAACAGAATGGTATGCCATATTGCATACCGATCATCACCAGGTAGAAGTAAATCCTTATGATGCCAATCAATTGTGGAATGTGAATGATGGAGGTGTTTGGAAACGCAGGGGTACCAATGATAGTTTATGGGATCCTAAAAGCGATGGGGTAGGTGCAACGGAAATTTATCAGGCTGGTCAAAGTCAGGTAGATAAAAAAATAATTTCCATCGGTACCCAGGATAATGGAGAACTTTTTTATGATGGTATATGGAAAACAAACCGTGGCGGCGACTGGGGCAGCAGGGTGCAATTTGATTATTCTCCTGAAAGCACTATCTACTATCTTGAAGCAGGCGAACGCAGATCTTTTTCTCCTTATGGAGGCAGCACTACATATAATAGTCCTTTTGCGCCTACCAATAACTCCAGGATCGGCTTCCATCCCGGCCTGCCCAATGCAGCAATACTGGCTCGCGATAGTTTATTTATTTCCAATAGCCTGAATACCGCCGCTCCGGTTTGGACCAATATATTTTCATCCACCACCGCGATCCGTGACCTTTGTATCTCTTCGGCAGATTCCACAATTGCCTATGCAGTGGAAAATGGTTCAAGGTTCATCCGGGTTTCCAATTGCTGGGGAACGCCGGCAACTACCGTGTTTACTATACCCAATAGCAGTTCCTCACGGGGATCAGTAGCCGCAGTAAAATCAAATGTAAATGTGGTGTATGTAAGCGCCAATGGTAAAATATATCGTACACCGGATCAGGGGGCTACCTGGCAAGACATCACATATAATTTACCGGGCACCAATATTTTAAAGATCTACCACGATGATTTCAGTGCCAATGAAACAGTTTATGTATGCACCGCTAATAAAGTATATACAAAAAACAATGCCGCCATACTGTGGACCGATATCAGTGTTAACCTGCCCAGTATCGCCAATGTTACCGATTTCATGAGCTTCAACAATGGTACGGTGGCCAGTAAATTACGGATCAGTTATTATGGCCGCGGGGTATGGGAATATGCAATACATCCAAACTTTCCTCCGGTATCGAATTTTTCGGCCAATAAAACTTATATCTGTCCGGGTCAGTCAATACAGTATACCGACGAGTCGGATGGCAATAACCTAACCTATGCCTGGACTTTCCCCGGCGGAACACCAGCGGTTTCAACTGCACAAAATCCATTGGTGAGTTATTCCGCCGCTGGTATTTATAGTGTATCCCTTACCGTTACTAACAGCAATGGCTCACAGGTTAAAACGAAAAGCAATTATGTAGTGGTGGGAACCGGAACGCCTCAATTGATCACCGAAGGATTCCAGGGGGTAACCTATCCGCCATTGGCCTGGACCTTACAGGATGCAGGGAACGACGGGTTAAACTGGTACCGGAGTAATCTGGCAGGAGGTTTTGGTAATAGTTCAAAATCCATAGCCTTCGATAATTATAATAATGATACACAGGGAAACAAGGACCAGATCAGGGTTCCGGTACTCGACATGCGCGGGTTCTCATCTGCCCGCCTAACCTTTGATGTAGCTTATGCGCCCTATAGTACAAACAGTTATCTGGATAGTTTGTTGATTGGCGTGTCCTCCGATTGCGGTGCCAATTTCACCTATTTGTATACCAAGTTTGGAACTTCATTAGCAACAGCACCGGTGAATACCGGAAGTACATTTGTGCCTACTGCCAGTCAGTGGAGAACGGATACCATATTCCTCAACAACTACCTGACCAATTCTAATCTCTTGATCGCTTTTGAAAACAGGGGTCGTTTTGGGCAGCAATTGTTTATCGATAATATAAACCTGCAATTGAATCCGCTTGCAAAATTTACAGCCGTTGATTCTGCAGGATGTATGGGCACGGTGATCCGTTATACCGATCAAAGTACCGGACTGGTAAATAGCTGGAGTTGGACATTCGCAGGAGGTACACCGGCCAGTTCGAATCTGCAAAATCCAACAGTCAGTTATGCATCGCCCGGAACATTTGATGTGTCGCTGGTAGTGGGTAATGGTAGTGGAACGCAAACAAAAACGAAATCTGCTTTTATTAAAATATATCCTGCACCTACACCCGTGATCACAAGCGCAAGTAATAATTTATTATCCTGTTCCAGTGCCGCTACCTATCAATGGTATAATGAGAATGTATTGATGGTCGGTGCTGTTCAGCAAACCTACCAGGCCCTTAAGAATGGTAACTATTCGGTTAAAGTAACCGATGCCAATGGTTGTGCCGGATCATCTGCTCCCTTCGTCGTGAGTGGAATTGCAGATGCAGTACTGATCTATCCTAATCCGGCAGGGAACACTGTGTATGTTGGATCCAATAATATTTCAGGGAAGGCAGAACTTAAAATATTTGCTTTTTCCGGAGCGCTGGTGGTGGATCAGATCATTGATGACCTGATGGGCCGTCATCCGATTGATCTGCGTCAATTGGCGGCGGGTATCTATGAAATAAAATTGGTTACCGAAAAAGGAATATTCCTGAAAAGGTTACATCATACTGGAAAATAGCCCGCGATCATATTTCGTATATGCGATATTGTTAGTTGCCGATCATTTTTTTGATCATCTTGCCCAGCATCATCAGGGCATAGTCTACATCATCACTCCAGGGCTTGCCAAAGCTGATGCGGATGCAATTGCTGTAGGCATGTCCGGCAGAGAATATTTTACCCGGCACAATAGAAATATGTTGCTTCATCGCTTCCGTACGCAGTTTAAAAGAATCTACTTTTTTGTTCAGCTCCAGCCATAAAATAAATCCACCATGCGGACGGGATACTTTTGTATCGGCCGGAAAATAATTGATGATGGCCTGAACATACCGAAGGCTTTGGGTATGCAAGGCTTTGCGCAAATGTTTTAAATGGTATTCGTACCTGCCATGCATTAAAAAATGGGCCATTGCGGCTTGTGTTAGGGTAGGGCAGCTGATGTTCTGGATCCGCTTTAACTGATTCAGTTCTTCAAAAAATCTGCCTGGGATCACCCAGCCGATACGATATCCCGGGGTTAATGATTTTGAAAGCGAGGAACAATACATCACCCAACCCTTGGTATCGTAGAACTTGCAGGGCTTGGGCCTTGTCTTGCCAAAATACAATTCACCATAAATATCATCTTCAATCAGAGGAACCGAATGCTTGGTAATGAGATCAACCAGTTTTTTCTTGTTGGCTTCGGGGATGCAACTGCCTAATGGGTT
>CAIRHQ010000067.1 GCA_903878475.1 uncultured Bacteroidota bacterium | reverse complement strand
TCCGATGGAGAGGGCCATCACCAGTTCTACTACCGGAAAAAAAACAGAGTAGGCGAATATGGAACGGATATTGGCATTGCGGTGTTCTTTGTTGATGGCATTGAATTTTTTGAATTCTCTTTTTTCTGCAGCAAAGGCCTGCACCATGCTCATGCCTGTGATATGCTCTTGCACAAAGGCATTGAGTGCTGCCACGGCATTGCGTACCCGAATAAAGGATTTGTTCACGCTTTCTTTGAACACATAGGTAGCAATGATGAGCAGAGGAAAGGGCGCCAGACAAACCAGGGTGAGTTGCCAGTTCACGATGAACATATAGGTAAGAATGGAAATGATCGACAACAGATCAGCGATGATGGGAATGAGTCCGTCGCTGAAAATATCGTTGATCGATTCAATATCATTGATGGTTCGGGTAGTAAGGGTGCCGATGGGTGTTTTATCGAATTGCGATAAGTTCAGGTGAAGGATCTTATTGTAGGTGCTAACCCGCATGTCTTTTACCACACTTTGTCCCAGGGATGCCGTAAGAAATGTAAAAATGAACCTTCCCCCAGTTTCGAGCAGCAATAACAGTATCTGAATGATGGTAATTTCAATGATGAAGCCTCCGGGATAATGCAGCAACCATGATCTGTTGTTATCATGCAGTCCGTCGTTGATGCCGGCATTCAATGTAAGTTGTATCAGGTAAGGCCTTACCGGGGCAATGATGGCCAGTACCATTGCCAATAGCAGGGATGCGTAAAATTTATTTTTATATGGGGCGGCAAATTGGAATACCCTGTTCAGTAATGAAAAGTTGAATATCTTTCTTTTCACCGCAGCTGTTTCTGACATAAAGCAAAGGTAAGTGCGATTGGGGTTTGCCCGTACAGCTGTACTTTTTTATTGTCCTGCTATTTTTTTATTGATGGCCTTGATGAATATCACACCCAAGTTTCGGTAGGGCGGAATATAATCTTCCCATGAAGCCTTGGTATCAGCATCGGCAGTAGCAAATTGCTTGGTGAGTGTGTTCCACATATTTTTCCATACCAGTGGTTTGCCGGTAAGTAGGTTGCTGTTAAGGCAGTTGAGAACAGGGGTATTGATATCTCCTTTTCCGATCTCTTTGGTAGAGATGATCTGTGCATCCGGACTAAAACTTAAAATATTATTGATGTTCTTGAATCCGCCACAGGAGCCTACGATCACGATCCGGGCATCATCGGGCATCATCTTCAGGGTGCGCGGAAACCAATAACTATGTCCACGGTGAACTACCACCGATGGGTGCAGTTCATTTTGTTGCAGGTACTGGTTCAGGTGTAAGATGGCCGAGTCGTCTAAGTTATCATCATTATTAAGTGGCCTGTTGGCATAGATCCATATTTTTTTTCCTTGCAGGGATTTTATTTCCACCCATTCTGGTTTGATGTTCACCGACCATTCTTTGGTTGAAAAAGAACCAATAAATCCAGGGAAATAAGTTTTGCCATCTTCATCTCCATAGAAGAATACCTGTTGAATGATGCGGCCGCTATCGTCTGAAACAGTTTTGCTGTCGATGCTGTACACAGATGGAATGCCAATGGTTTGGGTAAGGTCGATATGGTTGCTGCTATCGGCCGATAAAAATATCTGCTTTAATAAACCATAGATCAGTTTTGCTTTCTCCTTGTTGTTCTCGATCGCCTCGGTTTCATAATCCATTACATGATGCAGGATGGTTTGCTGCAGGGTTTTGTTGTTGATGCTGCTGTAGGCATCGGCTACATCCACGGCATCCTCAAGACTATGGGCCTTGTCGAGGTTGCCCACAAAGGCTTTCATGAGCAGCTGCGAACGTTCGGGAGGCATCAGTTTTAAAAAAGTATCCAACTTGTTGAAATTAGCTGCCATCTTGATGAATTTTTTAAAGCCATCAAAATGTACGGCTACCATCAGGGAATCTGTTTTTTGGTTCTTGCCCAGCCGTTGCAGCAAACGGTTAAAACTATGTTTGTAGCTCGAAGTATAGATCTCATCTTCCCCCATCAGCATCATAAAATAAAGGTCAACTGAACTCAATGGATCTGTAGCCCGCATGCGGATATTAATATTGGCCTGGTTGTGCAGCGTATTAATGGGGTTTATAAAATGCTGAATGGCCTTGGCTTGCAACATTTCCCGAAGTCCGTTGGGGCCAAACATGGCAATGGGAGTATCCGGTTGTGCAGTAGCGATGCGTTTAAAATATTCGATCTCTGTTTGCACCAGCAATTTGTAATAACCCACACTATCATAACTGCGTTCGTTATCACCCACATATTTTTTTATGCTGTTGATATTTTGTTTGCCGCTGATCAGGTCATCCAGAAATGGAAAATACATCAGTGCGCGGGTGGTGTTGGTCAATGCGGTAATGGTGATTACGGCCGGATTTTGGCTGCGCTGGATGAGTTTTCCCAGCACGGTTCCAGGCGATTGGGCTGCCGAGTATAAGGCTGTGGGGTTGTATTTGGCTGAAATTGAAAGCAGGCTATCGGCAAAGGGTTCGGCTGCAAAGGGGGCAAGCTGCGTCAATATTTTATCGGGGTATAAACTGCAAAATTTTAATAGTACAATCTTTTTCGCTTGCCAGTAAGCGGTATTATCAGTAAATATATCGGTGAGTATATTAGCTACTTCATAAGGTAAGGGGTCAATGATGCTGGTCATGCTGCTGCTATCGATATTCGCATGCATGATCTTTTCGAAATTGTTCACCAATATCGGTGCATAAGCGGGGTTGCAAGTTTTTTCTTTCCAGCCGGTATGGAATGCTTTTAACAGGTTTTCGAGATAACGGAGATACCTTACTTTTTCCTGGTTCTTTGAGATACGGGTATTCAGTTCAATGGAATCGCGAAGTTCATTAACCCTTCTGTACAGATAATCGGTTACGGTAAAATTGATGGCTTCATTGGCAGAAACCCGAATCACCTGATCGGTTTTTCCGTCGGCTTTATCTAATCTGGTTTGCGCCTCAACAATGCGATCATGAAAATAAATCCGTTCAATGGGTACGATTACCGAATCCACTGAAGCAAATGCTTTATTTGCGGCCAGGAGTAAAAAGAATAAGAATATTTTTTTGGGCATGAGCATTGTTCGGATACAAAGATGCAAAAAATAGGCGAGGGCTGTATGCAGGATAAAAAACATGAATATTTAGCCGGTTTATTAGCATTGGCTTAACAATTTGATAATACGAATCATGAATTATACTACATCGCCGATTAAAGGTAAAGCCTACTTTTGCAGGGTATGGGAAATGCTTCCAATGCTAAAAGGGTTTTAATTGCTGATGATGAGCCGGATATTCTAGAAATCATCCAATACAACCTGCAATCTGAAGGATATGAAGTGGTCACTGCCAAAAATGGCAATGATGCGATAGACCTTGCAAAAAAATTCCAGCCCGACCTGATCATTCTTGATATCATGATGCCCGGTAAAACGGGTATTGAGGTTTGTAATATACTGCGGATGCAACCTGCATTCAATGATACGCTGATCATATTTTTAACCGCACTTAGTGATGAGGGAACTGAAGTAAAAGGACTTGAATCGGGTGCCGATGATTATCTTACCAAGCCCGTTAGTCCGAAAGTGCTGGTGAGTAAAGTAAATGCCTTGTTTAGAAGACTCACCAAAGAAGATACCGGAATCCTCAAGATCGGCGACCTGCAGATCGATCGCGAAAAATACCTCATCAACTACCAGGGCAATGATATCGTGTTGGCCCGAAAAGAGTTTGAACTGCTTGCCTTGTTAGCGGGTAAGCCCGGAAAGGTTTTTCTGCGCAATGAAATTTTAAATCAGGTATGGGGCACCGAAGTGATCGTGGGCGATCGTACCATTGATGTTCATATCCGCAAGATCCGCCAGAAGCTTAACCTCGATTGTATCACCACGGTTAAAGGAGTAGGGTATAAGTTTGAGTTGTAAATTTCTGTTTAGGAGTTGAGGGGTTGAGAAGTTTAGGAGTTTAGTTTGCGTTCGTCCTTCAAGTGCACTATTACTATTAATTAGTTGGGATCCTCTCATTCATTACTCTGCCAATCTTATCATTTTCCTTTGTAGCTTGCAGCTTATATACTTATGCCTTCATCTAAAAACTTATCGCCCCAGCAATTATCTGCCCTTACTGCATTGGGAATGGCTGTTCCGGTAGCACTGGGTGTGTATTGGATCCGTTCCGAGATATGGATCGCATTGCTGAGTTTACTGCTGGTTTTTTTGGGTGGCTACGGATTGATCCTGTATACACTGCAAACCTTTATTTACCGGAAAATAAAACTGATCTATAAATTCATTTATCAAACCAAGGCCAGCAAGCGGGAAGAATTTTATTACAAGAATATTTTACCCCAGAAAGGCATTGATGAAGTAAGCGAGGATGTAGAGGCCTGGGCCGAACAGCGTAAGGCAGAGATCGAAATGCTGCAAAAAAATGAGGCCTACCGAAAAGAATTTCTGCAGAACCTGAGTCATGAATTGAAGACGCCCATCTTTGCCATTCAGGGTTATGTGGATACCTTATTGAATGGGGCACTGGAAAATACAGAGGTGAATAAAAAATTTCTGCAAAGCACTTCACGCAATGTTGATCGTTTGGTGAACCTGGTAGATGACCTAGATGAGATCTCGAAACTGGAAATGGGAGAGCAATTATTATTTCAGGATAATTTCATCATTCAGGACCTGTTAAAAGAAGTGTATGAGTCTTTGTCGATCAAGGCCGATGAAAAAGAGATTCGGTGTTTAATTAAAAAAGGATGCGAACTGCCCCTAAGTGTATATGCCGATAAGGAAAAGATAAGACAGGTATTGATCAACCTGGTAGATAATGCCATCAAATACGGGAAACAGAATGGGGTCATTGAATCCAGTTTTTATAAAGTAGACGGCGCCCGGGTTTTGATCGAGATCAGTGATGATGGTTCCGGAATTTCTGAAGAGCACCTGAATAGAATTTTTGAACGTTTTTATCGCACTGATCTGGCCCGCAGCCGAAAAGTGGGCGGTAGCGGACTCGGTTTATCCATTTGCAAACATATTATAGAAGCCCACGGACAATCCATCCATGTACGCAGCAAAATTGATGTGGGCAGTACTTTCGGGTTTACGCTGCAGAGCAGGAAAGAGTAATAGTCTTCCATACATTCGTCATGATTTTTCGCTTATTTAGTTTCTATTCACTGTTAACACCCACGTAACATTGGCTTAATGATTTGGTTACATAGAAGTATTTACTTTATGCTACTAACCCAACATCTTAGCCATGAAAAAGATCAATTATTATTTTTTAGAAATTTCTATACGAATATTTCTACCCTTACTTTCCGCATTTTATCCCGCTTTAAAATTCCATAAGATCCACTAGTGGAGAAAGCCAAAAAAAGGAAGATCGACATCCTGGTATTGTCTGATATTCATTTGGGAACCTTTGGTTGTCATGCCAAAGAGTTACTCCACTACCTGAAAACCATCAAGCCCAAAACGGTGATCTTGAATGGCGACATCATTGATATCTGGCAATTCAATAAGCGCTATTGGCCCAAATCGCATATGAAAGTGGTAAAGCATTTGATGGCCTGGATGAGTAAAGGGGTGAAGATCTATTATGTTACCGGCAACCACGATGAGATGCTTCGCAAATTCGTGGGTTTTAAAATGGGTTCCTTTAAAATAGTGAATAAAGTGATC
Organism: uncultured Bacteroidota bacterium; assembly: GCA_903878475.1. GTDB lineage: Bacteria > Bacteroidota > Bacteroidia > Chitinophagales > Chitinophagaceae > Ferruginibacter. The sequence continues at coordinate 3,326 of CAIRHQ010000067.1, read as the reverse complement.
CTAGACCTGGACAATAATACCAAAGCATGGATCTTTCATGGAGATGTGTTTGATGTAACCATGCAGCACAGTAAATGGTTGGCGAAACTGGGGGCGGTGGGTTATGATACACTTATCCTGATCAATCGGGTAGTCAATTTTGTTTCTGAAAAAATATTCAGGAGGGGCAAGTTATCCCTGTCTAAAAAGATCAAGAACAGTGTGAAAAGCGCTGTTAAGTTCATTAATAATTTTGAACAAACAGCCGCTGATATCGCGATCAGCAATCAGTATGACTTTGTAGTGTGTGGTCATATTCATCAGCCGGAAATGCGGGAAATCAGTAATGAACATGGGAAGGTGATGTATTTGAATAGTGGCGACTGGATCGAAAATTTATCTGCGTTAGAATATGTGGAAGGTGAATGGTCGGTGTACCGATTTGATGAAATAGACATGCTCAATATGATCGTAGAAACCCCTGAAGAACCAGAGCTCAATAATGCTGAATTATTCGATAACCTGATGGAAGAATTTAATTTAATGAAAAGGGTATGAAAATATTATATGCCATACAAGGAACAGGGAATGGCCATTTGAGTAGGGCAAGGGATATTATACCCATACTTCAACAAAAAGGGGAGCTCGATATTTTGGTAAGCGGTATTCAGGCTGATGTGGATCTGCCCTATCCAGTAAAATACAAATTCAAGGGCCTCAGTTTTATTTTTGGAAAAAAAGGAGGCATTGACCTTATCGCCACTTATAAAAAAAGTAATTTAAAGCAACTGTATAAAGAAATTAAAAGTCTGCCTGTTGAAGACTATGACTTAGTGATCAATGATTTTGAACCGGTAAGCGCCTGGGCTTGTAAAATGAAAAAGAAAGCCTGTATCGGACTCAGTCACCAGGCTGCTGTGATCAACAAGCACTCACCCAAGCCAAAGAAAAAAGACCCGGTAGGCAAGGCGGTGCTGCACAATTATGCACCCGTAACTGCTTCCTATGGATTCCATTTTGTTTCTTATGATGAAAATATCTTTACCCCGGTGATCCGTGCCCAGGTTAGGAATGCAAAGGCAGTTGACAAATCACATTACACCGTTTATCTTCCGGCATATGGCGATGAGCGGATCATCAAATTGCTGAGTACCTTTCCTGCGATCAAATGGGAGGTATTTAGTAAGCATGCCAAGCGCGCCTATACCGAAAAAAATATATCCATACAACCGATAAACAATGAAGCATTCATTGAAAGCATGATCAGCTGCACAGGAATATTATGCGGTGCAGGTTTTGAAACGCCGGCAGAAGCCTTGTATTTGAAAAAGAAACTCATGGCAATACCCATGAAAGGCCAGTATGAACAACAATGTAATGCGGCGGCATTAAAAAAACTGGGCGTTCCGGTGATTAAAAGTTTAAAGAAAAAACAGCTTCCTGCCATACAGTCGTGGGTTGAATCAGCACAATCCATACCGGTGAATTTTCCCGACAACACCCATGATATCATTTCCATGATCATAAAAAAATATGGAACCATTTCAGCAAAAAATAAATTGGAGCTGGGCAAGGGGATTCATTCTTTACGAAAATTAAAAGAAAAAAGCCTGGGAACGATTTTAACGCAACTGGCTGAATAACTGTTATGCTGTTTACTAAAAATGATTTTGGCGACAACTTCAAGTGGGGTGTTTCTACCGCTGCCTACCAGATAGAAGGGGCTCATAATGAGGACGGAAAAGGCAGTTCTATCTGGGATGATTTTGTGCAGCAAAAGAAGAAAATCTTCAATGGTCATCAGGGAAATATTGCCTGTAATTTTTATCATCATTATGCCGATGATATTGCCCTGATGTATAAAATGAATATCCCCAATTATCGGTTTTCCATTTCCTGGAGCCGTATTTTTCCACATGGTACCGGAGTCATCAATTACAAAGGGATCGATTTCTATAATCGGGTAATCGATTTTTGTTTAGAGCTGGGGATAGAACCCTGGGTTACGCTATATCATTGGGACTTGCCCAGTGATCTGCAAAAAAAAGGAGGCTGGACAAATCGGGATATCCTGCAATGGTTCAGCGATTTTGTGGCCTGTTGTGTAAAGCATTTTGGCGACCGGGTAAAACACTGGATGGTAATGAATGAGCCCATGGTATTTACGGGCGCAGGATATTTCCTGGGCGTTCATGCCCCGGGTAAGAAAGGCTTAAGCAATTTTCTTGCTTCAGCGCATCATGCAGCTTTATGCCAGGCTGAAGGGGGAAGGATCATTCGCTCATTGCACAGTGACTGCAAAATTGGGACTACTTTTTCTTATTCACATATTGAACCCTATCGAGATCAGGATAGGCGAGATATTATCGCTGCTGCCAAAGTTGATACAATGCTCAACCGGATGTTCATTGAACCTTTATTGGGAATGGGGTATCCAAGTTCCTCAGTTCCCATTCTGAACAGGATTGAACGGTATATGTTGCCCAATGATGATAAAAAACTGGTATTCGACATGGACTTTATAGGCTTGCAAAATTATACCCGCGAGTTGGTAACCCATGCTCCATTAATGCCTTTTATGAGAGCAAAGATCATCAAGGCCAGCAAACGAAATGTACCGTTTACGCAGATGGACTGGGAAGTGCACCCACCCTCTATTTACAATGCATTAAAAAGATACAACAGTTACCCAGGAATTAAATCTATCGTGGTCACCGAGAATGGTGCTGCATTTGAAGATCGTTTAACCGACGGGATGATTGATGATAAACATCGGGTACAATATCTGCAAAATCATATTGCACAGGTATTGCTTGCCAGAAAAGAAGGCGTGAGGGTAAATGGTTATTTTGTTTGGACACTGCTTGATAATTTTGAATGGGCAGAGGGCTATCATCCAAAATTTGGCCTGGTTCATGTGGATTTTAATACGCAAAAAAGGGTAATAAAGAATTCCGGGAAATGGTATAGTCAATTTTTGAAGAATACGGTTTCCATCTCCAAGGAAACAGAATCAGTATCCAATACAAAAGGAATTGAACAATTTGAGGGGAGGAGTTGAATCAAGCTGGCATTACATTTTCGCTACCGCTTTGACTTATCTTTTTTTCGATCCGGTGCATTTTTCTAAAAGATATCCTGATGCTCTTGATATTCATTGATATCGATACGGCAAGCAATCCTGAAGCAATTCCTATTATAGCGCCAACAAGCAGGTCCATTAAAAAATGTTGAGCCAGGTAAATTCTTGAAAACCCAACCAATACCGCAGCTGCCAATATAGGCAATTGCCATTTTTTATTCTTAATCATGATGATGAATACGGTGGCTATGGCAAATGCAGTGGC
>CAIRHQ010000066.1 GCA_903878475.1 uncultured Bacteroidota bacterium | reverse complement strand
CTTGTATGATCAGCTCCATCATCTAATTTTTCAAGTAATCAATTCTTATCAACATCCGCTACCACCGTTACCGATTTAAACTGCTTTTCATTATTCATCAGGTTGATATGGTTTCGTATCGCTTGTTTATATCGTAAACTCATGCCCGGCTCCTTGGGTAACTTGATCAGTATTTCCATCAGGTACTGGTTACGGATACGACTAACCATGGGGGCTGCCGGTCCTACAATATAATCGCCCAGATCCTGACGCAACAACGCAGCCAGTTTATCGGCGGCTGACTCTACCACAGATTTATCTTTATGTTTTAATGTCAGCAACACTATTCTGCTAAAAGGGGGGTAGAAGAATTGTTTGCGGCTCTCTATTTCATAAGCGTAAAATTGTTTGAAGTCGTGCTGCTGCACCATGGCTAATACCGGATGTTTTGTATTGGTAGCCTGGATCATCACTTTTCCCTGCTCATGTTTTCTGCCAGCCCGCCCACTCACTTGTTCCATTAATTGAAAGGCACGTTCATTTACACGGAAGTCGGCAAAGCAAAGCAACCCATCTGCATCCAGGATACCAACCAGACTCACCTTATCAAAATCAAGTCCTTTCACTACCATTTGTGTACCCACCAATATATCAAGTTGGTGTTCTTCAAAAAGTCGGATCAGTTGATCATGCGCTGTTTTACCCCGAACAGCATCCACATCCATCCTCGCGATCCTATGTTTTGGAAAATCTTCTTCCAGTTGTTCTTCAATTTTTTCGGTACCAAAATTCTTTTCCAGCCAGTTGTTGCTGCCGCATGCTGCACAGGTGATCAGTTTGGGATAAGTACTGCCACAATAATGGCAATGCAGTTTGTTGCTGTATTTATGCAAGGTTAAACTCACATCACAATGTGTACATTGCGGAATAAATCCGCAGGCACCACAGATCAGGTATGGATGGTAGCCTCGCCTGTTTTGAAACAGGATCACCTGGCGGTCGTTATCAAGTGCCGTTTGCATGGCTTCTTTCAACTGCGGACTGATCATCACTTTGCCTTTTTGTGAAACCTGCCTCGTGTCGATGATCTCGATCAAGGGCAAATGAATGCCACCGTATCGTTCATTTAATTCTACCAGAGAATATTTCTGTTGCAGCGCATTGTAATAACTTTCCATGGAAGGTGTTGCACTTCCCAGCAATACTTTAGCGTTGAACAAGGAAGCATAATACACCGCTGCATCCCTTGCATGGTACCTGGGAGCCGGATCCTGCTGTTTGTACGATGCGTCATGCTCTTCATCCACGATAATGAGTCCGAGGTCTTTAAAGGGCAGCAACAGGGCACTCCTTGCACCTAGTACCATCTTCACTTCGCCCGTTCTGATCTTATTCCACAATTCGATCCGTTCGTTGTCGTTAAATTTCGAGTGGTACACTGCAAAGTTTCCGCCAAAATGTTTTTGCAGTCGACGGATGATCTGTGCCGTCAATGCGATCTCGGGCAGCAGGTATAAAACTTGTTTGCCCTGTGTAAAATATTTTTCGATCAGCTTCACATATACCTGTGTTTTACCACTACCGGTAACTCCATGCAAAAGGCATACGGCCTTGGTTTCAAATTTTTGGGCGATCTCATCGGAACATATTTGCTGGGCATCGCTGAAAGTAAAATCGATATCAACATTACCGGGCAGGTACTTAATCCGGTCAACCGCCCTGGATTCGATGCGTAAAATATTTTTATCGGTAAGCCCCTTCAACTGCGCTGCAGATGCACCTGATTTTTTTAACAGTGCCGATTGAGTCACTTCCGATTCCGTTTTTTGAATATGCAGGTAGGCCAGTAATAATTCCATCTGCTTGGGTGCACGGCTCCAGTTATTGAGCAGGTCTGACAGTGTTTCTTCGGCCTCATAATCCGGATGCAACAACACGAAATTTTCTTTTTTCACTTTATATCGCTCACCCATGGCCTCCCAAACGAAACATATTTTTTTATCGATCAGTTTTTTAATGAGCGGATAAACGCGCGAGCTATCCAGCAATTGCTGCACTTCAGATAAGCGCAGTTCTTTTTTTATTTCAAGGGCTTCGGCCACCAGGAACTCATCATTACTTAAAGTGGTAAAATCTCCGTCGGCGGCATCATTATAGATCAGGATGGTTTCACTGCTGAGTTTAAAATGGGCAGGCAGTGCAGCAGCCATCACTTCTCCTTCGCTGCACATATAATATTCGCTCATCCACTGCCACAATTGTAATTGTTGATGGAACAGGATGGGCTCGTCGTCGAGCACATTCAAAATATTACGGGTAAGATAAGCTGGTTCCTGATCGGTCAGCAGTTTAATGATACCGGCATATTTTTTTTGTTTACCAAATACAACCTCTACACGGCAACCGGGCTGAGCCTTTTCTTTTAAATGAATGGGTACAGAATACGTATAGGTGGTAGGCAGGGCAAGCGGCAAGATAATATTGGCCCAGCATGCGGGCTTATCTTGGGTGAATGATATTTCTTGCTCCTTACTCATGGGGTGGATAAAGTTAAATAGGTTTCAGGTGAATTAACGGTCATTTTTTACCGGATCCAACTGGCCTTATATTTTATTAACCCTTCTTCCATTTTTTTGTACACCAGGTCTTTGAGGAAGTCAACATCATCCATGCTGAGCCCGGCAACAGGAATGGTTTCCAGAATAACGGACCTGGAACGGCCCGGACTGAGATAAAAAACACTGCGGTAATGCATCCTGTCGTAGGTATCCAGGAAAAGTATTGGCTTGATCGGTGTTTGGGTTTCTATGGCTATCTTAAAAGCTCCATCATAAAAATGCTTGAGGGGCTCATGTCCCATATTAAAAGTTCCTTCCGGGCTAAGTACGATCGAGATTCCCTTTTTTAAAACCGATTTCAATTGCATCACACTTTTAGCACGATGAGCTGCATCACTTCGGTTGACCAATACCACAGCAGATCGGTATAAATAGCCAAAGATCGGGATCTTAGCCATTTCAGCCTTTCCCAGTACCCTGAAATGCTGCTGGCGAATGGTTTTAAATATCACTGGAATATCCAGGTAGGATATATGGTTAAATACAAATACATATTGCTGCTTCGGATCCCAATCACCCTCTTTAATATTATGGTGAACCATTCCCATTACCACAAAAATGAAATCAGACCAGACCCGGCATAGCAAATAGATGAAATTGCCCCCCTTTTCCTTTCCGAAAAATGAGGCCACTATCACCAGCGGAAAAATCAGGATCAGGAATGCCACAAACAGGATAAAAGCATACGCCGTGAATAGCACCCGAAGTATATTTAATAAATACCGATTCATTTCAGCGAAGATAAATAGTTTCCAACTGGTTGTATACCAGATTATAAACTAATGGAAATCAGGCGCCGGCTAAGCTAAAATGGCAAAAAACCGGGCCGGATTAATTTTTTAAGCCCCCCTGCTTATTTTTAACCGGAAATCCTTACCTTTGCCTCCCGAAAAATCGGGATTAAATTCAGGATATTTATGTTAGCAGTAGTAAAAATAGCAGGCCAGCAATTTAAAGTAAAAGCAGGCGATAGCTTATACATTCCCCATATTGAGGGCAAATCAGGCGATTCAGTAGAATTTGCCGATGTATTGATGACCGACAGCAACGGTACCGTTGCGATGGGTGAAGCCGTAAAAGCGGTGGTAAAAGCAGAAATCATCAATGACCTCATCAAAGGGGACAAGGTGATCGCTTTTAAAATGAAAAGAAGGAAAGGTTTCCGTAAAAAGCACGGACATCGTACGCAGTATACACAGATCAAAGTAACTGCGATCGCTTAAATTGTTAAAGCGTTCCCGGAAAAATGGTTGATCCATCACTGAGTTAACCATCCTTGAAGCAACGCTTAACTACTTTAAGAGATAAAACAAATTAAAGAACAAAGCATAAAAAAATAAACAATGGCACATAAGAAAGGTGAAGGTTCCGTAAAAAACGGCCGTGATTCACAAAGTAAAAGATTGGGTGTTAAAATTTTTGGTGGCCAACCGGCAATTGCTGGAAATATCATCATTCGCCAACGCGGTACAGTTTACCATCCAGGTAAAAATGTAGGTCTTGGTCGTGACTTCACCATCTTCGCAATGACCGACGGATTGGTTGAATTCAAAAAAACTAAGAATGATAAAACCATCGTTTCTGTTAGCGCGGTAGAAGCCACAGCCTGATTTTTTTAATAATTTTTTTTGGTAGTTTAAAAAATATTTTTACTTTTAAGTATTATTTACTAACCAATTAAATTAAAAAAAATGGCAACAAAGAAAAAAGCTGCAAAAAAAGCTGCTCCAAAAAAAGCCGCTCCTAAGAAAGCTGCTG
>CAIRHQ010000065.1 GCA_903878475.1 uncultured Bacteroidota bacterium | reverse complement strand
TTGTTTCAGATCGGGGATTCCGGCTGCCTTCGTAATGGCATCTCCATTTCGGGCAATGCGCGACTGTATCAGTTCTCCATTGGCGAATGAGGTAAGCGTATTGCTGAAATTGATCTGTTGCAGAGAAGGTGCTCTGAAACCGGTACTTACTGATCCACGCAGATTGAAGTTGTGGCTTATTTTATAGCGCGTAGCTAATTTATAAGTAAGCACAGATCCAAAATCGGTATAATGTTCAAACCGAATAGCTCCATCCAGTAACCAAGCTGCAGTAGCATTGAGCTCAGCATCGGCATACACACTGATATTTGAGCGATGTGATTTAATTACATCTGCAGGACTGAAACCTGGAAATCCTTGCGAACCTGAAGCGGGTGTTCTGTCTTCGTCTACATTGGGATAATAGAGATCGCTGGTATGATAGCTTTTATAAGAAGCTTCTTCACCTGCATAAATGGAATATTCTTCAAAGCGATATTCAGCACCCAGACCAAGATTCAAACCATTGGCCACTGTTTTAAATGATTTATTGAAATCGGCATTCAATGTATTCTGCAGGAAATTGAATCCTCCATCATTGAAATGTGTTTGACGTAATGTACCAGGGGTAATGATCTGGGATGAATTGAAGGTCTTATCTCCATAAAAATGAAAATCATTTTTTCCGATGGTATTACTGAAATCCCAATTCCATCCATTACGACAAACGCCTTTTAATCCGGCAGCAAATGAAAGATCAGCAATATTGGTTTGAATATGCGGATTATAATAGATCTCTCCGTCATTCGCTGTACGCATGATATCGGGATAATTCACCAGGTTTCCACCGGCATCAACCGGAAAACGTTCTGGCTTGGCGCTCCAGTTACGGGAATAGGCAAAGGCATCAGAATTTTTATAATTATATCCACCAAAAGAATAGAAGCTCATTTTTTTTGATGCGCTGGTGGGGATCTCCATATTGTACATGGCACCATAGGTTTTTACTGATCCGTCGCCAAAAGCCCTACGACCAGTATTCAGGTAAGGCAATGCATTTTTATTGGTTTGCCAGTTGGTAGTGTCTACCTGACGGTATGTTTTTCCCTGAGATAAATAGTCAAATGAAATATTTACGAACCCTCCCTGTTTGCCTAATGCAAAACCATTGTTGGCGGCAAAAGAAAAAGTTCCTCCGTCAATTTTATTGCCAGAGTAATATTGGTTGCCGGCATTGAATTTCCGGGAATTGAATTTATTGTCATAATTACCAGCCCAACCGGTATTGATGCTCCAATGGTTGATATCTCTTTTCAAGACAATGTTCATCACTCCTGCCATGGCATCGGAGCCATATTGTGCAGAAGCACCATCACGAAGGATCTCGATACGATCAACTGCTGATTCCGGGAAAGCATTCAGATCGGCCCCCGAATTTCCTCTTCCCCTTGTTCCAAACAAGGCTACAAAAGCCGTTTGGTGGCGCCTTTTGCCATTGATCAATACCAGGGTTTGATCGGGACCCAGTCCGCGCAATGTACCCAAGTCCACGTGATCAGCACCATCGGCACCGGATTGTTTATTATAATTAAAAGAAGGAGCTGCCATGTTCAGCACGGATGTAAGATCCATTTTTGCTGTAGGCAACCCTGCCTGATTTATTTTTATTACATCAACCGGTATCGCTGTTTCCAGTTTAGCCCTTGCTGCTCCCCTGGTTCCAACTACTACCACATCACCGATCTCAATTGTAGCGGGTTCTAAAGAAATGGTAATTGCTGTTTTATCACCCAGCCGTACCTGTTGATCCTTATAACCAATACTGCTGATCAACAGCACATCATTGGCTGTAGCCTGAATGCTGTTGCTGCCATCAGCTCCGGTAATTACGCCCTTGTTAGTTAATTTAAGTTTTACACTTACATTGGACACCGGCGCCCCTGATTTAGAATCACGTACTTTAACCGTATAGGTTTTCTGCGCAAAAAGTAAACCTGAAAAAAGGACCAGGCTTAATAACAGGAAAATTTTTCTCATGATGTTGGTTTTTGATAATCAAATATGGTGATAATGAAGCAAATAACGCACCGATTCTTCCAAGATAACAATTGACTCACAAAATTGCCGAGTTTTTTATTCATATACTGTTGATAAACACCATCCCGTGTACAATTTATCCAGCTTATACACGGGATGATAAAAAATTATCTGGCGCCCGGAGGGCAGTTCCTTTTTAAGTAAGCCGTATACAAGGCCGATAAATGCTGCCGGGTTCCTGCACCTTCCGAAATATTATGGGTTCGGTTGGGATAGGCCATGAACTGAAACTGTTTATTATACTTGATCAGTTCATTCAACAATACTTCGGCATTATCATAATGTACATTGTCGTCGCCTGTTCCATGGATATACAACAAATTCCCCTGCAGATTTTTTGCGTAAGTAATGGGCGAGCCTTTAACGAAATCAGCTTTATTCTCTTGCGGCAAACCCATATATCTTTCCTGATAAATATTGTCGTAGAACAATTGATTGCCCACAGCGGCAATAGCAATTCCAGTTTTAAAGATCTGAGGATATTGAAACATCAGGTTCAAAGTAGATGAACCTCCACCACTCCATCCCCAAACAGCCACCCGGCTGCTATCGAAATATGGCCTGCTCTCCATCAGCTTCTTAAAACCCATGGCCATATCACGGATATTCACGATCCCGATCTTGCGATAGATGGATTTTCTCCAGGCGGCTCCCTTTAACACTGGTGTACCACGGTTATCGATGGCTACCTGAATATATCCATCCTGGCGCATGTCGCCATTGTATAAATAATTATTATGCCCGCCATAGCTATTGGTTACGGTTGCTCCTGCGGGCTCACCATAAACATACATCACTACCGGATATTTTTTTGAAGGATCAAAATTCCTGGGCAGGTTGATCCAGGCATCCAATGAAATGCTATCCTCGGTTAACAATTTTACATATTCCACACGCACATCATCGTCGATCTTGATATTGGCTGAAATGGCTTTTGCAGCATCAAGGGATTTGTTATTGGGTAAACTGATCCACTCTGTTACAGGTGGAGTATTGTAATTGGAAAAACTATGTGTGGCATATTTTCCTGTGGGTGAAATACTATAATCATGATTTCCCTTCAAAGATTCATCCGACAATAATTCCAAGGATCCATCTGTTTGATTCTTCCCCGCTTTTGTTTTTGATCCCGATGATTTCTTAGCTTCTATCCTTACACGATACAAATACAAATTAGTTGGATCATTAGGCGATGCCGTGAAGTAAATATAATTATTGGCTTCGTCAATGGCCTTGATCACATCAATATCATAATTACCATTGGTCAGCAAGGTTTCGGTTTTCCCATCACGACTGATCTTATAAATATGACGCCACCCGTCTTTCTCACTAATCCAAAGCAGATCCTTTCCATTATTGATCCAGTCGAACCCACCCGGCTCGCCAAAAATATCGGCTGAATTCAGATCAACCCAGGCTTTATCACGATCCGTCCAGAATGGATTTGAACTGCCATCCGTAGCATTGCAATAAATGAGTTTACTTTCCTGTTGCTTGCGATCGAGTTGTTGAACGACCAGTTCGTTGGGTCCCGACCAGGCCATTCTTGGTAAATAATGTTGTTGAGGGTCGCCGTCAATTTTCATCCACTTCAAAGAAGCATCAGCTAGATTAATTACACCTATGCGTACGGGTGAGGGCGATTCACCCACCTTGGGATATTCAACAGGTATCACCCTGGAATAATTACTATCAGTTGTATTGAGCATATAATAATCACGGATCTGTGTTGCATCTACCTGCCAGAAAGCAATCTTACTGCCGTCAGGACTCCATCTGAATCCATCGCGGCACCCGAATTCCTCTTCATAAACCCAGTCGAACGTACCATTGATGAATTTCCTTGTACCATCTTTCGTCAATTGCTGAATAGCATGGTTATCCAGGTCTTCCACAAAAAGATTGTGCTCACTTACATAAGCCGCTTTCTTACCGTTAGGAGAAAGTTTAGCGAACATGAGTGATTGCACAGGCAGGCTGCTACCAAGTTTTGAAAGTTTACCAGACAGCAGGTCAAGCAACCAATAATCACCCCTCGTGTTCAAACGCCAAACCTTGGCCGTATTGGTAAACAACAAGAGTTTTGAAAAATCGTTGCTGAAACTGTACGATTGCATCGAGAGGGCCTTGTAACTTCCTTCCGGTATCAATTGTTCTTTCTTTACCAAAACCGTGGAAACATTTGTCATTGGGTCCAACTTCACAATACCGCCTTCCTGCTGTTTGGTATAAGCCGTTCCATCCGATAACCAGTTTATTCCTCTTTGTGCTACGGCAAATTGAAAGAAGCCAACAAGCATCAAGATCAGTGTGATCAACCTTATTTTCATATTAAATTTTATTTAGGTGGTTAAAAGTACATAAATACCATATCCCACAATCACCGTTGATATAAAAGCATTTATTTTTGCAGCATGGAGAAGGAAAAGCTAAGACTCGATAAATACCTTTGGGCCATCCGGTTATTCAAAACAAGGAGCCAGGCGGCTGATGCCTGCGACAAAGGCAAGGTGAAGATTGGGGGCGATCATGCTAAAGGATCCAGAAATGTGAACACAGGTGATGAATATGAAGTGAAAACGGAAGCGAAACGATGGGTAATAAAAGTGACCGGACTGTTGAACCACCGTGTACAATACAGCGAAGCCATCGGTTATTACTCCGATATCACCCCGGCAGAAGAACTGGACCGCATCAAATTTCAGGCAGCGGTGTTCAATACCGGAAAACGATTGAGCAAACAAGGCAGGCCCACCAAAAAGGATAAACGGGATCTGGATGCTTTTATGGACTAACTATAATACTTTTATAAAAATTTGATCTCATGAAACAGTTGATCGGGTTAAGTATCTTTTTGTTTTCTGCTTGCTGCGCCATGGCACAAACGACTGTTCCTCCACCGCCGCCTGTCAATATTTCGAGAGACTCTGTGGGTGCTTTTGATAAGGTTGAAATAGAAGCCCAGTTTACCGGTGGCGATCTTGCCTGGAAATCTTTTCTGATGAAACATTTGAACATGGATGAGATCACCGACAAAGTAAAATTTCCAAAAAAACAAAAAGTATTCAAACAAACAGCCATCGTGAAATTTGTGGTGTGTACCGATGGTAGCTTATGCAATATCGTTACTGAAAATAATGTACACCCCCTGATCAAGGCTGAAGCAGAAAGGGTGATAAAAAATTCGCCCAACTGGGTGCCGGCCATACAAGACGGGAAAGTAGTAAAGGCTTACCGCAGACAACCCATCACATTTTTAATTGAAAGAGAATAACATGAAGATCGATATCTTATCTGTGGTTCCCGGCCTGCTCGATAGCCCCTTTGCCCATTCCATCATGAAAAAAGCAAGGGAAAAAGGTTTGCTGGAAGTGAATGTGATCAATCTGCGCGACTATACCACGTATGCAAGGGCTCAGGTAGATGATTATGCTTTCGGCGGAGGTGCCGGCATGGTAATGATGATCGAACCCCTGGTGAATGCCATTGAATCGCTTCAGAAAAATACCCACTATGATGAAGTTATTTTTTTAACGCCGGATGGAGAAACATTCAATCAATCGATGGCCAACCAACTTTCATTAAAAAATAATTTATTGATGATCTGTGGACATTATAAAGGCATTGATCAGCGGTTTCGTGATCATTTTGTTACACGCGAAATATCTATTGGCGATTATGTGCTTAGTGGAGGTGAGTTAGGCGCGGCAGTATTAGTGGATGCCATTGGCCGACTGATCCCCGGGGTACTTAATGACGAAACCTCAGCCCTCACTGATTCTTTTCAGGATGGCTTACTCGCTCCTCCGGTGTATACCAGACCAGAGGCATTCAGGGGTTGGACCGTTCCCGAAGTTTTGCTGAGCGGGAACCATAAATTAATAGAAAACTGGCGCCATGAGCAGTCACTAAAAAGAACAGCAGAAAAAAGGCCCGACCTGCTCAACGATGATATGCTGTAATCCGCATTAATTTTTCTTAGCCCATACCATTTCTGCAAAACCAAGTATATCCCAAAAGATATTGCCCTGCAATTTTTTTCCCTTGAACCAGGAAGCCATTATCCGAAAAGGCATGGCCATGATGAACCAGGGATTTCTGCGAATGCCCGACTTACGAACCGAAAACCCATTTGCCGTAAACAAAGCCGTTAACTCTGCTACCGAATATACCCTTACATGAGTAGGGTCATCATGAAAATTTAAAGTGCCGTACATGGAAGGAAGCGTAGTGCTTTTTTTGCCGGGATATTCTACATAAATATATCCGCCCGATTTTAATTTAGGCATCAATCCCAGTATCACCTGATCCCCATTGTGCAAATGTTCGATCACATGCACCATATTGATGGCATCAAAATAATTATCAGGGATCGCTGAAAAATCCAGCCGGGTAAGATCCATTTCGTAAAAGGCCTTCATCAGGTTAAAATCAGCTTCACTGTTATTGTACGAGCGCTCCATATCCACGCCATGGTATTCACAATCCGGAAAAACACTTTTGGTTTTTGTAGCCGAATGATTGCCTGCACCAATATCCAGTAAGCGGAAGGGTCGATTACCAAATGCTTTATGCAGGTAAATGAATTTATTGATGAAAGAAGATCCGTATGCTTTTATATTCATGATCAAATTTACGTCAGTCTTTTTTTATTCCGATCACCGGCAATGCCAGATCTCTTGCCAGTTGATTGAATTGTACCAGGTCGGCATTCATGATTTGGTTCAATTTCTCCAGTTGTACTTTAGCCTGGGCCGATAATTCAGCAAAAGCTTCCACTACCTGCCGCGCTGGAGCTGTATTGCCACTGGCTGCAAAATCATACAAGCCCGAGATCTTATCATCCAGCCGGATCGGGTAATTCAAAACATCTTGTCCGCTCTTGGCCTTGGTTTGATGCAAGGCCTCTTCTATGGCAGTCATTTGCTTATTAATGCTATCGGCTCTTTGTTTGATCACCGGCGGACAAGCTTTGCCCTGTTTGTCTACAAAATCATTCAACTGATTCCTGATATCACGGATTTGCTTAATCGCTTTTTGGATATCCGCAAACTGATCCCGCACTTTGATCAGAAAATCAAATTGGGCCTCATAATCCTGTTGCGAAATGCGATAAACCGGGTTGGCCTTGATGACAAAGCTTCCTGTTACAGAATCCTTATCCGCTTTTATTTTGTAATAGTATTGTCCGGGTGCAGCCTTCGGCCCTGGCACGGTACCATGCCAAAGGATCTGTCCATCAATTTTTTCAGCCGGAGCATAATACATATTCCAGGAGAACTGGTTCATGCCTTGCAGCACTTCTATCTTATTCTCTTTTTCTTTGGCAGTGGTTGAAAAAGTTTTGATGGTCTTCTGCTGGCGGTCGAGCAATTCAATGCTCAGCTTGGATGAATCTGAGAATTGTTTTACAAAATAATTAATGACCACACCTGCCGGTGGATTAATGCCTGCATTCTTTGCCTGCAGATTCTGATATCCGTCGTAGCGATAAACATCATTTACCGGATACGCATAAATATTCTTCTCTACAATGGCGGGATCATGCTGTTGCAGCACACCCAGATCGTCGATGGCCCAGAATGCCCTGCCCTGTGTAGCCACGATCAGGTCATTTTCTTTGATGGTAAGGTCGGTGATCGGTACAATGGGTAAGTTCAACTGAAATGGTTTCCAATGTGCCCCATCATCATAACTGATATACATACCATATTCAGTACCGCAATACAAGAGGCCGGGTCTTTTCTTATCGGCCCGTAAACATCGCGCGAAATGCGTAGCTGCAATACCATTGGTTATCTTCGTCCATGTGTTACCGTAATCTTCGGTTTTATAGATATAGGCATTGAAATCATCCTGCTTATACTTGGTACCCACAAAATAGGCTTTGCCTTTTTGAAAAGGATCGGTTTCCACACAGTTCCACATCATCCATTTTCCGGCATCAGGAGGGGTCACATTTGTCCAGTGCGCGCCACCGTCCTTACTCATGTGGATCAGTCCGTCGTCACTGCCCGTCCACAACAGATCTTTTTCCAGCGCAGATTCAGCGGCCGTAAAAATGGTGCAATACACTTCAACACCGGTATTGTCTTTGGTGATGGGCCCGCCACTCGACCGCTGTCTTAATTTATCATTCGTAGTAAGATCGCCACCCAGTGCGGTCCATGAAGCACCTTCGTTTTCTGTAGCAAACAAAACGTTTCCTGCTGCATATAATTTTTTAGGATTGTTGGGCGAAAAGAAGATCGGAAAATTCCATTGGAACCGATATTTAGAAACATCGGCACCCGCACCAATTGGATCATCGGGCCAAACACTCACGGCTCTGTTCTCACCGGTCTTATGATCGTACCTCGATAAATAGCCACTGTAATTCCCCCCATACACGATATCCGGATTTAATGGATCGGCAACCACATAGCCACTTTCGGCTCCTGCTGTAGGCTGCCAGTCTTCCTGCGAAATTTCTCCGCCCTCTGTTCTGGATAATATCCTGATCGTTGAATTATCCTGCTGTGCGCCCAGTATCCTGTATGGATAATGATTGTCGGTACTCACCCTATAAAATTGTGCCGTGGGCTGGTTATAATAACTGCTCCAATTATTTCCGCCATCTACACTGATCTGTGCGCCGCCATCGTCACCAACGATCATCCTGTTACCGTCTTCCGGATCGATCCACAGATCATGATGATCGCCATGTGGCGTATTGATATTCCTGAAAGTTTTTCCTCCGTCAATGCTTTTCAAAAAATTCACATTCAACACATAGACCAGATCAGCATTTTTAGGATCCACAAAAACTTTTGAATAATACCATGCCCGTTGCCTGATATTATTATCGCTGCTTTGCAATGTCCAGCTTTCGCCTGCATCATTGCTCACAAATAAACCGCCGGACGGATTTTCAACCAGGGCATAGATGCGGTCGGTATTGGATGGACAAACTGTTACACCAACAATTCCCCATAATCCTTTGGGTAAACCTCTCGCTGTTGTAATATTTTTCCAGTGCTCTCCACCATCTACCGATTTCCAGATGCCACCGCCATCACCACCACTTTCCAAACTATACGGCGTACGTTGAATGCGCCAGCTGCCTGCATACAGAACAGCAGGATTGCCCGGTTCCATCACCAGATCGCTGCATCCGGTTTGGTTGTTGATGAACAGCACATTCTTCCAGGTCTTGCCGCCATCGGTAGTTTTGAAAACACCCCGTTCCTCATTTGGCCCAAACAAATGCCCGATGGCTGCTACCCAAACGATATCCGGATTCTTAGGATGAACCACAATGCGGATGATATGGCGGGTATCTTTCAATCCCAGGTTGCGCCAGGTTCTTCCGGCGTCATCGCTGCGCCAGATGCCGAAACCCTCACTAACGTTACCGCGTAGGGTATTTTCACCTTCGCCCACATACAAGATAGAAGGGTCGCTTGGTGCTACCGTAACTGCACCAATACTTCCGCCAAAATATTTATCACTGATGTTGTTCCAGTTGCTGCCTCCGTCAATTGTTTTCCAGACCCCACCGCCGGTAGAACCGAAATAAAAACAATTCTTTTGCCGGTAATCGCCGGTTACCGCCCCGCTCCTGCCTCCCCGGAATGGCCCAACCAGCCTGTATTTCAACTTACTCCACAATATGCTATCGGCAGATTTGTTTACCGGCACGGCATTTTTCTGCGACAAAACCATTGCTGAAATAAACAGCAAAACGATCAACGTGAATGATTTTTTCATACTTGATTAATTCAATGTTGGAAAATAAGTATACAGAATCCTATACGCAAATAAAAAGCTGCTCCCGGCATTACAGGAACAGCTTAAATAAGTTTATGCCTGTATTAATTGGCTTTAAAAATACTGTCTTCTACCTTAATATTGGTTTCAATTTTATCGAAGTTAAGATCGCCACGGGCACTGGTGGTTGAATAGGGGAACCAGTATCCATCTGCATTCTGCTTGTAATTGCTGAATGAGGTAGCCGCATCAATGGATTCTCCGTTCACCGTGATCTTGGTACTTGATTTATCAACGAACCAGGTTTTGCTATTGATGTAGAAATCGGTTTGATTACCATTTTTGTAAGTAACCTTCAATTTGAAACAATCATTGCCCTCGATTTTTTCAGTTCCGGCTAATTCAATGCTATGTCCTTTTTCCTTATAATTTAAGAAAGGCCCCTGCAGGTCAAGCGTATTCTGCCCAACTTTAAACTGATCGGCTGCCATTTCCTCAGGAGCAGATTGTCCCTGGATCGGCATAAAAACCCAACCTTTTTCCGGAGTGATCAGCTGGTAATTCTCTGTGCCCATAACGGATATATCTACCCTTAAGCCTACCATATGCTTGCGGGTATTGATCACACTTACATCGGTACCCTGAACATTTAAATTCCCATCCATTTTTACCGTAGTAAGTGCTAACAATTTTTCTTTTCCACCCATTGCAGTGATATGATTGTTAAGGATCTCATCCAGTGTTTGGGCTTGTACATTATTGCCGAGCATCAAGGCTGCGATCAATAAGATTCCTGATGTAAACTTTTTCATTTTTTTGTATTGATTATGATAAAATAAATAGGCTGCTTTATTCTGCTTTATACAATTTGGCATCCACCGGTTTGTTCAGCTCAATCTTCTCAAAGTTCATTGTACCATTGCCAAAACCGCCGCCACTGCTCTTTACTTCTGATGTGAAAGGAAACATGATTCCGTCAACTTCATGATAATCTCGGTACAAAGTGATCATTTCTACATCGCCTCCCCTGCCTCCACCTTTTTGTGATGATTGATCAATGAGATATGTTTTACTATTGATCCAATAATAAATATCCTTTCCTGAAGAAGTCGTTAATTTGATCTTATAACAATCATTTCCCTCAACTGATTCCTTACCCTGTAGTTCTGCTTTATGACCCTTGGCCATAAAATTGAATAAAGGTCCAACACAATCCATCTGGTATAATGAACCTTTTAAGGCTTCTTCCGTCATCGCCTCAAAAGCACCGCCATTCCTTGGGTTTGAACGCCAGCCTTTTTCCGGCGTGATCACCATCACCATACTCCCCATTCCAAAATTGAGCTCACTTCTGAAAAGTTTATCCTGCACTTTTGTTGTTTTACTGGTCACCTCATTGCCATTCATCACGGAAACACCTTCCAGATAAAGACTGGAAAGGGCCAGCAGCTTGTCTTTTCCGCCAAGTGCTTTTGCATATTTGTCGAGCACCTCCTCAATGGTTTGTGCTTGCGCAAACTGTACCATCACCAGGGCCACCACAAAAATTCCAAATATGATTAAATTGCGCATGGATCAATTTTTTAGATCGGAAAGATAGAGCAAAATTAAAGTCTATTTCTTTTTTGCTCTTCCATTTATCCAGTAACTTAAACCGTTCATATTATAAAAATATACATCAAATCCCAATAAAATGAAATCCTTTACCATAACCGGCAATATTGTTGACATTTTCAATAAAAATATTTTCTATGGGTCAATAGCAGTGGCCGATAAAAAGATCTTGTCTGTCAATCCGCTTCCGGCCCCACCGCCGGGCACCGAAAATATAAAATGTATCCTCCCGGGTTTCGTCGACAGCCATGTGCATATTGAAAGCTCTATGCTGGTGCCTTCCGAATTTGCGCGACTGGCGGTCGTTCATGGCACAGTGGCCACCATCAGCGATCCGCATGAAATTGCCAATGTATGTGGTATGGAAGGCGTTTCGTTCATGATCGAAAATGGGAATACCGTGCCTTTTAAATTCCATTTTGGAGCGCCCAGTTGTGTACCAGCAACCGTTTTTGAAACCGCAGGAGCAGCCTTAACCGCTGCTGAAGTGGATACCCTTTTACAACATGAGGAGATCTATTACCTGAGCGAAATGATGAATTTTCCGGGTGTGCTCTATGCGGATGAAGAGGTTATGAAAAAAATTGCCTCTGCCCGCAAATATGGAAAACCGGTGGATGGACATGCACCAGGACTCATGGGAGCCGTGGCCAAACAATATATTGAAGCCGGGCTCCCCGATGGAGAGATCGGTATCTCCACCGACCATGAATGTTTCACCGCAGCCGAAGCAATGGATAAACTCCAATATGGAATGAAGATATTGATCAGGGAAGGTAGTGCCGCAAAAAATTTTGAAGCACTGGCGGATCTGTTGCATGAACATTACAACCACATGATGTTTTGCAGTGATGATAAGCATCCTGATAGCCTGGAAGCAGGACATATCAATCAACTCTGTGCCCGGGCTATTGCTAAAGGCATCGACCTGTTCAAAGTATTACAAGCCGCCTGCATCAACCCCGTGCTCCACTATAAAATGAACGTGGGTTTATTGAGAGTCGGCGACTGGGCCGATTTTATTGTGGCCGATAACCTGACAGATTTTACTGTTGCCCAAACCTATATTAATGGCGAACTGGTGGCCGATAATGGAAAATCACTCATTGATAGTCCGCAGGCCGTACCCATCAATAATTTCAATTGTAGTGAAAAATCATTGTCCGATTTTACAGTGCCCTACCGCGGTGAAAAAGAGATACCCGTAATAGAAGCACTTGATGGACAGTTGATCACGAATAAACTCCTGTTTGCTCCTGCAATTGATGGAGATAAAATAGTATCGGATATTTCACGAGATATTTTAAAGATGGTGGTGGTGAACCGGTATACTGATGCCCCGGTGGCAAAGGCATTTATCAAAAATTTCGGGCTGAAGAAAGGTGCACTCGCCTCTTCCGTGGCACATGACTCTCACAATATTGTAGCCGTAGGCGTGGATGATGAAAGTTTGATGAAGGCAGTGAACCTGGTGATACAATCACGGGGAGGAGTAAGCGCAGTTATGACCGATAAGCAAATGACATTGGCGTTGCCGGTGGCCGGACTAATGAGTCATGAGAACGGTTACCAAGTGGCTGCAGCTTATACAGCCATTGATAAAATGGTAAAGGAAGATATGGGATCTTCGCTGGTAGCGCCTTTCATGACCTTGTCATTTATGGCCCTGTTGGTGATCCCCCATGTAAAACTGAGCGACCTCGGATTATTTGATGGCGATCGTTTTGAATTTATTGATCGGGTTACGACAATTAAATGATAGCTGGTTATTCAGATCTTGCACCCAGTACTTTTAAGGATACGCTATCCGTACCTTTCGGCGCAAAATACTTGGTCTTGAAATTTTTGCTGTCGCCGGGCGCCAGCGTTTCATACACCGTTTCCTGATCTTTTTCCAGTAGGGTACCGGTCTTGCTATAAAAAGAAATTTCAATATTCACATCCTTGAAACTGCTTACCGATGCTTTATTGGTAAGCGTCCCCTTTACTACCGTTTGTCCGATCAGATTATGCTTATCGTGTCCTTCGATCGAAATAAATCGCTGAGGATTATGCTTTTCACTATCGCCCAGGCTTTCCTTGGTCTGCTCATATTTATCTTTCCCCTTTTCGGCCTTTTTATCACTGCTGTTGCAAGAAGTAAAACCAACCGCCACCAGGGCAAGAATCAATGCTATACTTTTCATATCTATTTATTTGAGTACAATAAAACTACATTTTTGTGAAAGAGAATGTTAAAATATTGTCCGAAATGGGAATAATTTATTTTAGTTTTACAACCACAAGCAATCCTCACCAATAACATCAAGAAAAATGGTCATCAATATCAGCGAACAGTATTCTTTGGTAAGCAACTGGGTAAGTGAATTAAGGGATGTTGATGTGCAAACTGATCGCATGCGGTTCCGTAATAACCTCGAAAGAATAGCTGAAGTGATCGGTTATGAGATCAGCAAACAACTTCCCTGGGAAGAAAAAGAGATCACCACACCCATGGGTACGCATATGAGTAAGGTACCCTCCGAACAACCTGTACTGGCCACTATCCTGAGGGCAGGGTTAGCGATGCACAACGGGTTATTGCATTATTTCGATAAAGCAGATAATGCATTTATCAGTGCCTACCGCAAACACAATCCCGACGGGTCATTTGATATCAGACTAGAATATATGAGTTGCCCCGATATTGAGAATAGGATCGTGATCCTCAGCGATCCCATGCTTGCCACAGGCTCATCACTGGTGAAAGCCATACAATTTTTAAAAGAAGAAGGCCATATTAAAGAATTGCATATTGTGTGTGCAATTGCCTGCACCGTGGGCATTGAATACATACTTAGGGCAGAGCCTAAGGCCACCATCTGGTGTGCCGATATTGATGATGAAATTACCGCCAAAGGCTATATTGTACCGGGATTGGGCGATGCGGGTGACCTCGCATACGGAGCGAAATTACAGGGGTAGGCTTTTTACCTTAACAGAACCAACCTTTCACACCACTATTTGGTTCCATGGATTTTCCGTGCAGCATTTTAGTGCAAATCCTTATCTTTATCGTTCTGAACAGTTATAGTTAAATGAAAATGAGAAAATCAATATTACTGGGATTTGCCCTTTTGCTATCGGTGCTGGCGCATGCACAGGATCCGCATTTTTCACAATTCTTTGCATCACCACTCACCTTAAACCCTGCCTTCACAGGCAAGTTTGAAGGGTTATGGCGCCTGGCTGCAAATCACCGCGATCAATGGCCTTCCATTCCAAAAGCTTATGTTACTTCAAGTGCCTCATTAGATTTTCCCATTTTAAAAAGCAGGGTTCCACAAAATGATGTGTTCGGTGTGGGTTTCTCAGGACTGGTGGATGCGAGTGCCAATAGCATACTAAAACTGAATTATGGATCAGTTTCTATGTCGTACCATAAATCACTTGACGAAAACGGATATAATACGATCGGGGCTGGCTTTCAGGGCACTTATTCAAGTTTAAGTCTGGATGTTACTAAACTTACTTTTGAAGACCAACTTACTCAAAATGGATTTACCGGAACCACCTCTGATATCCTCACCAATGGCAACAATCAATCTTATTTTGATGTAAATGCTGGCATACTGTATTCAGGATCTACCAATGGAAGGAATAATTTTTATATCGGATCTTCCATGTACCATATCAACAGGCCGAAAGTAAGTTTCAAAGATAAAAACTGGTTTTTAGCCGGAAGGGTAACTATACATGCCGGCGGTTCATTCTCTATTTCTGAAAACCTGATGTTGCATACTTCGGTAATCCATCAGATCCAAAATAAAGCCAGTGAAACTACTGTGGGTGCTGCCATTGCAGCTAATCTGAATCAAAACCCAGATAATCCCAGCAGTGTTTATCTTGGTGGATGGATGCGTTTTAATGATGCGGTTATTCCTTATGTAGGACTAGAATTTGGCGGACTTCGGATAGGTGCCAGTTATGACCTCAATATTTCCAATTTAAAAGCGGCTACTGCCTCTCGTGGAGGTTCGGAAATTTCCATTATTTATATCAAAAAACCTACTGAAGTTAAAGGCATACCCTGCCCTAAATTTTAAGGCTTAACCATAAAAAAAATATTAAAGGCTTTCCACTTGGAAAGCCTTTTTTTATGGCTGCGATAGCCCAACGTCTATTGCTTTGAAAACCAATTAAAAAAAAGGAACCGAACCGGATAAATTTGTCTTTTCCCCCTTATGCCACAAACATGATAAAAAATACCTCCTACAAAGGATTTGGGCATGTTTATTACCAAAAAAAAGCAATACATTAGCAAAAAATTTTAAAGTATGAAAAAAGCTTTACTCCTCACATTATTGCTTGCTTTGATCACTGTTGCAGGTTTCTCACAAACAGACCGGTTCTGGTCTGCCAATATGGATAGCCGCAGCAGCATCACAACAGATAAAGCTGTAGCAAGACTTGCCTATCCTAAAGAGTTCAAATTATTCAATTTGAATACTGAACCTTTAAGACAAAAATTATTTACCATCGTTGGCGTTGCGAATCAAGGCCGTTCAACAACTATTTCTTTACCCAATGCAGATGGTGGTATCGAAGAATTTGAAGTATGGGAAGCTTCAAATTTTGTACCCGAACTGCAAGCCCGTTATCCTGAGATCAGGGCCTATTCAGGAAGAGGTATCACCGACAGGTATGCCCTTTTAAAATTGAGTATTTCTCCCAGAGGTATTCAGACAATGGTATTCAGGGCAGATAAGCCAAGTGAATTCATTGAACCCTATTCCAACGATCATAACGTTTATTCAGTTTACAAATCACAAAGAGATAAAACCAAGTTGCAATGGGTTTGTTCAACTGTTGACACCCAACTCGCTACTAGTATAAATGCAAAGGTTGCCGGCATAAACGGGCCCCAAAGCAATACTGGGGAGATCAGGACCATGCGCCTGGCACAGTCAGTAAACGGAGAATACTCCAACTGGTTTGGCGCATTCAGTGCAGCCCAGAGCGCACTGGTTTATGCAGCTATTAATGCAACGCTTTCCCGCTGTAATGGTTGTTATGAAAAAGACCTTGCCATTCACCTTAACCTCATTTCAAATACTTTTGAAGACCAGATTATATTTTACAACCCTTCAACAGACCCTTATACAACCATGGGCTCTTGGAATGGACAATTACAGAGCCTTTTGAATAGCGTGGTTGGTGATGCAAATTATGATATAGGCCATATGTTCGGAGCTTCCGGCGGTGGTGGAAACGCAGGCTGTATCGGTTGTGTTTGCGTAGCCGGTCAGAAAGGAAGTGGTATCACTTCACCAGCGGATGGAATTCCACAGGGTGATAATTTTGATATTGATTATGTAGTGCATGAAGTTGGCCATCAGATGGGCGGAAACCATAGTTTCACTCATTCAAATGAAGGCACGGTTGCCCAGAAAGAAGTAGGTGCCGGTATTACCATCATGGGTTATGCTGGTATCACCAGCTATGATCCTGCACCGCATTCCATTGACATTTATCATGAAGCAAATATTGCACAGATCCAGGCCAATATGGCTACGAAGAGTTGCCCAGTGGTTACCACTATGACAGTGAACCATCCTCCTGTTGTAGCAGCACTTACCAATTATACTATACCCATCTCCACACCATTTTATTTAACGGGTTCAGCAACTGATCCCGAAAGCGATCCGATCACGTATTGCTGGGAACAAAATGATGTGCATGGCGGACAAACTGCTTCTAATAGTGTTGCCTATGCAACCAAACCAACAGGACCAAACTGGTTATCATTCAGTCCTTCAACTAACCCAACCAGGCTTTTACCAAAATTATCAACCATCTTGGCTGGTTTATTAATCACACCAACTTTACCTGGTGGAGATGCCATATGTAATATTGAAGCATTGAGTTCAATTTCAAGGACCCTGAATTTCAGGTTAACGGTTAGGGATAATCGCCCTTACGTTCCAGGTTCAACGATCGGCCAAACCCAATTTCAGGATATGGCCGTAACGGTTACCAATACATCTGGTCCATTCCAGGTTACCATACCCAATACCAATGTATCCTGGGCCGGTGGATCTACTCAAACCATTACATGGAATGTGAATAATACCACAGCTGCTCCTGTAAGTTGCGCCAATGTCATGATTTCATTATCCACAGATGGCGGACAAACATTCCCTACCGTTTTAGCAGCAAGTACCCCTAACGATGGCACGGAAGCACTTACCATACCCACTACAGCATCTACAACAGCAAGGATCAAAATTGAAGCCGTTGGAAATATCTTCTTTGATATTTCAAATACCAATTTTACCATCACTGCTCCGGTTTCAGGCTTCACCCTTGGCGCTTCTGCTCCAAGTGCTGTAACTTGTCCTGCGCCGGCTTCTATGCAAACAACGCTAACCGCAACATTTGCCTCAGGTTTTACCAATCCAATTACGTTATCTGCCAGCGGTAATCCAGCCGGAACATCAGTTGTATTTGGAACAAACCCATTAACCACGGGCGCTCCATCTTCTACTGTTACTTTAACCGGAACCAATACATTGACCGCCGGTGCATATACAATTACTGTAACAGGTGTTGCCGCAGGTGCGCCAAACCAAACTCAGAATATAACCTTTACCATCAATGCTGGATCAGGCCCGGCGGTAACCGCTCAACCGGTACCGCAAACCATTTGTGTTGGCGCCAATACTACATTCGGAATTACTGCTGCAACTGCTACCAGTTTCCAATGGCAGGTTAGCACAGATGGTGGTGCTTCATGGAACAATGTAACTAACACTGGCGTATATACGAATGCTACTACAGCCACCTTGTCATTGACAGGGGTTACCTTAAGCATGAATGGTTATCTATATCGTTGTATCGCAGGCGTTCAGTGCGGTTCAACTAATTCAAGCAATGCCCAGCTTACAGTACAGGCTTCACCAGCCATAACCAGTCAGCCAGCAGCGGCTACCGTTTGCGGAGGAACCAACAGTACTTCATTCAGTGTAACTGCAACAGGTGCAACCCTTACCTACCAATGGCAGGTAAGTGCAACAGGTTGTGGTGGAACATTCAGCAATGTGGTTAATGGCGGTGTATATACTAATGCAAACACTGCTTCACTCACCATTACGAATGCACCAACGACCATGAATGGATATGCTTACCAGTGTATCGTATCAGGAACCTGCGCCCCTGCCGTTACTTCGGCTTGTGGATTGCTTACTGCAAATACACCGATCAGCATCACTACACAACCTGCCAACGCAACTATTTGCGCAGGATCTAATACCAGCTTTGCAGTAGTTGCTGCCGGAACTTCACCCACATATCAGTGGCAGGTAAGTACCGATGGCGGCACCACCTGGGGCAATATCAGCAATGGCGGTGTTTATAGCACAGCTACTACAGCAACATTAAATATTACTGCTGCTACAGCAGGCATGACCGGTTATCGTTATCGTTGTATCGTTACCGGTACTGCAGCTTGTGGTGCCTTAAACACTAATGGAACTGCAGCACTTACTGTACAAACATCACCAGTTGTTTCTGCATCACCTACAGATATCACTTTGTGTGTAGGATCCAGCAACACCTTCAACGTTACCGCTAACGGTACAGGTTTGATCTACCAATGGCAGGTGAGTACAGATGGAGGAACTACTTATACCAATCTGGCCAATGGCGCTCCTTATTCAGGTGTGTCTACCGCTGCTTTAACAGTGAATCCGCTTACCGCTGCGATGAATACATATCGTTTCCGTTGCGCAGTTAGTGGTACTTGTGCTCCTGCAGTGAATTCTGCTGTTGGCATCTTAACGGTGATCAGTCCGGTTACCATTACTACCCAGCCTACAGTGTCTACCGCTATTTGCAGCACGGGTAATACCAGCTTTACTGTTGCAGGAAGCAGTACGGTTACCATTCTTTACCAATGGCAGGTAAGTACCGATGCAGGTGCTACCTGGAACAATGTAACAGCAGCTGCTCCTTATTCAGGAACAACTACCGCTACGCTCACCATTACCAATGTTCCAACTTCGCTTAGTGGTTACCGTTACCGCTGTCTGTTGTCGAATGCAACTTGTACTGTTCCGACCATTTCAAACAGCTCAGCTTTAACTGTAAATGTATTGCCTACTGCCAGCATCGCTGCTCCAAAAACAGCTTTACAGGCAGGTGATTTCACCATCATCACGGCTACTACCACACCGGCAAGCGGACTTACCATAGCTTGGTTCAGGGATAGCATACTGATACCGGGTGCAACCAGCAATTCGTATACTGTTAACGTAAATAACCTTGGAAAATATAAAGTAGTGGTTACTGATATCGCTACCGGAACTTGTATCAACCAGTCGAATGAACTTACGATCACTGCATTACCGAGCGATAAACTGTTCATCTTCCCAAGTCCGAACAATGGTCAGTTCACCGTTACTTATTACAATGCCGGTAGTACTACCACGCAGGGCATTACCATTTACGATGATCTGGGCAGAAGGGTATTCAACAGTACATTCCCTGTAAACCAGGCTTATCAGTTACATAAGATTGATATGCGCAGAAATGGAGCAGGAGTTTACCATGTTGTGCTCAGGGATGCCAATGGTAAAAAACTGAAATCCGGTGAAGTGCTTGTAAGATAGTGCTAACCAACTATTTAAAAATATCAACTCCTGCTGTAAAAAGCAGGAGTTTTTTTTATATTCAGATTTGCCAAAAACAAAATTCGGGCTTAATTTTATGCTGCAAAATTCGGATGGACAGAAATAATTTGGTGGTTTTATTATACCATGTATAAAAATATATTAATTTCAATCGTAATTCAATTGAGCGATTTATTTTATACCCTTACTTTAATGCTTTTTGCAACAATTTGAACCAATTCCCGTTTTAGAATTATTTAATAATTAACCAAAAAAATCTATTGAACACCCAAACTTTTGTTTGCATTCTCCAACCTTCACCTTAATAAAATTATGAAAAAAATTTACCAGCAATCATTCGCGGTTTTTTTAACAATGGCTGCCAGCTTCTTGTTTACTACCGGCTGTCTGGAAAAAATCAACCCAGGCACTGAACAGGAAAATGATAAATATGACGGCCCAGATCAAGCCAACGAATTTGAATTTAACCGTACCAAAGATCCTGCCACAGGAACCATTCCGGAAGGCCGACTTTTGACAGCCATGTATCAGACGCAGTTGTCTAAGAATATGGCGCTTAACAGCCCTTCTACCATAACTACATTAAGTTGGCAAGAAAGAGGACCAAATTCCGACGTAGTGGGTCCTTCAAACGGAAATACCCGGGCCAATAATGGTGTTACATCAGGAAGGATCAGGGCCATGATGGTGGATTCTGCAGATGCTACCCACAAAACAGTTTGGGTTGGTGGTGTGGATGGGGGCCTTTGGAAAACCTCCGATATTACTGCCGCACCTGCTACCTGGCTGTTGGTGAATGATTTTTTAAGCAATCTTGCCGTAGCTGCAATATCCCAGGATCCAACAGATCCGAATATCATGTATTTCTGTACAGGTGAATCCTATGGAAACTTTGAAGCAGTGAGAGGCGTAGGTGTTTTCAGAAGCGCTGATCATGGTGTTACCTGGAACTATCTTGCCAGCACCAGTGCTTATACCCGGTGTACAAGAATCCTCTGTGACTATCAGGGAAATATTTACCTGGCCACCCGTTCCAACGGAATACTCAGATCAACCAAGGCAAGCGCTGGAGCAGCCTGGCAAGTGATCACTCCAAGCACTTCACCCAACTCTGATATCTGCGATATGGAGATCAGTTCAACTTCTGGTCCAGGCAGGTTGCATATCACCACTGGTATTTTCTCAGCTTCGGCTTATTTCTATACCGATGTTCCTTCCACTGTAACTTCTGCTGCTGGCTGGAATACTCCTACTACTGCTTTTACAGCATTTTCAAACAGAACAGAAATTTGCTGCAAAGGCAACACTTTATATGCATTGCCCTGCAATGGCTCATATCAGGTACCTACCATCTGGAAATCAACAGATGGTGGTGCAAACTGGGTAGCAACTGCTGGTCAGCCTGCTTCTGGTTGGGCAAGCGGACAAGGATGGTATTCTCTTTCCTGTGATATAAATCCTGCAGACCCAACCCAATGTATTGTTGGAGGATTGGATACCCACAAAACAATTGATGGCGGTGCTACCTGGGTAAAAATCTCTGCCTGGGTAGGAACCGGTGGTCAATATGTGCATGCCGACCAACATAAAGTGATCTGGTACGATGGAGGTAATAAATTACTATTTGCCTGTGATGGAGGTGTTCACTATTCTTCTGATGGCGGTACAACTATCCGAGACAGAAACGTAGGACTGAGACTTAAACAATTTTATTCTATTGCTATTAGTCCAACGGTTACCGATTATTTTTTAGCCGGTGCCCAGGATAATGGTACACACCAATTGAACAACCCCGGCTTAAGCAGCTCTGTTGAAGTAACCGGAGGCGACGGTGGTATAGTGGCCATCGACCAGGATGAAAATCAATTCCAATATGGTGCATATGTATATAACCAATACCGCAGAAGTACAAATGGCGGCGCTTCCTGGAGTAGTATAAATTTTTCTAGCTCTGCCGGACAATTCATAAATCCTTTTGATCTTGACAATATTGGAAATATATTTTATGCAGGTTATTCTGCCGGTCAATACCTAAGATGGAATGATCCGCATACGGGTAGCTCAACCAATATCATCAGCATCCCCAGTTTCAATGGTGCCAGTGTACTCAGTGTAAACGTATCACCCTATACAGCCAACAGGGTTTATTTTGGAACATCAGGTGGAAGAGTGGTTCAGGTGGATAATGCCAATGCCGCAGTTCCAACTGATGTGAATATCACCGGGGCAGGTATGACCGGCTCTGTAAGTTGTGTGATCCAGGGAACAAATGATCAGAACCTGATGGCTACTTACTCGAACTATGGTGTAAACAATGTTTGGGTTTCTACCAATGGAGGAACCACCTGGACAGCCATTGATGGCAACCTGCCCGATATGCCTGTTCGTTGGTGCTTATTCTATCCTGGCGATAACACAAAGGCCTATATCGCAACAGAAACCGGTGTTTGGGAAACCGATCTGATCAATGGCGCCAGTACCGTGTGGAATGCCAACCCCACCTTCCCCAATGTTCGTACAGATATGATCCGATACAGAGCAAGTGACCGCACCATTGCAGCGGGTACCCATGGCCGTGGTGTATGGTCAGCCATCATCCCGGCATCCGGATGTACACCTGCTTCAATCGTTACCAACCCTTCTAATTCCACTACCTGTGCAGGTAATAATGCCACATTTACCGTGGTAGCCAATGGTACTACGCCGCTGGGTTACCAATGGCAGGAAAGTATCAATGGTGGTGGAACCTGGGGCAATATTACCAATGGCGGTGTTTATAGTGGTGCTACTACCACAAGCCTTACGCTTACGTCGGTAACTGCACCCATGAATACTTACCAGTATCGTTGTGTAGTAACCGGAAACTGCGCACCGCTGACCGCTACTTCCAATGCGGCAATTCTAACAGTAAATTCGGCTACTACCATTACCAGCCAGCCATCCAATAGCACCGTTTGTGCACCCACGGCCACTTCATTTAGTGTAGCCGCTACCGGTAGTACACTTACCTATCAATGGCAGGTGAGTACAGATGGAGGAGCCAGCTTTAATAATGTGACCAATACTGCTCCTTACTCGGGAGTAACAACCACTACCATCAGTATTTCGCCCACTGCTGCAGGAATGAACGGATACCAATATCGTTGCGTAGTGAGCAGCGCTTGTAGTCCACTCAATTCAAATGCAGCCACCCTCACCGTAAATTCTGCCCCTGCTATATCAGCAAATCCGTCAAATACTTCTGTATGTGCCGGTAATGCTGCCAGTTTCAGTGTTACAGCATCAGGTGGCGGACTCAGCTACCAGTGGCAGGAAAGTACCAATGGTGGCGGCAGTTGGAGTAACCTGTCGAATGTGGCTCCCTATACTGGTGCTACTTCAGCTACGCTGAATATCAATCCAACAGTGATCGGTATGAACAACTACCAGTATCGTTGTATTGTAACCGGAACCTGTCCTTCAGCTGCTACTTCTACAGCAGCGATATTGACCGTAGGTACAGCCTTAACCATCACCTCGCAACCTTCTAATGTTACGTTATGCGCCGGGGCAAATACCAGCTTTGCGGTTGTCATCAGCGGAACAGTCATCAGTTACCAATGGCAAGAAAGCATCAATGGTGGAACCACCTGGAATAATATTACCAATGGCGGTGTATACAGTGGAGCCGCAACCGGTACACTAACGTTAACGGGTGTACTCGCTTCCATGAACAATTATCAGTATCGTTGTGTGGTAACCGGCGCCTGTCCGGCCATCAACTCAAATGCTGCAATTTTAACCGTAAATACCGCTCCAAATATTACCAGTCAGCCAACGGCAAGTACCATCTGCGCAACACAAAACACTGGGTTTACTGTTGCTGCAACCGGTACCGCCATAACCTACCAGTGGCAACAAAGCACTACTGGCTGTGCGGGTAGTTTTGTAAATCTTACCAACGGTGGAATTTATGCTGGTGTAACAACGGCTGGTTTAAGTCTTACCGCCGCCCCTGCCACCATGAATGGTTATGCTTATCGCTGCGTGATCACAGGAACCTGCAGCCCTGCGGCTACTTCAGCCTGTGCCCTACTCACCGTGAACACAGCTGTTACCATCAGTGCACAACCTTCAAACAGCACGATATGTGCCGGATCTAATACCAGCTTCAGCATCACGGCTGCCGGTACCAGTCCTGCCTACCAATGGCAGGAAAGTACCAATGGCGGAACAACCTGGAGCAATATCAGCAATGCTGGTGTTTACAGTGGTGCTACCACTGCCACACTAACGTTAACGGGTGTACCCGCTGGCATGAATAGTTATCAATATCGTTGTGTAGTAACCGGTGCCGCCCCTTGCGGAATCTTGAACTCAACAGCGGCTATTTTAACCGTAAATACTGCTCCGGCCATTACAGCACAACCTGTAGCCGGAACAACCATATGTGCCGCACAGAATACTTCGTATACTGTAGCAGCCAACGGAACAGCACTCACCTACCAATGGCAGTTGAGTACCGATGGAGGCGCTACCTATAGCAACCTGACCAACACTGGTGTGTATACCGGAACAACTACGGCTACCATCAGCATTACCGGTGCATTGGCTAGCATGAATACTTATCGGTACCGATGTGTGATCAGCGGAACTTGTAGCCCTGCGGCTACCAGCAATGCTGCTATCCTCACCGTGTATACGCCGATCAGCATTACCACGGCTCCGGCCAATGCCACCATTTGCGCCACAGGCACAACCAGCTTCAGCGTGGTTGCAGCAGGTACTTCGCCCACCTACCAATGGCAGGAAAGCACCAACGGCGGTACTACCTGGAACAATATCAGCAATGCAGGTATATACAGTGGTGCTACCACAACCACATTAACCTTAACCGGTGTAACCACGGCCATGAATAATAATCAATACCGTACCGTGGTAAATGGCCTGGCTCCTTGTGGCATAGTAAATACCGCGGCCGCTATTTTAACCGTAAGTGCGCAGCCAACCGTAACCTTAACCGCATCGCCCTATACCAAATTGTATCCGGGATACAGCACTGTCATCACCGCTTCAGTAACGCCTGCAACAGGATTTACTACCGTTTGGACAAGAAACGGAACACCGATCACCGTAACGGGTAATTCAAAAACGGTAACGGTTAATGAACTGGGGCTCTACACCGTAGTGGCCACCATTGGTTCATGTACTTCTGTTCCGGCATCCATCACCATCAGTGATTCTGCCAGCAGTAAACTTTGGATATTCCCTAGTCCTAACGACGGACAGTTCACCATCTCTTATTACAATGCGGGTGGAGCGGCTACTACACAAAACGTAACCGTGTATGATAGTCATGGCTCAAGGGTGTACAATAATAATTTCCCTGTAACGCAGTCGTACCAATTACTCAAAGTAGACATGCGGCGCAATAGTGCGGGTGTATATTATGTAGTTCTGCGTACCGCTGCAGGTGTAAAAGTGAAAACAGGTGTGGTAGTGATTAGATAAATAATCTAAAAGTCAATATTCAATCCCGCCTCCATGAGGCGGGATTTTTTTAACTATTTACTTTGAAGGAGAAGCACTGACAAACAAATTGCCTTTATGATAAAACCGATAACAGTAGTTTGCTGCTTCACCGGCCGATTCAACCCCAATACGTTTGCTGCAACCAATTTCATGCTGGGGAATCATTTTTCCATCATCCATGATGCAGATCGTATTGCCGGTAAGTTTTAGGCCTGAGTTGAGTTTTGTGATGCCCAGGGCGCGAGAAAGATTTCCCGGCCCCCGGGTCAATGTGCGATCAACTAGTTTTTTTCTAGTGCGTTTAAGCATAGTAGTTATGCCTTCGAGAGGGTCTATACCCCTGATCAATACTGCATCAGGCACTTCCGGTTTATTGGTGACCACATTGAATAAATGATGCATCCCATAGCAGATATATACATAGGCTGTTCCACCAGGAGCATACATATGTTCGTTCCGGGCCGTTCTTCTTCCCCCAAATCCATGGCATGCCCGATCGATAACGCCCTGGTAGGCCTCCGCTTCTACAATTCGCCCGGATGTACAAACTCCATCAACTTTCGTTACCAGAATTTTACCGATCAATTCTCTGGCAATATCTATTACTTGATCCCGTTCATAAAATTTGATGCCCAACTTCTTCATTATATCTTTAACTTTAAGCTAATATACAACATCAGAATAAATAGCAAAAAGAGCACAATCATTAACCAAGCTAGGGCATGCTGAAAGAAATCATCACTTCTATACAGGCGTATTATTTTGCTCACCGGTTCATCAATAAACACCGGTTGTGGAAATGGATATTTATACCCGGACTGATCTATGCCATTGTTTTCTGCCTGGGCATTTATCTGTTCTGGATCTCCAGCAACAGGGCCATTGAATTCATGCTATCGGAAACAGGTGTAAAGGCCTGGATGCAGCAAATGCAAAACAGCTGGCTGAGTTTTTTCCTGATCTTTGGCCAGGTGATCTTACAATTGGTATTGATACTTTTTTATTTCTCGCTGTTCAAATATCTTTTCCTGATCGTTGGTTCACCTTTATTTGCATGGCTAAGCGAAAAAACAGAAGCCATCATTGAAGGAAAATCCTACCCCTTCAATTTTAAACAATTGATGAAAGACATGCTCCGCGGCATTAAACTTGCCCTGCGTAATATGTTATGGCAAACCGTGTATACCATTTCTATTCTGCTCCTGTCTTTCATTCCTGTTGTAGGATGGATCACCCCCATCATTGCCTTGCTTATCGAATGTTATTATTTTGGGTTCTCCATGCTCGATTATAGTTTTGAAAGAAATAAATTATCCCCTTCACAAAGTATATCATTCATTGGAAGGCATAAAGGGCTCGCCATTGGCAATGGCATGATATTCTATATGATGCACCTTATCCCCTTCCTGGGCTGGATACTAGCTCCGGGTTATGGAGTAATTGCAGCTACCATCAGTTTATACAAAACAAAATCAGATAACCCCGCATTTGGCGGCGATATCGTAACGATATGATGAACTCCAACATTTTTCTTATTCCCACAGTATTGGACGAATCGGCTTTACAAACGATCCCGCCATATATCATTGATGCGGTAAAAGCATGCCAGGTGATCTTTGCCGAAAATGAAAGAACAGCCAGAAGGTTTTTAAAAGCGATCTGCAAAGACATCATTATCGATGACTATACCTGGTATACCATTCATAAAACAGAGGATGAGGTGATTGCTGCATTTCAACAGCATATCAAGGAAGGTAAAAATATAGCCATCATGAGCGAAGCCGGTTGTCCGGGCATTGCTGACCCCGGACAAATACTGGTAGCCGTTGCCCAGCAAATGAATGCACGGATACACCCGTTGGTAGGGCCCAGTTCTATACTGCTTGCCTTAATGGCCAGCGGCATGAATGGACAGCAATTTGAATTTTTAGGATACCTCCCCATCGACGTACAGGAAAGAACAAAAGCCATTGTTGCCCTTGAACAAAATTCTCATAAGAAAAAAAGTACCCAGCTGTTCATTGAAACTCCTTACCGGAATAATCAACTCCTTGAAACCTTGCTAAAAACATGTAAACCCAATACACGAATATGTATTGCCTCCGAGATCACTTCTGCAAATGAGTACATCAAAACAAAGACCGTTGCTGAATGGAAGCAAGAAAAACTAGACTTGCATAAAAAACCGGTGATCTTTCTGTTATATGCAGGATAAGGTTTAGCGTGCCAAAGCTTTCATACTGATGATCTTATCCACGATGAATTCGCTGTAACCTCTCCAGGGAATAGCTCCCTTATATTCTTTATAATGCAGATCAAAATAATTTCCACTATTGTTCATCAATATATTCGCGATGCTGTCATTGGTGACCGAAAAAACAAATTCATACGAATTGATCGAGCCTGCGGTCTGCGACCTGAACCCCGCTTGTATCAGTTTCCCTTCATATGTTTTGAACAGATTCCCTTTCTTCACCACATAGTTCAGTTCGCCTGATTTAACGCCTTCGCCAAAAACATAATAATATTTCCACCAAAAAATAATGGCACCCGCTAACAACACAACAAGCAGGAATCTGTTCATGAATTTTCGGAATCCATTCTTTTTTTGAGGTTGCTCCTGAATTGATTTTTCGGCTTCCATGATCAATATTTTTTAATGTTATAAACCATATTTATCTACCAGATATATCAAGGCGGTCATATTCACTGCACCCAAATGTAACTCGCGCTTACTCACTGCCTCAAATGTATCTGTAGCTGCATGATGCAAGTCGAAATACCGCTCACTATCAGGGCTTAGTCCAGCCAAGGCCGTTCCAATTTGTTTCAATGGACCGATATCTGAACCTCCTCCACCGGCAGTAAAATCGTACACTCCATAATTGTAGAAATATTTTTTCCAGCCACCCACCTTTGCCCTTTGTGTTTCAGACATGTCGAGTCCAAACCCACGCGGCGTAAATCCTCCGGCATCACTTTCCAATCCGAAAATATGTTTTTCATTTTTAGCCTTGGCTATTTCAAGATATTTATCGCCACCACGACCACCATTTTCTTCATTCATAAACATCACGGCCCTAATGGTGCGTTTTAATTTAATTCCAGATGCCTTTAATGCTCTTAGTACTTCTATACTCTGCATCACCCCTGCACCATCATCCTGGGCTCCTTCTGCCAGGTCCCAGCTATCCATATGGCCACCTACGGTAATGATCTGTTCGGGAAATTCCGTTCCCCGGATCTCTCCGATCACATTGAATGAGGGTGCATCGGGAAGCATTTCACAGCTGGTTTTAAAAAATGCTTTTATAGATGGGGATGATTTCAGGCTATTGCTCAACCATATCGCATCATTAGTACTAATGGCAACCGCTGGTATTTTAGGAAAGGAATCATTGTATACGGTAACTCCGGTATGAGGAAAATCATCAGGATTACTGGCCAATGACCTTACCAATACACCGATAGCCCCATACTTGGCAGCGCGGGCCGGTCCTTTTGTTCTGGAAACTCCGCTTTCGCCATAGGCCATAAAAGTGCGTATATACGTTGGGTTCATCGGGAAATTATAAAACACGATCTTGCCTTGTATTCCTGCTGTTCCTAAAGCATCCAACTCAGAAAAACTCTTGATCTCTACCAAATTACCCGTAAGCCCTTGTTTACCGGTACCTACCGAATTCCCCAAGGCGCAAAGGCGGAGTTCATGTTTAGACCCATCATTTCCCATGATATAACCGGTTTCCTTTTCGCCACGTACCCAATGGGGCACCATACAAGGCTGAAGATAAACCGTATCGGCACCGGCACGTTGCAGCATCAC
>CAIRHQ010000064.1 GCA_903878475.1 uncultured Bacteroidota bacterium | reverse complement strand
TCTTTTGAGTGCTGTTTTATGCAATGGTGATCAGTCGGGTGCACTTGCTGCGATGGTTAGCGGTGGAGGTGCTGGTGGGTATACGTATTTGTGGAATACAATTCCTGCCCAAACCAGTTACAGCATCATCAATATTCCTGCGGGCAATTATACGGTTACCATCAATACTGCGAATGCATGCCCTACAGATGTTTCGTATTTTCTAATCGAGCCCGCTATTATAAAAATTGATCCAACCATAACTCCTGCTCAATGCAATCAAAACAATGGCAGCATCACGGCTGCCATTAGCGGCGGAGTGGCCCCATACCAATATAGCTGGTCGAATGGAAACACCAGTGCGGCTATCAACAATGTTAGTCCGGGTACCTATGCTTTAACCATCCGGGATGCCAATGGCTGTACTTCAATTAAGAACAATCTGGTTGTTGCCAATAATCAAAATTCCATCCCGGTTTCATTAGGAAGGGATACGGGCGTTTGTAACGGGCAAACCGTATTGCTTAATCCGGGAAGTTTTAGCAGCTATCGTTGGCAAGACTTTAGTACCGGACCAACCTTTACGGTTACACGAACCGGATCGTACTGGGTTACTGTAACCGATGCCAATGGATGTTCGGGTTCCGATACAATTAATATTACTGTAGATTGTTCGGATCTTTTTTTCCCAAAGGCCATTACACCCAATGGCGATAAGTTGAATGATGATTTTGGGGCCCTGGGGAATTTAACGACGATAAAAGATTTTTCGCTTCGTATTTACGATCGATATGGGCAGCTGATATTTTACAGCATCAACCCTTATGTAAAATGGAATGGAACCATCAAAGGTCATGCATATAATAGCGGAGCATTTGGATGGTTTAGTACTTATACCATACCGGGCAAGCCCACCAAGACTCAAAAAGGAACCGTACTCCTGCTTAGATAATATTTATTGCTTTAGAATTTTATAGCAAATCCAGCATTGAAAGTATAATCAGCAAAGGCCGCATCTCCCTGGGTATATACACCGGTAAGCTTGGTGCGGATCTTATCGGGAACACTTTGCGTACGGTTGCGCTTAACCGCAAAAGGAATATTGATAAAAGCGGTAACATTTTTAAGTTTATAAGAAACCGAGGGTTCTACAGAAATGATATAACCCGGTCTTCTGAATCCGTTACTACCTCCCACCAGATCATGTACAGGCAGGCATTCATCGCGGAGTCCGAGTGCAAAAGAAAATTTCTTTACCATATAATTTACGCCAGCCCTGATCATGAACTGATCTGGTACACTCATCACATCGCTTCCGTTGGCGATGGTGGAAGCGGCGGTGGCTCCACCCCTTGAGGTAGATACGCCGTTTTGTTCTCTTGGACTAATGAGATAATAGAAATTACCATAGGCACTTAATTTTTTAGAAAAATTATAATAGCCATT
The DNA here is from genome assembly GCA_903878475.1 of uncultured Bacteroidota bacterium. GTDB lineage: Bacteria > Bacteroidota > Bacteroidia > Chitinophagales > Chitinophagaceae > Ferruginibacter. The sequence continues at coordinate 738 of CAIRHQ010000064.1, read as the reverse complement.
GATCTCGGTAGTAAATCCGGTGCCGCCATCACCCAATTGAATGGATTGGTCTACCGGTCCTAAGATCTTGGTTGTATCGTTGATATGGAAATAGTCCTGATATTTATAATCGCCGGTAGGCAGTTTGATACCCAACCCCACCTGAACATTACCCTTGCTATAATGATCCGGATTTTTCAGCCAGGCATAGGCTGCAAATCGAATATCACCAATACCAAAAGAATGGGTATCGTATCTTTTTTTCTTATCGTGCTCGTACAAAGAGGAACGGGTATTGGAAATGATGGGCAGGTTTACGGCCACCGACCAGGTAGAATTGAGTTGCTTGCTTAGTGTAAGGTCCATACTGTACACATGGTTGATCACTTGGGTACCCTGATCAACACGTTGTTTCTGTTCTTCCGTTCCAACAAAATGGCGGAAGGAGTGAAAGTAACGGCTACTGCTGGTCAATGTCCAGCTTTTATTTGATTTACCCTCATTGCCATGAGCCATACAGGCCATACCGCCACTTCGGATGGCAACACAACCTTGTGACTGGGAATTAAAATGGCAAATAAGCATCAAGGAGATGAGTGTAAAAATGCGCATAGTTTCTGAATTTTGTCTAAGGCGAAGATAAATAATTAATAATATGCCTCATTTATTAAAAGAGGAAATAATTATTACCGTGAAAGATATAAAGTACTGTTAACCATACTATTCCGATAAATTAAACAAAATGAAAAATGAAAAATG
>CAIRHQ010000063.1 GCA_903878475.1 uncultured Bacteroidota bacterium | reverse complement strand
GTAGTATTTTTTTTCAGAAATTCTGTGGCCGCCATATCTCCACCTTTCAAAATCTGAAGTCCATCATTAATATTCATCTTCTTGATGGAGTTCCAGAAAATATCGCCGATCCCTTTTGCCGCATCTTCGGCAGCTCGGTTCATAGAAAGGATCGCTTTATCCACCAGTTTACCTGCACCCAGGTTCCTCAAAGTTTTTTCTGCTTTCTGTGCTTCAACAGGCATCATGATCTTGATGGCCAGATCAGTAAAATATCCATCTGTTTTACTCAGTCTTTTGCTGCTGCTATCGGTACCCACCCGCAGCGCTTCTTTCAATCCATTCACAATGTCTTCATTGCTGAGCCCGGAGGTTTTACCAGCCGGCACAACTACCTTGGTCACTTTTTCAAATAAGGCCTTCGCAGCAGTATCCTTTTTTACTTTATCGAGAATGCCTTTAATGCCCTGCGCAGAAAGTCCGCTGAAGGTAGTTGCCGCAGCAAAAAGCATAAGTATAATTTTCTTCATATTATTCATTTCACTATTTGATGCAAAAATAAAGCCAAGCTTGCTAACAAATGGTTAAATAAAGAGCACAAAAAACTACCTTTAAGTTAAATAGGTAGCCATGACTGCTAAAAAAATTGTTGCCCTGTTAATTTTTTGCTTTTCATTATCACTTGCCCAAGCTCAGCCTGATAAAGAAGCTGCATTTAAAAAAAGCTGTACCAAATTATTACAAGCTGTATCGCAAAAAAATTTAATCCTTATCAACAGCCTGATACAATCTGAGTATGGCATGTATATTTTGTACAGGCCCGGAGCTATGGACAGTTATCAGCATGTGGAAAAATTGGATGGGAATTACCCTTTTATACTCGCTAATCAAACAATTGCCAAAACGGACCTAAAAAAATTTACACTTAAGTACGGAACCCTACCCAAGTATAATTGTGAACGATTTGTTTGGAACAAAAAAGGATATCTTATAGATAGCCTAAAACATTTTAGTCCCATCAGTGAAATAGTTGCCTTCCGGATAAAATACGATCAACTTATGATCGGGAAAACAGAAGATATACGAATTCATTTTATGGAAGATAATAGCCGTAAAATAGTATTTACCGGCAGTAAAGGAAATGGATTTATTTTCTATATGATGTATATGAATGGCCAATGGTATCTGTCAATGATCGATCTGGTAACTACTGATTGCAGTGCTTAATGCCATCTTTGATCTTCAAAAAATTGATTCGCTGATTATCATTACATTTGTAACCAGCATCCTTAACTAATTTTAATTTGACCGCAAAAGCCACATACGCACATTTCTACAGGCTCTCCGCCTATATGTCGATCATTATGAACGGCACTTCGGAAAAGGCTTAACCGGAAAAAACATTCAGCAATAGATTTTTTTGCTGATCTCCATTCAAACATCATTAATCATCTGGCTACATAAGTTCATGTAACTATGCTGCCAACAATCATATTCATATGCCAACAATCGCCATATTGGGTGCAGGAATGGTAGGCCGTGCAATGGCCATCGACCTTTCGCTCAACCATCAAGTAACTTCATTTGATATCAGTGCTGCTTCTTTGGAAATACTGTCAAAAAAAACAAGCGCAGTAACTACTCGGCAATTTGATCTGCAGGATACCGCTCAGTATGAATCACTGCTGAAAGATTTTGAATTTGTGATCTGTGCTGTTCCCGGCTTCATGGGATACCGCACACTGGAAGCCATCATTAGGGCCGGAAAAAATGTAGTGGATATTTCTTTTTTTCCTGAAAATGCTTTGGCCCTGGATGCCCTGGCAAAACAAATGAATGTTACCGTCATTGTTGATTGTGGTGTAGCACCCGGCATGAGCAACCTGATCCTCGGGTATCACAATGCACGCATGACCATCAGTAATTTTGAATGTCTTGTTGGCGGACTCCCCCGAAAAAGGGTACAGCCCTTTGAATACAAGGCACCCTTCTCACCCATGGATGTACTGGAAGAATATACCCGGCCGGCACGTTATGTAGAGAATGGTTGCATCGTTACCAAGCCGGCACTGAGCGATGCCGAATTCATTGAAGTGGAAAATATAGGCACGCTTGAATCTTTCAATACGGATGGATTGCGTTCCATCTTATTTACAATGGGCCATATTCCCAATATGAAAGAAAAGACATTGCGTTATCCCGGACATATCGCTCTCATGAAATCATTGATCAGTGCAGGGTTTTTGGATACCCGCCCGATAAAAGTGAACAATATGGATATCTCACCCCTTGAATTCTCCTCTGCCCTATTGTTCAACCAATGGAAGCTGGGGGCCAATGAAGAAGAATTTACCGTGATGAAGATCAGCATCAGTGATGCCAGTACCCGCATTGAATATAATTTATTTGATAGCTATGATGCGGCATCAGGAATATCCTCTATGAGCCGTACCACAGGCTATACCTGTACGGCAGCATTGAATATGATGATGGCAGGATTGTTCACTGAAAAAGGGGTATTTCCACCCGAACTGATCGGTAAGGATGAAGCCTGCTTCAGGTTTATTTTGGATTATTTGCAGCAGCGGAATGTGATCTATCAACATTCAACGCATACGAATTAAACATGCTGATACGGGCACTGGCCGGCCAATTTTTAACTAAAGAATTACAATATTTTTGAGCCCGAATGCAGGAAAGCGGATAAACAGTCCCTATTTTTGCGCATCATCGAAATCATCTGATATGAGCATGAAAACATATAGTGCAATCGCTTTGTTGATTATTCTAGCGTCCTGTGCTGGCAATGGATCGGAACCCGATCATGACGACAGCATTGTGCCCAAACCGATCCCGGCCATTGGGTATAATGTAGTAGCGCAATATCCGCACGATACCAGCGCCTATACGCAGGGGTTACAGATCTACAAGGGAAAACTATATGAAGGCACCGGCGACTATGAAAATTCTTCACTGCGCATCACCGATTTCAAATCCGGTAAAGTAGAACAAAAGCATATGATGGGCTCCGACAAGATCTTTGGTGAAGGCATCAATATTTTCGGAGATAAGATCTATCAGCTTACCTGGAAAACTCATGTGGTGTACGTATATAATCTCAATAATATCAATCAACCCATCAGCACCCTGCCATGGCCATATGAGGGATGGGGCCTCACCAATAATGGTACCGACCTGATCGTGAGTGATGGAACAGCCAATTTGTATTTTGTGAACCCGGCCGATTTTAAAGTAAGATCAACCATTGCCGTAACCGATAATGGCGGGCCTGTTCAGGAATTGAATGAACTGGAATATATCGATGGATTTGTATTTGCCAATGTTTGGCAAACCAATATTATCGTAAAGATCGATCCTTCCAGCGGACATGTGGTTGGAAGGATGGATCTGTCTGATCTTCAAAATACTTATTTCAAGGATCAGGTAACCGAGCGTACCGATGTATTGAATGGTATTGCGTATGACAGCAGCAGCAAGAAACTATATATCACGGGTAAACGCTGGCCAAAAATGTTTGAGGTTACGTTGAAATAGGAATTGATATTCTAAGATCGGCTACTTACAAAAAGCGTTAGCAGAAATATTATTTACTCCCCTGCTTTTTGATCACATAGATCACAGAGCTGCATTTCTTTTTATCGGCCATCGTTTGCAGATTGGATACAAATCCGTTCCAGCAGGCGGCCAGCAGGTTTGATCTCCCCTTTTTAAAAGGTTCGCTCAGCATGCTTACATAGAAACTATCGTACCACATAGGTTTATAGGCCGTGATCTGCAAACCATATTTTTCCATTAACGGCTTCATGGATGCCGGCGAAAAATGATACAGATGGCGTGGTACATCATAGGCAGCCCAGTATTGCTGGTAATGACTGGCATCAGCCGAAGTATAATTAGGAACGGCAATAAATATACAACCACCCGGAGCCAGCAATTTTTCCAGTTGCTGCAAATAAGGATGCAGGTCGTGCACATGCTCCAGCACATGCCACATGGTGATGGCCTGGTAACTGCCCGATTTTAATTCAAATAAATCAGAAGACGGTTGTGGTGTTATCGAATACAATTCACCCGCTTTTTGCCGGGCAATGGCATCCGGTTCAAGTCCGGTGATATTCCATCCCGCATTTTTCATCTCATTCAAAAAGGCGCCGGTTCCACAACCGATATCGAGTATCTCCCCTTTCTGAACTTGCGTTTCGGTCACCACCAGTTTGCGTTTAGACCGAAGGGTGTTCTTACGTACCCAATGATACAATTTGTTGATCAGTCCCTCACGGGTATCGCTATGCGAAATATAATCCTGTGAAGCATAATATGCACCAATCGATACTTGATCGGGAATATCCTGGGTAAACCTAGCGGTACATTGGCCACAATGCCAAACCGGAAAATCTGCTTTTGATACCGTATAATCCTTAACCGCGAAGAGAAAACTGATTTGATCGCTATGGCAAACCGGGCAATGAGAATGATGGATCATGAATACATTATAATTTTAGGGCATTGCCAAATTGAATATTTCCTGCGGGGTCGGTAAGGTAAAACATGATGAGTCCTGCGGATAAGGCAGTGATCACAATGGCCCAGATCCACCAGCGACTACGGGTAACTGGTACTTCTGAAAAATAATCGGTCATGGCCGTGTTGGTGGTTTCCTTATCGCCTACCAGCACATTATGTTCGGCATTGGCACGGATCACACGAATGGCAGGAATGGATGGTCTGAAATCTTCCGGCAAGGCTTGTTGATTGAACTGTAGGCTTCCATTTCCGGCAATATAAAAATAACCAACTCCATCCAGGATAGAATTACCTGATTGGGCAGCTTTTTGTAACCCGGCACAAAATTGTTGCAAGGATGCAGCACAGTCAGCAAGCGGCTTCGCTGTTTTACCACTCAGGTAGCCCAGAAAATCATCGGCCTTGGATTCTACAGCATTGAACTGAATATTGGGAACCGGTGCAGTGATCACCTGATCGCTGAAATTTGAAACGGCTGCAGTTTCAGTAATAACAAGGCTTCCCAGTCCGGGTAACGGACAGGTTTTATGCTGAAACAGGTATGAAGCAATTAGTTCGTGCATGCTGATCCCAAGGGATGAAATTGATGCACAAAGGTAAGGTGTTAAACTGAGTGACACAACGATGATGCCATGAAAAACGGGTGTTGGTTGCAAAAAAATGGTTATGTAAGAAGATTTCGGTTGTTACACTTCTACAGGTCATCTCTCATTGTCATATTGAGCTTGTCGAAATATGGCGAACGGGTTTCTTTTCAACACCCTTCGACTGGCTCAGGGTGACAGTACGGTTGACAACACTTCGACGAGCTCAGTGTGACAAATTATAGATTTCGACAAGCTCAGTGTGACAAAATGAAATTTTCGTTCACGTGATCGATCCTTAAAAATTCATTTTCACTCCTGTAACCAGGTTCAGTCCGTATACCGGGTAATTATGCCAGCGCTCGTATTTGTTATTGAATATATTATTGACATCGAGCCAGGCGCTGAAACGTTTGTTGAATTTAAATTCTGTTCCTGCACTGAAATCGGTACCCGGTTTAAAATTGCCTGCGATATTTCCTTTTTCCAGATAATTACCTCCGGCAAAAGCATAAAAATCGGCTTTCAGCAACACCTGCTTATAGGCCCACCAACGCAATGACCCGGTGATCTCCATGGGCACGGTATTCCAGGCCTTGGCATTGTTTTGCATACCGGTATATCCATTGAAGGTAATGCCGGCATTGAGCGAAAATTTATCCTGACTGATATAGCTGATATCGCCATGTACCCTGATGTCTTTCAACCTGCTTTCATTGCTGAGCTTAAATGATTTATTATCAGTGGCCGTATCATTGATGAAGAAAGGCAGGTTATTGAAACTCACCAATGCCGCCTTGGCATTAATGGCGAAATGCTTGCCCAGCTTAGCTTTAATACCACCATAATATTCTATTTCGCGGGTATTGGGCACTTTACTGAACGGATCGATATAGGGATTGATGGCTACCAGGTTGCGATAGGTGTTCTTTGTGTAACGACCCACCCATCCCGCTTGCAGCACAAATATTTTACCGGGAATCTTCGATTCTCCGTACACGTTAGGCAGCCATACAAAATCGCCATTGTTCCAGGTTGGGATAATCCCCGCATGTATCGTGAATTGGGTAGAACTATACGACAAGGAAGGCGCCAATTGAAAAACATTGTTGTGGTACTTGATGTTGACCGGACTGCGCCACCAACTATGGTACAAGGTCATATCGGCCTTGGCTTCCACTTTCAATGAAAGGGCTTCACCAAATTCTTTGGTGACAGGAGCGTTAAGGATCAGACTGTTTTCGGTAAGCCAATTATTATTGCTGAAACTATTGATCTCCATTGAAGGATTATAGCTGATGCCATAATCGCCCACCACGGTATTGCGAATGCCGCCTTTCAGGGTAATGTCCTGAAGTTGGTAATGCAGACTATCACTCTTCGTATATTTATAAATAGCATGGTCGTAGCCATAGAGATAATAATCAGTAGCACCGATAGTGACTGAACCATAAGCCTCATTTTTGGGAAGAAAATAACTGCCTGAGGCACGAATATTCAAGTTTGAATATTTTTGGTATTGTATCTTCCCTTTGGAATGACGATAATCGGTGTATAGATTGGTAAGCCATTTTTTCCCATCTCCAAAACTAAATCCCCCACTCAACAGGGCAGTAGAAAAATTTCCCAGTCCGGCCTTGATGAAATTTCGGGATCCCATATTTAGGTTACTATCAGGCGTAACTGTTACCGGCTCAATGGGTATGGGCTGGTAGCCAAAGAATAAGTTCTCTGTTGGCAAGGTATACACGAGTTTAGGATGACTGGTATCTGCTTTTACCGGCGTAGCAGCAAGATTGATCTTCACCGCAGGCAGCAATACAGGCTTGTATACTGATGTGATATCGATCGTGGTCTTTTTAAGTGTATCCTTTTGTGCATGCACGGTTAACGATGCTACACATAACAGAAGGGTCAGTAAGGAATAGTTGTTTATTCTTTTCATCCTGGATAGATTAATTATTGTTTTTTGTATTCAATTGTTCTTTCGCGATCGCTTCTTCCAGTTTAGCCTGGGCTTCTTTCTTCAGTTCCATATTCACCGAATTTTTAGCTACACTTTCATAGGTTACGCGGGCATTGAAATAATCTTTTTGTGCCATGAAAATATCGCCCAGCAGGATATAGGTTCTGGTGAGCCATTCATCGTAGGCGCCAATATCTTTCAGGGCTGCGGTAGCCGATTTTTCGGCATTGCTGAGGTTGCCCGCCAGGAATTGG
>CAIRHQ010000062.1 GCA_903878475.1 uncultured Bacteroidota bacterium | reverse complement strand
GGCGGCGGCATGGTCAACCGGAACAAAACAAAATAATTTTTTAAGCAGTCCTTGTTTAGGTTGCAAAACAGATCTGTTGATAAGCCCGAGCATATCGGCTATCTTCCCGTTCACCCCATCCAGAATATTATCCAGGTTGGTATGGATGGCATAGATGGCAATATCATTTTTGATGGCGAGGATAATGGTGCGCTCCACATAATTTCTGCCGGTTATCTTTTTCAGTCCGCCGAAAATGATGGGATGGTGGGCAACGATGAGGTTGCATTTTTTTTCAATGGCTTCATTCACCAGTGCCTCGGTAGCATCCAGGGTAGTGATGATCCCGGTACAATTCCATCCTGCATTGCCACAAATCAATCCTGCATTGTCGTATGACTCCTGCAAGGAAAGCGGTGCCACAGTTTCTAAGAAAGATGTAATATCTTGAATTTTCATTTTACAAAATTAAGCCATGAAAGCAACAGCCCTGTATAGGAAGTACCTGACAAAGATGCAAAAAATAGCTGATGTAAAATATGCATCGGCGGTTTTACAATGGGATCAGGAGACCTATCTGCCGGTTAAGGGGCAATCAATCCGCGGACAACAGATCGCCACGCTCAGTGAACTGGCACACCGCGAATTCACCGATAAAAAATTAGGAGCATTGTTGCTACAACTTCAAGAAGCAGATGCTTTATCTGACCGGGAGAAGAGAAATGTTCAACTGAGTTTGGAAGATTATGAAAAGAACAAGAAATTCACAGGTGCCTTTGTGAGGAAAATGAGTGAGGCCGTCAATACCAGTTTTCATGCCTGGATGCGGGCCAGAAAGCAGAATGATTTTTCCCTTTTTCAGCAACCCCTCGATAAATTGATCCAACTTAAGAAACAGGAAGCCGAGATCCTGGGTTATCCGCAGCAACCCTATGATGCCTTGCTCAATGATCATGACAAAGGACTCAGCACGGCAAGGGTGGATGAATTATTTGGCGAACTGATCCCCAAGCTTTCCAAGCTGATGGAACAGGTACAAAAAATGCCGGCGCCCGACACCCGTTTTTTAACCCAGTATTTCAATAAAGAAACGCAATGGAAATTTGGGATCGAGATGCTGAAAAGGATCCACTATGATTTTGAAGCGGGCAGGCAGGATATCAGTGCACATCCTTTCACCACCAATTTCAACGCAGGTGATGTGCGCATCACTACCCGTATTGATGAGCATGATTTCATGAACATGACCTGGAGTTGTCTGCATGAAGGCGGACATGCCCTGTATGAACAGGGGTTACCAGAAAGCGAATACGGATTACCGTTAGGCGAGTATGCCAGCATTAGCATTCATGAAAGCCAGAGCCGTTTATGGGAAAACTGTATCGGCAGAAGCCTGCCCTTCTGGGAGCAATATTTTCCGCTGCTCTGCAGTTATTTTCCGGAACAGTTCAAAGGAGTAAGTCTGGCCCAGTTTTATGCCGCCATCAATTGCATTCAACCCTCCCTGATTAGAACTGAAGCCGATGAACTCAGCTATCATTTTCATGTACTCATTCGTTTTGAAATTGAAAAAATGCTGATCGCCGGAACGATCAGCACCAAGGATATCCCTGCCTGCTGGAATGAATTATACCATAAACACCTGGGCATCAATGTTCCTGATGATAACCAGGGCTGTCTGCAGGATGTTCACTGGAGCCATGGCAGTTTCGGATATTTTCCAACCTATAGCTTGGGAAGTTTATATGCTACTCAATGGCATGCAGCACTTAATCGTGAAAATGCGTCTTTTGAAAAATTGGTTGCGGCTGGAGATACTAGTTTTATTTTAACCTGGCTGCGACAACAAATTTTCCCTTTTGGGCGTTATTATGATTCCAATGCCCTTTGCCAAAAGGCCACCGGAGAAAAATTAGACAGTAACTATTTTATACAGTATGCCACAAAAAAATTGGACAGTTTCATTACCAGCTGATCTATCTAAATTACCCGGTTTATTATACCGGGCCAGGTTTGCCATCGTGATCGCCTTTTCGCTCATGCTGCTTTTATTGAGTTGCAAAAAATCAAGTTCGGATCCGGCACAACCCGTAAGTCTGGTACAACAGTATTTTGAAGACAATATCCTGAACCACGATTTTCAGGTTCAACTCGCTACGGATACCGCGCTAAATATCACCTCCCAGTTTACCGGATATATTTTCAGGCTTACCAAGGGGAGCGGACTAAGCGGTCCCATGACCAGCCATATTGGTTTGACCGTTTACAACGGCACATGGAGCAGCAACAGCGATTATAGCAAACTGACCATTACCCTGCCTGTTACACCTGCTTGTTTTATTTTCCTCAACCGGGATTGGAAATTCACTAAAAAGACCTTGCCCATCATGGAATTGGCACCCTGGGGAACCACCGATCCTAAGGTATTGCATATGGAAAGATTATAATTAATTAATACCTATCCAGTTATTTCAATTTTCCTGGTTTCCTACACAATTTTTTGAACCTGCATTTAGTTAGTACTAATAGGAATTGCACTATTTGTAATCCGTACACTATCTATTTTTTGTAAAAACTAAAGCAAGATCCAATGACTGCCTATATTGCGGTCAAACGCACCCTTATTGTAACCCTGCTGGCAATCGGCATTATCCCGGCCTATGCCCAGCTTGCTGCCAATTTTACCGCCAACCCATTATCCGGATGTATCCCTGTAGTGGTCAACTTTACTGATCAATCAACTGGAGGCCCAAACCAATGGCGCTGGGACTTGGGCAATGGCACCATATCATTCAATCAAAATCCCTCATGTACCTATTTCACTCCGGGTCAATACAATATCAAATTGGTGATCCGCAATGCAGCAGGCAATGCCGATTCGCTCACCAAATTGCAATACATCACGGTGAATGCCCAACCCACGGTTGCATTTTTGGGCAATCCGCTGATGGGATGTTTCCCTTTACCTGTTCAGTTCAGCGACCTGTCGAATCCTGTTAGCGGAACCATCAGCAGTTGGCAATGGGATTTTGGAGATGGCTACCTGAGTGCCGTTCAGCACCCTACACATACTTACACCGCAGCGGGAAATTTTAATGTTACACTGCGTGTAACCAATACCGTTGGTTGCATCAAATCATTGACCAAGACCCAGTATATTCGCACCAGTGCAGGCGTACATGCGGCATTTACCAATAACAACCCAAATTCCTGCCTGCCCCCGGCCACCATTAGTTTTCAAAATCAGTCTACCGGATCGGGCGCCCTTACCTATCAATGGACCTTTGGCGACGGCGGAACAGCCACTACGGCTAATCCGATCCATGTGTATGTGAGTGCAGGCACCTATACCGTTCGGTTGATCGTGTCCAATGCTACCGGTTGCAGGGATACCATCATTAAACCAAATCTTATTGTAGTTGGCAGTATTGTTGCCGGCTTTGCCAGCGCCGACAGCATCTGTGTTAACCGCCCGCTCAGTTTCACCAATACATCTGTTCCACCACCCAGCACATCTGCCTGGGACTTTGGCGATGGCAGCACCTCAACAGTATTGAACCCTGTAAAAGTTTATGCTACCGCAGGGCCCAGACTAGTCAGGCTGATCGTAGGCATGGGAGGTTGTTTTGATACGACAACGAAAACAGTGATCGTTCTCGACAAGCCCGTAACCGGATTCACCAATTCCAACTCTACAAGTTGTTCAGCACCGCTTACGGTTACCTTCAACAACACGAGTCCCGGTTTCGGCTATACCTACAACTGGAATTTTGGGGATGGTGGTTTTTCAACGCTTGCAAATCCGGTTCATACCTATACTACAACAGGAACATTTGATGTAACCTTAATTGTTACCAATGCCACAGGATGTTCCGACACCCTGCGCAAGCAAGCCCTGGTAAAAATTCAGGCACCGCATGCCAGCATCAATAACCTTCCGCAAAGGAACTGTGCGCCGCTTACCTGGACGTTCACGTCAACCAATACCAGCATTGACCCGATAGTCAGCTATCTTTGGGATTTTGGGGATGGCTTTACTTCAACACTTGCCAGTCCTACCCATGTGTTTGCCGCAGGCACTTACGACATCAAACTAATTATTATTACCGCAGGCAATTGCACAGATACGGCAATAGTGTTGAGAGGGATCATTGCCAGCATCAAACCGGTTCCCAATTTTTCGGCAACACCCCTGGATGCTTGTGCGCATGTTCCCATTCAGTTTACGGATCTAACCATAGGTACCGTTACGCAGTGGTTATGGAATTTTGGAGATGGCGGAACTTCTACAGCACAAAATCCTTCCCATGTATATGAAGACACGGGATATTTCAATGTACAACTGATCGTATGGAATGAAGGTTGTTCAGACACGATCCGTTTCACCCATTATATTCATATCAATCCACCGATTGCGGCCTTTACCATCGGACTCAATTGTACCCTTCCCAAGACCAGAACATTCCTTGATCAATCCATTGGCGCAGACACCTGGAACTGGGATTTTGGTGATGGCAATACTTCAACCCTGCAAAGCCCTGTACATACTTATACCAATACGGGTAATTATACCATTACACTGGTTGTATTCAACAGCGTTACGGGTTGTAGTTATACCCGAACCCACACTACCAATGTGGTGATCGAGAAAGCTGATTTTCGTGTATCCGACAGCGTTATATGCCGAAAATCCACCGTCACCTTCTCTGCCCTCAACAGTAATCCGGCCAATGTAAGTGCTTATCAATGGACTTTCGGCGACGGCGGATCTGCCAGCGGAGTAAATGTAAATCATACGTATAATCTATCGGGGCAATACACCGTAAGGCTAATACTCACTGATATCAATAGCTGTCGCGATACGCTGATAAAAACACAGTACATTACCGTGAACGGGCCTACCGCCGGATTTAGTGTTACTACTCCGGGAAATTGTATGCTGAGTACTATTTTCTTTACCGATCAATCAGTCAGTGACGGTACACATCCCATCAACAGTTGGGTATGGTATTATGGCGACGGCATAAATGAAACCCTATTTGCCCCACCATTCAGTCATCAGTATACCACTGCGGGTGTCTATAATATTTCCTTGAAGATCACTGATACTCAGGGTTGCATTGATAGCGTAATGATGACCAATGCCGTTACCGTATCAAAACCAGTAGCCATTTTCAGCTCGGTAGATACGGCCAGTTGCCCCAATAAGATCATTCATTTTTCTAACGCCTCAACAGGACCTTCACTAAATTATAGTTGGGATTTCGGTGATGGTGCCACCAGTACGGCTGCGGCTCCAACCCATACTTATACGGCCGACGGATGGTATACGATCCGCCTGCTGGTCATTGACCAATATGGTTGCCGTGATAGTTTGATCAAACCGGCCTATATCAAGATCACTACCCCGCATGCCGATTTTACCATGAGTGATTCCATAGCCACCTGCCCTCCGCTATTGGTGAATTTTACCAATACCTCCAATAGCTATACCACCGAAACCTGGGATTTTGGCGATGGCATTTCCACACAAACCACTTTCCCATCCCATTTTTATTCTATAGCCGGCACATATTTTGCCAAACTAACGATAACGAGTAATGGCGGCTGTGTGGATTCTATCGTCAAACGAATTGTGATAAGCGGACCGAGTGGAAGTTTTGGATATGGCCCTTTAATCGGTTGTGAACCACTGACCGTTAATTTTTCGGCCAGCACACAAGACAGGCTTTCCTTTGTCTGGGATTTTAGCGATGGCAATGTAGCGGTCACAACCGACTCGTTGATATCGCATACCTACACATTACCCGGATACTACCTGCCCAAGATGATCCTGATCGATCCAACAGGTTGCCAGGTACCCATCTTCGGTGGCGATACCATCAGTGTAAAAGGAGCAACAGCAAATTTTGGATTTTTAAACCAACCCTTATGCGATGCAGGGCCAGTAGCCTTCACAGATTCTACCATCGGCACCGACCCCATTGCTACTTACGCGTGGAATTTTGGCGACGGTGGCACGGCCACTATTCAAAATCCGATTCACACGTATTCAACTACCGGTACCTATTACCCGCAGTTGATCATCACTACCTTGCTGGGTTGTACAGATACGGCCCAGTCAATTGTGCCGGTTAAGATTGTAGCTTCGCCACAGGCGGCCTATACCCATTCAGGAAATGGATGTGCGCCTCTAACGGTTCAGTTCAATGGCCTGCTGAATATTCCCGACAGTTCTGTTGTGAGCTGGAACTGGAGTTTTGGAAATGGCAATAATTCGAATTTGCAAATACCCACGGCTCAATTATATTCCATTAATGGCAGCTACCCCATTCAACTCATTGCCACCAACAGTACCGGTTGTAAGGATACCGTAACCGGAACTATTGAATCATACCTGGTACCTACTATTCTGGCTGGCGCCGACACGCTGATCTGTCGCGGTACGGGTATCACCCTCAATGCCCTGGGTGCAGACACCTATACCTGGACACCTGCAATAGGCCTCAGTTGTAATAACTGTGCCAGTCCGCTCGCCAATCCCGATTCCATCACTACCTATATCGTGAAAGGAACTACCATTCACGGGTGCAGCAATATGGATACAATTACCATCGATGTGAAACAACATTTTGTAATGAGGAACAATCCGGGTGATACCCTATGCAAAGGAGGATCTGTAAGGCTCTTCGCCAGTGGCGCCTATGCCTATACCTGGTGGCCAAGTACCGGATTGAACAGCACTACCTCACCTACTCCGCTGGCTACTCCTGCCAATAGCACTATCTATCGGGTGATTGGAAGAGATGACCGAGGTTGTTTTCAGGACACAGGATATGTGAACGTAAGAGTTTTTCCAATTCCCACTGTGAATGCCGGATTAGATCAAACCATCAATGTGGGCCAAAGCGTCGAATTAAAACCCGTTATTTCAGGGGATGTTAGCAATGTCATTTGGATACCCACCAATAGTATTGTATCAAGCAATTACCCAGCAGTGCTGGTAAAACCAAATGTAACAACTGAATATACTGTTGAAGCCAGGAATCCTGGTGGATGCAAATCAAAAGATAAAGTGACGGTTTTTGTGGTATGCAATGGAGCCAATGTTTTTATTCCGAATACTTTTTCGCCTAATGGTGATGGAGTAAATGATATTTTTTATCCCAGGGGAACAGGCCTGTTCAGCATAAAATCATTCAGGATTTTTAACCGTTGGGGACAACTGGTTTATGAAAAAGGTGGATTCATGCCGAATGATGCTTCGGCAGGCTGGAATGGAAGTTTTAACGGACAGCGTCTGAATCCGGATGTGTATGTGTACATGGTGGATATCGTTTGCGACAATAGCAATGTGCTCACCTTCAAAGGTGATGTGGCATTGATCCAATAAAATCGCTTGGTTTTTTACAAATGACATTGCCGGCCAATTGGCTGGCTTTGTCATATAATACAATAAGATGAGGAATAATTACCCTTTCAATTTATTCACCAGATCAATATAGGCGGCCATAGCGGTTTCTTTTCCGGTACCTTTCAAGGAAGACCAGGCATCATATTTTGCTTTGGCCACAAAATCAAAGGGATTAGCAGGAGCATCATCACCAGCATCGCCTTCAGTTGATTGCTTGTATAAAGAGTATAATTGCAAAAGGGTTTCGTTACTTGGCTTTACAGACAGGGCTTTACTTTCAGCCACCGCAGCATCAAAATTCACTTTCAGTTCCATCAGTTGTTTTTTTTCAAATGTAGTTTATTTTTTTCTTTTCATTTTCTGGTGGCATTTCGGGCTATTGGTTTTCACAAAATAAAAACAATACTATTTTTTTTAAAATATCATAGTTTTCTAAATAATAATACAGGCCTAAGCCTAGTAGCAAGAAGATGACGCGATCAATGTATTTGACGACCTGTTCAACATGACCGAAGCGTTCTTGTCCATTGGCATAAACCCCTAGAAAATGGCTGGTCTTTTTTTCAACATCAGTCTGCATTCCGATTTTATATCCAAAATACTCGGATAATAGACAATAGGGTTGAAAATTTGTTTCAAGGTTTAACAGTAGGACAATTAAATTCGGCTTAATTTTATGGCTCATTTAAGCAATATCTATTTTATGAAAAAGATCTATTTGTTAGCACTGACCACCCTGATCACGGCTACCGTTTTTTCGCAATCCATTTACCGGATCAGTTTTACAGATAAAGGAAGCATGGATGCTATCTCGATCGACCTGGGCGACAATATCATCATGAACCTGAAAGACGATGGCAGTTTGATCAATTGGGGCTATGATGTATACAAATCGAGGGGAGGCGAAAACTATACAGGCCAATTGGAAAGTTATGTAGGCCGCATAGAATATTTTTCTGAAGCAGCAGATATAGCGCTCCGCGGAAAGATCAAATATGTAGGGTCGGTGGCTTTTAATTATTATGCATCATATGAAGGCGACGAATTCAAAGGCAAGATCAAAAGCATCGGCAATAATAATTTTCAGTATTATGCCCGCTACGATGATGCGGCATTACAAGGGAAAATAAAAAGCATTGGCATGACGACCTTTAACTGGTTTGCCGCCTACGAAAATGAGGCTATGCGAGGCAAACTTAAATCGGTAGGCAATACGGCTTTCAGCTATTACAGTTCGATGGAAGATAAAGCATTCCGTGGCCGGGTTAAATCCATCGATGGTTCCTCCTTTACCTATTATTCTTCATTTGATACACAGGATTACCGGGGCAGAATGAAAACTGGCACACAACTTCAATACATCAATGGCATAAAATATTTTGTGAGAAATTAAATTGCCCTTTTATCTACTTTAATCCTTTCCATTGTTTTCCGGGATCATGGGTTCTGGTAACACAATTATTTCAGACGCCTTACCAATTTCCCGGCTCAACGATGCCCTGCTTTGCTGCAATCCAGCCGGTGCATGATTCAAAGTATCCCAGGCCTTTTGTACCGCATCAAGTTTGCAGATATAAATGCTTCGCCCATGGGTGGCTACTACTAATTCATTTTCGCGTTGTTGAATGGCAATATCGTGTACGGGTACACGCGGAATATTTTTACCCATTACCATGAATGATCTTCCCCGGTCGAGCGACGCGTATAATCCATTGTCGCTGCCCACATACAGAATGTTCTCCTTTTTAGGATCTTCCTTAACCACATTCAATGGCTCAGCCGGCAGGTCATTACCCAACTGTTGCCAGCTGTTGCCATAATCTTCACTCACCATCAATACAGCCGTAAAATTATCATTTCGGTATCCATTCAGCGTTACATAAACCCTTGATTCCTGATAGGCTGAAGGCAATACCCTGCTCACATACCATCCCTGCCATGCTTTGGGAATGGATTTGCTGATATTGGACCAGTTGTACCCGCCATCACGACTAACATGGATATACCCATCATCGCTGCCCACATAGATCAATCCGAATTTCAACGGTGATTCTACTACCGTGGTGAGGGTACCAAAGGGAATATCACCCTCACGCTTACCCGAAGTCAGGTCGGCACTCAGCACTTCCATCTTGTCTCCCTTCTGCATACTGCGGTGGAACCGGTTGGTACCATAATAAAAAATATCCTGGCTATGGCGACTAAGCCAGATAGGTGTTTGCCAATTATACCGGAAGGCTTGTTCACCCAGGTCGGGCCGGGGATACAAAGAAAGTCCCCTGCCGCCATCAGTATTGCGGCGACTATAAAATCCGAATTGTGATCCGGCATATACGGTTTTGTTATCGCGGGTATCGATCTGCACTTGCATGCCATCACCGCCGCCGATATTTTTCCAGGGGTAAGGACTTTCATAATTCCACTGATCATTGTCTTTTGTAGTGGAAGGCCCAAACCAGGTACCGTTATCTTGTAATCCGCCATACACATTATAGGGTTTTGCATCATCTACTGCAATATTATAGAACTGCCCTACTGCAGGTGTATTCACTTTGAACCAATGCTTTCCGTCATCGTAGGTGATATTGCAACCACCGTCATTACCCGCGATCCAGTGACCATCGCGCTGCGGATCCATCCAGCATCCATGCCAGTCGGGATGCGTTGCCGATTTATCAACTGCTTTAAAACTAACACCCCCATCTTCACTCAGCATCAGGCTGAATCCGTTGATCACTACTTTTTTATCATTGCTGGCGCTAACCGATATCTTTCCAAAATAATATCCATAGGTATTGAAAAGACTTAGACCGGATGCGTTCACTTTTTTCCAATGCAAGCCGGCATCATCACTGCGGTACACTTCGCAACCGATGATGGGCGTGTTGAATAGCGCCGTATTGGCATCAAACAAATAATCATACAGGGCCGTGGGTTTGATCTTGTCTTGCCTTACCAATTCCTTAACCGATGCAGCCTTGTATTTGTCGGGGAGATTATTATCCGTGATAAAACTATCCAGTTTATTATTGTCCAATGCTTCAAATTGTGCTTTACTGATGTCCTTGAAATTGTTCAGCACATACATGGTATCATTTTCTTTTTTTGCAGTATCGGGCCGGTGTCCCTGGTTATCCAGCACAGCATACACAATATTGGGATTGGCTGCATATACGGCTATTCCGATCCGTCCAATGCCCTGACCTTGTGGAAAGCCGCTATTCGTATCCGTTAGTTTTATCCAGGTATTTCCACCGTCCCCAGATTTATAGATGCCGGAACTATTCCCCCCCTCTTCAAAATTCCAGGCGCGGCGGGTACGATACCAGCATGAAGCATACAATTCATCGGCATTTTTGGGATTGATCTCCATATCCACGGCACCCGTATTCTCATCAACAAACAGGGTTTGCTTCCAGGTTTTTCCGCCATCAATAGTTTTGTATACACCGCGTTCTTTATTGGCCGAATATAAATGGCCGAGTACAGCCACCCAGGCTACCTGGTCATTGCCCGGATGCAGGATGATCTTTCCAATATGCTGACTTTCGGGCAGACCCAGAAATTGCCATGTCTTTCCCTCATCCGTACTTTTATAAACCCCGATGCCGGCATAGGAAGAACGGCTGCTATTGGCCTCTCCGGTACCTACCCAAATGGTTTTACTGGTCCAGTTTACAGCAATATCTCCGATACCGATCACATTCTCTTTGTCGAAAATAGGGACCAGACTTTGTCCGTTATTGGTGCTATGCCATAGTCCGCCCGTAGCATAGGCCACATAAAATTCAGTAGGATCGGCAGGGTTCACGTCAATATCCACCACCCGTCCGCTCATGATACTGGGACCGATATTCCGGAACTTGATCTCCTTCAACAAACTGCTGTCTTCCAACAATTTTCTTTTTTGCAATCCGTTTAATCTTTCTGTGGCGGTGCTCGGTTTTGTTTGTGCCCACACAGAATTAACAGTTAATAAAAATAGGAATGCCGTAAATTTGGTAAGCAGGCTACTCATTACCAGAGCATTTTTTAGAAGGCTCATATCGTTAAATTTAAATTGACAGTCAAATGCGTTGTTTAAAAATACAGCTATTGTGGATATTAACCATGATGATGTTTGTTTGGGGAACCGATGTTTCTGCCCAGTACAAAAGCTTCAAGTTGAATGCCGATGGCGACACCCTGAATGCCATAACCAACAGCGGACTCAAACAGGGCAAATGGGTGGTCCATGTGGATGAGATCAGGGGTGAGCCCGGATATGAGGAAGAAGGGATCTTTGCAAAAGACAAAAAAGAAGGGATCTGGCGATTGTATAATCTTACCGGCGACCTGATCGGAGTAGAAAATTATAAACTGGGGGGCAAGGATGGTGTGCAACAGTACTATACCTATCTGGGCGATCTGGTGCGGGAAGAATCATGGCGCGCCTATAATCCGGATGCACCATTTGATACCATTCCTATTTATGGAATCGGTAGCAATGAGATCTTAGAATTTAAAATTGTGAAAGCCGAACAATACAGTGTGAAGCACGGAGAATTTAAATATTATGAACCCGGAACCGGGATCCTGATGAAGACAGAAAAATATGACCGTGGTTTATTGGTCACGCCCGGTGCGCCAGTAGTACCCGTTACTACGGTTACAGAAAAACCGAAAAAAATTGAGAAGACTCCCGAAATGCTGGAATGGGAAAAGAAGAATAAGGGCAAGAAAAAAGTAGTACGGGATGGCAGAACGGTCTTGTGATCCCGTTGCCGCCACCCCTTTTACTCAAAAATTATTTTACCGGCACTACACTAATAGCACATCCTCCACCCGGAGCCAGTGTAAGATGCAGTATTGATTTATTATCCACTACTTGTTTACTGATGACATAGGCTTCCGGATTTTTTTGGTAATCCGCATCCGGAGCATCTGCATAAATAGTAGCCGTATATTTTTTGTTATTGTCTAAGAAATCGAGCGCCACATCGGTACTGCGTTTATTCTCATTCGTGATGGCACCAATGAACCAGTTATTGGTCTTCTTTGCTTTTCTGGCGATCGTAATATATTCTCCGGGTTCGGCTTCCAGGTATTTACTATCGTCCCAATCAACCGCCACATCTTTGATGAACTGAAAAGCATCCAATCTTTTCTCATAGCTCTCTGGCAGGTCGGCGGCCATTTGGAGCGGACTGCAAATAGTAACATACAGGGCTAATTGCTTGGCCAGGGTAGTGTGGATGGTTTCTTTTTTATTTTTGTCCCAATAACTCAGGTCGAGTTGAAAGATCCCGGGTGTATAATCCATTGCTCCGCCCATGAAGCGGGTGAATGGAAAAATGGTTTCATGGCGGGGTTTATTTCCTGTACTCCAGGCATTGAATTCCATACCCCTTGCGGCTTCGCAGGCCAACCAATTGGGGTAGGTACGACTAAGTCCGGTAGGCCGCACAGGTTCATGTGCATCGAGCATGATCTTATAAGATGCTGTTTTTTGTGCCACGCGAACATAGTGATTCACCATCCATTGTCCATCATGGTGTTCGCCTCTTGGAATGATATGCCCTACATAACCTGTCTTCACTGCATCATATCCATTGGCTTTCATGAACCGGTAAGCGGTATCCATTTGTCTTTCGTAATTGGTTACCGATGCGGAAGTTTCATGATGCATGATGAGCTTCACATTTTTTGATGCGGCATAGCGATGCAATTCTTTCACATCAAAATCGGGATAGGGTGTTACAAAGTCGAACACATTTTCTTTGTACTGGCCAAACCAATCTTCCCAACCCACATTCCATCCTTCTACCAATACGCCACCAAATCCGTGCTTGGAAGCAAAGTCGATATATTTTTTTACGTTGGCTGTAGTGGCTCCGTGTTTTCCGGATGGCTTTAATACTGATGGATCAAAGTTGGTGGCATTTTGATTGCCTGCATAATCCCAGGTTGATTTGCCGATATGCATTTCCCACCAGATGCCTACATATTTTGTTGGATGTATCCATGAAGGATCCTTGATCACGGAAGGATCATTCAGGTTGAGGATGGTATGTGAGGCAAGAATATCGGTTGCTTTATCCGATACCAGGATCGTGCGCCATGGCGTTTTTGCGGGTGCTTGTAAATAAGCCATATTGCCTAAGGCATCCGGAACCAGTACCGAGCTTAAATTAAAATTCGATTTATCAATATGCAGGTTCATGGCCGGATAATTTACCAGTGCTGCTTCATGAATATTGATATAGAGCCCGTCTTTCGATTTCAGCATCAATGGTGTTTGCACCGCATCTTTATCAAAGAACTGGTGGGCAAAAATTGAAGCGGCCAAACTTGCATCATCTGCATTGACCTCACTGAGGTTGGTTACGTTCGGACTGAATTCATTGCTGTCATAATCGCCCGGTATCCAGAAAGCCTTATGGTCGCCGGTGAGATGAAACTGAGTTCTTTCTGCAGCTACGATAAAATGATTCAGGTTCTGTTGTTCCGGAAATTCATAACGAAATCCTACCCCATCATCAAACACTTTAAAAATGATCTTGAAGCTGATCGCCTTATCTCCTTTTTGAGAAAGGGTTACATCATATTCATTATAATGATCGCGGATCGATTTTACATCGCCCCAAACAGGCGTCCATTCATCATCAGCGCCGGTTACCGAAGAAGCGGTGATCACGAGGCCATCTTTTAAGGCAGGCAAGGGTTCGTTGGTAATGGTTTGTTTCAATTCAAAACCCATGGACGAGGGAAGGATAACAGACCTGTTCTTATACATAAGGTCGTACATGGGTGTGCCTTGTCCGTCTAACCAGAATTCCAACTGAATATTTTTACTGGGTGAACTCACCACTGTTTTATTCTGTGCAATACTAAGAGAAGAGATCAACAGGGCAATTCCTGCGATACAGTAATTTTTAAGAAACATAGCAATCGGGTTTTAGAAAGTAAATCTACTGTTTAATGTGTATATTTTACACACTTACTTGAAATTGTTGAAAAAATTCCTGAAAAACAATAGCTGGTATGGGATGGAATTGCGCCAGTAATCCCAGCCATGCACCCCAAACCGTTCAATATAATCATGCGGAATTTTTAAGGCCAGCATTTTCTGGTGCAAGCGCCGATTGCTTTCAATGAAGATATCGTGGTTACCACAATCGAACAGGATCTTCACCGGTGTATTGGGATACAGTTCGATCAGGTTAATGATCGACCAATCATGCCAGTACTTGGCATTGGTGGTAGTATCGCCAATGCGTAGCGCAATTTCAAATTGTGTTTTACTATCGGTAAGGTCCATGCCCCCACTCATCGCGGCAGCAGCACCAAATATCGCCGGATGGCGAAGCGCCAGGAACATGGCTCCATGGCCGCCCATGCTGAGACCGCAAATCGCGCGGTGCTGGGGATCGGCTACAGTTTTAAAATGGCTGTCGATATACCCCACTATTTCTGTGGAGATATGTGTTTCATAACGGTAAGCCGTATCCGTAGGGGAATCAAAATACCAGCTGCCGATTGCTCCGTCCGGACAAACAATGATCAACTGATAAAGATCCGCGTAGCTGGTCAACTGCGGGATGCGTGTGATGCAGTTGCTATAGCTGCCTCCATATCCATGCAGGTAATACACCACCGGAAACCTTGCTTTCCCGCGCGCATAATTGCTGGGCTTTATCACCACACATTTGATCGACTTATGCATGCTGTTGGAAAAAATAGCGACAGTGTCTACCGTACCGGCATTAGAAATTAAGCAGGTACCGATGACAAAAATGAGCAGAATGATTTTTTTCATGATTGGAATATTGGCACTAAGCTACGAATATGCCATAAAAAAAGCTGCTCATTTCGGAGCAGCTTTTATCATTCAGTAAAAAACCTAATTCTTGATCTCTTTTTGCATGGGGTTAGTACCACCTCCCATTCCGCCGCCGCCTCTTGGGCCACGGCCGCCACCTCCTTTAAAGAGTTGGAATTTGCTGGGTTCAACTTTTACAGGCCAACCGTTATTAGCCGTATTGATATCGGCAGTTTCACGCATTGGATCCAGTAAGATGGAAGCCACTTCTTTATCTTTCATGAAGGTTTTGGTAACCTTGTTCTCATTTTTGCGCCATACCTGTACAGGAACACGGTCAATCTCTTTGCTACCATCCTTAAAGGTCCATTCAACGATGATGGGCATCAACAATCCGCCTTTATTGCTAAACGTGAGTTCATACATATTCTTACCCCCGGCAATATGATAGCGTTCTGCTTGTGTAAAAGTATCCACGACTGCTGCAGGGGTGGTAATTTCAAATGGGGTACTGTCTACCTTAGCCAGACCACGATCATACTTCCAATAAAAATCACGCAGAGATTCATCGGCATCTGTTGCAAACACAATTCGTTTGTCATCGCGGTTCCTGATCTTAGAAATATCATCAAAATTATTCAGGTTGGGTTTGGCTACCGGAATTTTACGGGTGCTGGGTCCATTATTATTGCCTCCACCGATGGGGTCTGTACTTAACACCGACCACCGAACTGTGTCCAGTGAAATATCGCAGGCATCGGTACTATAAAACCATCCTCTCCAGAACCAGTCAAGGTCTTCGCCACTGGCATCTTCCATGGTCCTGAAAAAGTCGCCTGGTGTGGGATGTTTGAAAGCCCATCTGCGTGCATATTCTTTAAAGGCATAATCGAAATTCTCCCTGCCCATGATGGTTTCGCGCAGAATATTCAATCCGGTTGTGGGTTTGCTGTAAGCATTGGGGCCAAACTGAATGATGTTTTCACTATTGGTCATGATTGGCTCCAGCTGGTCTTTCGGCAGTTTCATATAATCCACGATCTTATAGGCCGGGCCCTTGCCTACCGGAAATTTATTATCGAACAGTTCCTCTGTCAGGTATTCGCAAAATGAATTCAGTCCCTCATCCATCCAAGTCCACTGGCGCTCATCACTGTTGATGATCATGGGAAAGAAATTATGACCCACTTCATGGATCACCACACCCAGCATACCATTCTTGGTTCCTTCGCTATAGGTGCCGTCTTTTTCACAACGACCAAAATTGAAACAGATCATCGGATATTCCATACCGTTAGCTGCTTCCAAACTTTGGGCAACCGGGTATGGATATGGGATGGTGAATTTTGAATAACTTTTGATGGTATGGGCTACTGCCTTGGTGCTATACTTACGATACAGGTTATACGCTTCTTTGCCATAAGCACTCATGCACATTACTTTTTTGCCTTCTACCATGGCTGGCATGGCATCCCATACAAATTTGCGCGATGAACCCCAGGCAAAATCCCTTACCATTTCAGCCTTGAACACCCATATCTTCTTTTCGGTTGATTTTTGTTTTTCACGGGCCTTGGCTTCATCCAAAGTAACCACTTCGGTTACATCAGTAGCATTTTGTGCTTTCTGCCAGCGGGCATATTGAGCAGGGGTCAATACCTGCTGATAGTTCTGGCATTGACCGGTACTCATTACCACATGATCAGCCGGTACGGTCATGGCCACTTTAAAATTGCCAAAGGTTAGGGCAAACTCCCCTGATCCTACGAACTGGTGGTTCTGCCATCCCTGGAAATCGCTATACACACAAAGGCGGGGATACCACTGCGTCATGGTATACAGGTCGTTCCCGTCTTCCGGAAAATTTTCAAATCCACCACGGCCACCATATTTGGTGCGCTCGATGATATTATAGTTCCAATCAACTTTAAACACGAATTGTTGTCCGGGTTTCAGTGGCTGGGGCAATTCTACCCGCATCATTGTTTTGTTGATGCTGTATTGTAATGGCTTGCCTGTTGCATCGGTAACACGCAAAATATTATCACCGTACTCACGGTCCTTATCGATCTTACCGCTGAATCGTAAGATATCAGATTCGGTGATCGATTTGGGCATGAAATTGCTGTTTTGATAACCCGAGTTGTTGGTAGAGCTATGTTCATTCTCATCCAATTGCAACCACAGATAAGTCAGTACATCGGGCGAGTTGTTGAAATAAGTAAGGGTTTCTTTTCCATCGAGCCTGCGACTGGTTTCATTCAGTTCGCAAGTGATATCATAATCACAACGCTGCTGCCAGTATTTCGGTCCGGGTGCCCCACTGGCGCTACGGAACTCATTCGGGGTGGGCAGGATGGTTCCCAACTGTTCAAAGCGGTTACCATGATTGCTTCCCGGATTGTTCTTTATATCCTGAGCGCTAACATTGCCGAGTATGGCGGATAGGCAAAGGAAGGTGATCGTCTTTCTCATGTACATATAGTTTTGTTGCAATAAATTTAAGTGAAATGCCCTTGGCAGCAAAATGATCGAACAGAAATATGATGAGTGGTTACCCGCTTACCATGGCCATCGCTGAATGGCCATCCAGAT
>CAIRHQ010000061.1 GCA_903878475.1 uncultured Bacteroidota bacterium | reverse complement strand
ATCAGCGATAAATTCATGGATTATGCAAATAGTATTTTGCAAACGCTGAAAAATGCTGATATTCGTGCTGAGATTGACGACCGGAACGAAAAGATCGGGAAAAAGATCAGGGATACAGAGATGGCAAAAGTGCCTTATATGCTGGTGGTAGGGGAAAAGGAGATGAATGAAGGAAAAGCATCTGTTCGGCGTCAGGGAAAAGGAGATCAGGGAGCAAGGTTGCTGACTGAATTTATGGATGAGATCTTAATTGAAATACGAGACCGAGTTTCAGAATAAATCATGTACAAATAAAACAAAATTGTAAACTAAAATTTTTAAATGGCATTTCCTCCAAGACCCCCCAGGGGCACTTTTAATCCAAGGTTTAAAAAAGAACAACAACAAGAACACCGTACCAACCACATGATACGGGTACCCGAAGTAAGATTAGTGGGCGAAAATGTAGAAGTAGGTGTATACGCCATAGCCGATGCATTGAAAATAGCCCAGGGACAGGAACTTGATCTGGTTGAAATTTCACCAGGAGCCGTACCACCGGTATGTAAGATCATTGATTACAATAAGTTCTTGTACGATGAGAAGAAGAAGAAGAAAGAGATGAAAGCGAAATCCAAGACCAGTGAGGTTAAGGAAATTCGTTTTACACCCAATACTGATGAGCATGACTTTGAATTCAAGACCAAGCATGCCGAAAAATTTCTGATGGAAGGGAATAAAGTGAAGGCCCATGTTCAGTTTAAAGGCCGTGCCATCATGTTCAAAGAAAGAGGAGAAGTGTTGCTACTGAAATTTGCTGACCGGCTGAAAGATGTAGGTGCTCTGGAAGGAATGCCGAAAATGGAAGGTAAGCGTATGCTGGTGATGTTTGCTCCAAAGAGTATGAAGAAGAAATAATTATTGCCTGGCAAAATATAGATGATATTGAATTGAAGGGAAGCCATGCTTCCCTTTAATATTTTAGTTAACATGGATACAAGTTTAAACAAATACATCAGTGATTCAGGCTTCTGCAGTAGAAGGGAGGCCGATAAATATATTGAACAATGTAGGGTAACCATCAATGGGAAAGATGCGCAGAAAGGCAATCGGGTATCCCCCGGCGATGAGGTTAGGGTGGATGGGGAGCGGCTGAAGAAAAAAAAGGAAACGGTCTATCTGGCCCTGAATAAACCAAAGGGTATTACCTGTACCACCGACCTGAAGGATAAGTCGAATATCATTGATTTTGTAAATTATAAATCGAGGGTGTTTCCGGTGGGGCGGCTCGACAAACGTTCTGAAGGACTGATCTTCTTAACCAACGATGGGGATATCGTGAATAAGATATTACGGGCTGGAAATAAGCATGAGAAGGAGTATATGGTTTCGGTAGATAAGCCCATCACCAGCGAATTTGTTAATCAGATGCGCAGTGGAGTGAGGATATTGGGAACCCGAACCCAGCCTTGTTTTGTAAAACAGGAAGGCCCCGAGCGATTTAAGATCATCCTTACCCAGGGCTTAAACAGGCAGATTCGCCGGATGTGCGAAGCGCTTGGTTATCAGGTAGTTTCGCTAAAAAGGACAAGGATCATGCATATGACGCTGAGTGGATTGGCGACGGGGAAATGGAGGTATTTTACACCCGAGGAAGTGAATAATATCAATGCTTTAGTGTCCGGATCGAGTAAAACAGCTGAAGAAGGCTTTGGAATGGATGAGTAAACAGTCTGTTGAGTACCTTATTTATTGAATAATTTAGGTAATTATCGTGGTTTTCCCTACCTTTGCCGCCCGAAAAAGGCTATTCTTTTTCAGACATTTCCCACAAGGCTCAACAAGTTTCCGAAGTTTCGGAACGCCAGCAGGGAGTAACTCAAAACAGTTATGTAATGCCAAAGGTTAAAACCAACAGTAGCGCAAAAAAGCGCTTCAAAGTTACCGGCTCCGGTAAGATCACTTTTCAAAAAGCTTTCAAACGTCACATCTTAACAAAGAAAAGCACCAAACGTAAGCGTGGTATGCGCCAAGACGGTGTGGTGAGTGATGCCAACCTACATTTTGTAAAAAGGCTTTTAGGATTAAAATAAAGATCCTGATTTCCCGTATTTGCAGATCAGCAAAACCAGGAGTAAAAAAACATCAATCATCTAACTTTAAACGAATTTTAATATGCCACGTTCAGTAAATGCAGTAGCCAGTAGGGCCCGCCGCAAAAGAATCTTAAAAGCTGCCAAAGGTTATTATGGCAAGCGTAAAAATGTATATACCGTTGCTAAAAATGTGATGGAAAAAGGCTTAACATACAGTTATGTTGGCCGTAAATTGAAAAAGCGCGAATACCGCACACTTTGGATCGCCCGTATCAATGCCGCAGTAAGGGCAGAAGGGATGATCTACAGTGAGTTCATTCATAAATTGGCGGTAAAGAAGATCGACCTGAACCGTAAAGTGTTGGCCGACCTCGCCATGAATGAGCCAGAAACATTTAAAAAATTAATAGATTCAGTAAAATAGGCTGAAGCTAAATACATTCGAAACCGCCGGAACATTCCGGCGGTTTTTTTTATGCGGGTAATAATTTTACAATTCCGCAGATCATTTCTTAAGTGAGAAGGCGGTTAGGGTAAATTTTTACTTCGTTTTTATTTCAATCCGTTATTTTTGTTGGCTAAAATATACCCCACTTGACAAATCGCAATTTTGGTATGGAAATGAATAATACCTACAGTGATCTGGTAGAGCAGACATTTAACTTTCCGCAGGAAGATTTTAAGGTAAAGGATGAATACCTGCAATATAATGGCTTGGATGTAAAAGCCTTGATCGACAAGTATGGCACCCCTTTGAAGCTGACCTACCTGCCGAAGATCGGGAAGCAGATCAACAAGGCTAAATTGATGTTTGCCAACGCATTTAAAAAGCACAAATACGAAGGCAAATACAATTACTGCTATTGTACAAAAAGTTCGCATTTTTCTTTTATTGTGGAAGAAGCATTGAAGAATGATATCCATTTGGAAACCTCATTCGCCTATGATATTGACATCATCAAGAAATTGTATGCCAAGAAGAAGATCAGTAAAGAAACTTTTATCATTTGCAATGGGTATAAACAAAAATCATACACCAACCGGATCGCCGGTTTGCTGAATACCGGGTTTAAGAATGTGATCCCGGTACTGGATAATGTGGATGAATTGCGTGCGTATATTAAATCAGTGAAAGTGCCGTTCAACCTGGGTATCCGTGTGGCTGCTGATGAAGAACCCAATTTTCCTTTCTATACTTCCCGGCTTGGGATAAGGGCAAAAGATATCCTTGAATTTTATGTAGACAAGATCGAAGGCAATGAACATCGTTTTCAATTAAAAATGTTGCATATATTCCTGAACAAGGGGATCAAGGATGATATTTATTACTGGAGTGAATTGAATAAAGTGATCAACCTGTATTGCCAGCTGAAGAAGATCTGTCCTGAACTGGATTCGATCAATATTGGCGGAGGATTTCCGATCAAGCATTCACTGGGTTTTGAATATGATTATCAGTTCATGATCAATGAGATCGTACGCAATATAAAGGTGGCGTGTAAACGCAGTAAAGTTCCGATGCCGAATATATTCACTGAATTCGGTAGTTATACGGTAGGAGAGAGCATGGCACATATTTATAGTGTGATCGGACAGAAAATGCAGAATGATAAGGAGACCTGGTATATGATCGATTCTTCGTTCATCACCACCTTACCGGATACCTGGGGCATTGGTGAAAAATTTCTGATGCTGCCCATCAATAAATGGCAAAACGAATACCAGCGGGTAGTATTGGGCGGGATCACCTGCGACAGTCATGATTATTATGATTCAGAAGAACATATCAATGAAGTGTTCTTACCTAAAATAGGAAATGATGAGCCGTTGTATGTTGGTTTCTTTCATACAGGCGCTTATCAGGATCAGATCAGTGGATACGGAGGCATCAAACATTGTTTGATCCCTTCTCCGAAACACGTGATCGTGGGATATGATAAAACAGGAAAGCTTACGGATTGGTTGTATGCTAAAGAACAAACCGCGCAAAGCATGTTGAAGATACTTGGGTATTGATCGGTTGGCAAAAACATGCCCCGTTAAGAATAACGGGGCATCAAACCAAAACCAACTGTATGCTTACTTATAAAATTATTGAATGGTGATTTCTTTAGTACTGTCTGCTACTGTTGCTTTCTTAGGCAATTCCAGTAACAGGATACCATTTTCATATCTTGCCTGAATAGCGGTGGCATCGATCTTTTCATCCACAGTAAAACTGCGTTTAAATGATTTCTGACTAAATTCTTTTCGGATCAGTTTTGCATTTTCTGATAATTTTTCTGCTGTTTTTTCCGCGCTGATCGTTAGCAATTTTCCTTCCAGTTTGATCTGAAAATCTGATTTGCTTAAGCCGGGGGCCGACAATTCGATCAGGTAGCCTTCTGTTTTCTCAGTGATATTCACCGGGGGAAAATGAAGCAGATCTTCTCTCATGGTTTTTCCAAAAGAGGCAGGAATTTCATTAAATAATTCATTGATCAATCCGTCAAATGTTTTGTGCATCGGGTTATTTACTTTTACCAGTGTCATAGCTAATTATTTTATTGTTTTTAAATGGTTACCCTGTTCATTCATCAAATGCTGTTCCATCAGATTTTTGGAAGACAATATTGCAATTTTTGAAAATAAACAAGACATACTGGCGCAAAGACTTTTTAAGTGCGCCTAAATGACATAAAAACAATCGATGAAACATTGAAAAAAATCGATGCATAATAAATTATAACTACTTAATTTTGCATCACTAAACAAAGTAACTATGTATCCAGCTGAGATTGTAATTCCAATGAAGGAAGAATTAACTGAAAATGGATTTTCAGAATTATTAACCCCTGCCGATGTTGAAGGTGCAATAAGTGCACAGGGCACTACATTGGTAATGATCAATTCGGTTTGTGGCTGCAGTGCAGGTACCGCAAGGCCGGGAGTATTGATGGCAGTAGGAAATACAGCCAAAAAACCTGATCTAATTACTACGAGTTTTGCAGGTTTTGATATCGACGCGGTTAAGAAAATACGGGAACACCTGATGCCTTATCCTCCATCTTCGCCTGCTATTGCTCTTTTTAAGGACGGGAAGCTTGTCCATTATATTGAAAGACACAATATAGAAGGCAGAAGTGCACAGATGATCGCAGAGAACCTGATCGGTGCATTTGATCAATATTGTAATTGATTCAAAGAATTCAAATCATAATTTTATTATACATCCTCCTGTAATCAGGAGGATGTTTCTTTTGCGTGATATTTTCAACACGTTGAATAATTGAATATCTTGCGATTGAAAATTTTCAATTCACAAATTTCTGTACATGTATCCAAATTTGTATTATGTAATCAAGGATTGGTTTGGGTTAAGCTTTGAGCGGCTCAAGTTTCTGAATACCTTCGGTTTGATGGTAGCCATGGGTTTTATTGCCGCTGCCCTGGTACTGGATCGTGAATTGAAAAGAAGGGAAAAGGATGGGCTATTGCATCCAAGAGAGGAATTGATCACTGTGGGTAGACCTGCATCTGTATCAGACCTTATTATAAATGGATTGGTTGGTTTTCTTTTTGGATATAAACTGGTTGGACTATTTTTTAGCAAGCCCGATACGATGCTTCCTCAGGAATATATTTTTTCTGCACAGGGTAGTATATTGGGAGGCTTGTTGGTAGCGGCTTTGCTATCCGGATTGAAATGGTGGGATAAGAATAAGCAACGCTTAAAGGATCCTGAAACAAGAGCGGTAAGGATATGGCCACACGACAGGGTAGGAGACATCATCATCCTTGGATTGATATTTGGGATACTGGGTGCTAAGCTTTTCGACAATCTTGAAAATTGGAATGAATTCATCAGTGACCCCATTGGCAGGTTATTTTCTGCAAGCGGACTTACTTTTTATGGTGGTTTGATCCTTGCAGCCATAGCTATTTGCTGGTATGCGGCTAAAAAAGGGATCAAAGTAATACATCTTGTAGATGCTGCAGGTCCGGCACTAATGATCGCCTATGCGGTGGGCAGAATTGGTTGTCAGGTAGCTGGTGACGGTGACTGGGGCGTGCTAAACAGCGCATATATTACTGATGCGTCGGGCCATGTTGTAGCGGCAGGTCCCGGTGCTTTTGACACCAGTCTGGAAAAGAACAAAGCTTATTATTTATTGGGTGCAGTTACAGATAAGGGATCTCAGGGGCAAGACAGTACAGTTACTGTCACTGACCGGAAATATGTTAGTCTTGAAGCCGTTCCTCACCAATACTTCAAAGCACCCTCATTTTTACCAGTGTGGATGGTGGCATACACTTATCCTAATAATGTAAATAAAGATGGCGTGAAAATACCTGACTGTGAAGAAGAGCATGCCCGTGCTTTGCCACAGCCGGTTTTCCCAACCCCTTTCTATGAAACCTTCCTTTGTACACTGCTATTCCTATTCCTTTGGGCAATTAGGAAGCGTGTAACTGTTCCAGGAGTTATGTTTGGCATTTACTTAATTCTGAATGGATTAGAAAGATTTGCTGTAGAATTGATACGGGTAAATAATACCTATAATATCTATGGTTATCATCCTACTCAGGCCGAAATGATCGCGTCTGGCTTAGTTTTAGGCGGTATAATTTTGATCATCATATCAAAAAAAGCCGTTAAGCGCTAAACAGATATAAATACATTCATACCTGTAACCTTTTCTCACTTCACTACGTATTAAACTGGAATTATTACCAGTAATCCTTTTATTTTGCCGTTCATTACAAAACAATGTACTATGCAAAACAAAGTACCTACTTTTGTTAAGTAGTTATGAAAGTATATAACTGCTTAATGTAATAATATCGCCCGATAGCCATTCGGGTTTAAACAAAACAAAAAGTATAGCCATGAACAAATTTTTCAGCCTGCTGGCTGCAACTGTTATCAGTATGTCCAGCTACGCCCAAACCGGAGGCAAAATTTCCGGTTCAATCAAAGACGGTGGAAATCAAAAGATTATTGATGCCGCCAGTGTTTCCCTCTTACAATCAAAAGATTCAGGTTTAGTGAAAGTAGCCGTAGCCGATGCTGCAGGCAATTTTTACTTCGAGAACATTAAAGAAGGGAACTATCTCGTAATGGCCACTTCCGTTGGTCATACAAAAGCCTATAGTCAGTCTTTTTCAGTTACTGCCGCTGCTCCATCTGTGCAATTGGCCGTTTTGCAATTGATTCCTGTGGGTAAAAACCTGAAAGAAGTGGTGGTGAGTTCAAAAAAGCCTTTTATTGAAAGAAAGGCAGACAGGACCATCATCAATGTAGAATCATCTATTACCAGTGCCGGTAGCACAGCCTTGGAAGTACTGGAAAAATCTCCCGGTGTAACCGTAGATAAGGACGGTAATATCAGTCTGAAAGGTAAGCAAGGTGTTATGATCCTGCTTGATGGGAAGCCCAGTTATTTATCAGGAACTGAATTGACCAATCTGCTAAAGAATATGTCGGCCTCAAACCTGGACCAAATTGAGATCATGACCAATCCATCTGCAAAATATGATGCAGCAGGAAAATCGGGCATCATCAACATCAAAACCAAAAAGAACAGGCAAAAAGGTTTTAATGGATCTGCTTCTACTGCTTATGGCCAGGGAAAATATGCTAAAACGAATAACAGTTTGAACCTGAATTACCGGAATGGAAAACTGAATCTGTTCAGCACCTTCAGTGCCAATGGTCGTGTAGGCTATCAGGAACTGGATCTGGAGCGGAAATATAAAAATAACGATCAATCACTGAAAGCGATCTTTGAGCAACAGACTTTCATGAAACACAGGAACAATAATTTCTCTGCAAAAATAGGAGCCGATTATTATCTAAGTAAAAAAACAACTTTTGGTGTAGTGCTAACCGGTGTTAGTTCTCCCGAAATTCAATCTGGAATTAATACCAGTTTTTTGAAGAACAATTTGGGGAATGTTGATTCGATCGTGGTATCCACTCATCGTGAAGATGCCGCCTGGAGAAACGGAGGTGTGAACCTTAATTTTCGCCATCAATTCGATTCAACAGGAAGAGAACTTACCGCCGATCTGGATTATATTAATTACCATTCTAACCGGGAACAATATTTTACCAATTCAAATTATACAGCGGCCATGAATGTGAAAGGTAGCGATGAACTCTTTGGTGTATTGCCTTCTATCATCAATATATATTCTGCAAAGATGGATTATGCCCATCCGCTTAAGAAGGGAGCTAAAATTGAGGCTGGAGTGAAATCGAGCTATGTGGAAACCAACAATGCCGCTGCTTATTATTACTTCATGAGTGGTGTTAAGCAGGTTGATTATGAGAAGACGAACGATTACGACTATCGTGAAAATATAAATGCAGCCTACCTGAATTTCAATAAGGAATGGAAAAAATGGAGTCTGCAAACCGGATTAAGACTGGAAAACACCAACTACAAAGGGCATCAATTTGGAAATCCACAACGTGCAGATTCATCCTTTAAAAATAGCTATACCAATCTGTTCCCAACCATTTTTGCAGGATATAATCCTTCAGAGAAGAACCAGTTCAGTATATCTTATGGACGCAGGATCAATCGCCCTGCATATGAAGACCTGAATCCATTCTTGTTCTTCATTGATAAATATACTTATGCAGCCGGGAACACTTATTTAAAACCCATGTATGCAGATGTTTTTGAACTTAGTCATACCTATAAGCAGTTTTTAACCACCACGGTTAACTTTAGTCATACCCGTGACCTGTTCACTGAAACATTCCAGGAAAAAGGTTTTGCAACCGTGATCAGTCAGAATAATTATGGGTATATGAATGATGCCAGTGTTTCAGTAAATGCGCAGATCCCGGTACAGAAATGGTGGAATGCCAATGTGTATACGGAAGCCCGCTACAATCAATTCAAGGGGATATTGTATGGTGAAGATGTAAATAAACACGCAACCAATTTTTTGGTGAATGTGAATAATCAGTTCAGCTTTAAAAAAGGATGGAGTGCCGAATTATCCGGATTCTATCGCACCAAGGGAATTGAAGGTCAGATCATGATCAAACCACTTGGACAAATTAGTGCTGGCGTACAAAAGCAATTGCTTAAGAATAAAGCCAGCTTGAAATTGAGTGTACGCGATATTTTCAATACGCAACGCCCAGAAGGGAATATCAATTTTCAGAATACCGAAGCCAAATTCAGTCAAACAGGAGATAATAGGGTAGCAACCTTAAGTTTTAGCTATCGATTTGGGAAACCCATTAAGGGCATCCAGAAAAGGAAGACTGGCGGAGCTGCCGATGAACAAAACAGGGTAAAAGGTAAGGGGAACTAGTACCGAAATAAGTGTTATGGTTCTTTTTGTAAAAAACCTGTCGCCTTTCTGCGATAGGTTTTTTAATTTTGTAAAAAAAACAACTATGCCATCATTCGACCTGGTTAGTAAAGTTGACCTTCAAACGCTCGACAACGCCATCAACACAGTACATAAGGAAATCAGTAACCGATTCGATTTTAAGGGGTCGCATGTGGTGATCGAATTGAACAAAAAGGATTTTATCGTGAACCTCGAGGCTGATAGTGATATGAAACTTGGACAGATCCGTGATGTGCTGATCAGCAGGGGAATGAAGCAGGGCCTGGCTGCTGAGATCTATGATTTCAGTAAAGAGCCGCAGCAAAGCGGTAAAGTAGTGAAGCAGGTCATTCCCGTTCGCAACGGAATTAAGCAGGAAGATGCTAAAAAGATCGTGAAGATTATCAAGGACAGCGGCTTAAAAGTACAGGTTGCCATCATGGATGATATCATCAGGGTTACGGGTAAAAAGATCGATGATCTGCAAGAAGTGATACAGGCTTCCAAGGGATGGGACCTAGGTCTTGCCTTGCAATTTATCAATATGAAGAGCTAGTAAACAATAATATATTTATAATTTATAATGTGTAAATAATTAATTTTATAGTATAGTCATCCTAAAAAGCAGGGTGACTGTGATAGAGATTACTATTTTTTCCACATTTTATGTATCTTTGCATACTATTTAAATCTGTACGGCAAAATCCGTACTCAAAACACTAAAGAAATATGAAAAAAGGAATTCATCCAAACAATTACAGAACAGTAGTGTTCAAGGATATGAGTAATGGAACACAGTTCCTGAGCAGGTCTACAGCACCATCAGGCGAAAAAGTAAAATTTGAAGACGGAAATGAGTATCCTGTAATTAAACTGGAGATCTCAAATACATCTCATCCGTTTTATACCGGTAAGAACGTATTGGTAGATACTGCAGGTCGTATCGATAAATTTAATAAGCGCTACGAAAAAAGAGCAAAATAATAGGATACAATCTTTATCTTTATTTAAAGTTTGTTTTTCATGGCTATACTTTAAGTCCCTTCGGTTCTCCGGGGGGATTTTTTTTGAGGCCTGTTAAACTATTCTTTTTTTTAAGGTCTAATGAATCTGTTTTATATCTGGTGCCGTATGGTCAATTACAGTCATGCTGGTATCCGATTAATATCATATTTCGAGAGTTGTAAAAACTCCAGATAAATGCTAATTTTAACTGCATTTTATTTTGCTCGTGTTCAATAACTTCTGTTTATGAGAAAATTACTCCTTCTGGCTTCGTTGGTGTTGCTCTCATCTGTAATATTTGCGCAGGACTTTTCAAATAAAGGCAAGGATTTTTGGGTTGGCTATGGCTCTCATTGCGATATGTATAATGGCAATGGCACCTTAAATACTACGGGCGGAGCTCAGGAGATGGTTTTGTATTTTGCCACAGAAGACGTCACCACCATAACTGTTTCCATACCCGGCCTAGGTTATACTCAAACCTATTCCAATATTGCAGCCAATACAATTTTTGAAACGCCTCCGATCCCTAAGAGCAGTACCTATGATGCCCGATTAGGAACAGAAGGAACTTCAGGAAAGGGTATCCATATTTCCAGTACCAAGCCGATCGTTGCCTATGCCCATATTTACAATGGAAGCCGATCGGGCGCAACACTTTTATTTCCTACCAATACATTAGGGAAAGAATATTATTCCCTCAACATGACACAGAATTCGCAACAGGCTTATTCTTACTGCTACTTTTTTGTGGTGGCTACCGATACAGGTACAACTACCATACAGGTTATACCGAGTGCCAATACCCAAACCATGACAGCCGGGCAAACCTATACCTATAATTTAACCCAGGGGCAGATATTTAATGGTTTGGGGACCATCAGTGGGAATAGTGGGGTAGACCTTACCGGAACCAAGATCATCAGTGTGGCCAGTGGAACCAGCAATTGTAAACCCATCGCTGTGTTTTCGGGAAGTGGGAAAATTAATTTGAGTTGTCCGAATAATGGATCGGGATCTGCTGATAATTACATAGTACAAGCATTTCCTAAAACAGCCTGGGGAAAGAATTACCTGACAGTTCCTACCTATGGCATGCCTTATAATTATTTCAGGATCGCCGTTTCAGATCCTACTGCCAATGTGAAGCTAAATGGAGTTACGTTAACCGGACTGATCAATAATTTTTATTATCAGATAGCGGCAACCAATCAGCCAAACTATATACAATCCGATAAGCCCATCATGGTGGCGCAATACATTACAACTTCAGGGGCCTGTGGCAATACGGGAATTATTCCCAGCGGCGATGGAGATCCGGAAGTCATTTATTTAAGTCCTGTAGAACAGAATATTGCAAAAGTACTCTTATATGCAACTCCGCATTTTGCCATTACTGAACATTATGTAAGTGTACTGATCCCCAACGGAGGAACAGCCCTTAGTTCTTTTAGGATTGATGGAGCAGCACCCAGTGCTTCATTTCAGGTTCATCCGCAAAACAGCAATTATTCATATTTGCAGCAGCAGGTAACAGTGGGTACGCATACGCTGCAATCGGATTCCGGATTTAATGCAAGTGCTTATGGATACGGTGGCGTTGAATCTTATGGCTATAATGCGGGAACCAATATTAAGGACCTGCTTACTTTCATCACACCCATCAATCCATTTAATATCAGCACCAATGTAACGGCTTGTACCGGTACGCCTTTCTATTTTTCAGTAACATTGCCCAAGCATCCCGATTCACTTACCTATCTTGCCTGGGATTTTCATAATAATCCACCGGCTAATCCATATTCCAATGTAACCATTTACTCACCACTGGTTCAGGATTCTACTTATTTTATTGGCACTACACAAGTATGGAGATATAAATTGCCAACACTATATTCATATGCACCAGCGGGTGTTTATCCCATTACCATTACGGCAGGAACCATATCGCCAGAAGGATGTGGAAATTCAGTGATCATTGATCGGGATCTGTATGTGTACGATCCTCCGATCGTTGGTTTTACGTGGAGCAGCACCGGTTGTGTAACCGACAGCATCGCATTTACCGATACCACCAATTATGCAGCGTCTACTTATCCGTATAAGTGGTGGTGGGATTTTGGAGACGGGAATGTCAGTACAATAAAGAATCCCAAACATCTTTATAGTACTGCCGGTACTTATACGGTAAGATATGTTGCGGTCACCAATGTGGGATGTTTCAGCGATACCAGTTCAATGACCATCACGGTCACCAATAAACCTATTCCTAATTTTGGGATCAGTGCTCCTGTCTGTGATGGATTACCGGTAACCTTTACTGATTCGTCGAATTTGGTAGCACCCGGTATCATTACAAAATGGTTCTGGGATTATGGAGATGGTATTGCCGATACGGTGTTGAATGGCAATAATAGGATACATACTTACAGCCCATGGGGCAACAAAACAGCCAAACTTAAACTCGAATCTAATACCGGATGCCAAAGTAATTATTTTAGTAAACCATTGTATGTAGGCCCTATTCCGGTGGTGGATTTTATATTGCCAGCCACAGTTTGTTTGCCTGCGGATTCAGCTCATTTTTTGGATATGAGCAGTATTGCTGATGGAACATCATCCATGTTTGGGTATAAATGGCATTTTGGAGATCCCCCAAGTGGTATTAGTGACAGCTCTCAGTTAAAGAATCCGGCCCATTATTATACCGGTACAGGCCCATTCAATATTCAATTGATTGTAACAAGTAATGTTGGATGTGTGCATGATACTACAAAACTATTCAGCAATATCTATCCTCAGGCACATGCCGATTTTTCTGTGCTGCCCGAATATTGTTTGCGTGATAGCAGTTATTTTATCAGCAGTTCATCAGGAAATGGATCGGCTATAGCAGAATGGCATTGGGATTTTGGAGATGGTAATTTTTCTAACCTACAAAATCCGGCACATCTGTATCTCAGTACAGGCGTAAAGACCATCAAGCATTGGGTGATAACGGATAAAGGATGTATCAGTGATACGATGACGCATACGCTACTGATCAATCCTTTGCCTACAGCAGGGTTTACGTTCAGTGCGCCTTCCTGTGAAACAAAGCTCATCAGTTTTACGGATGCTTCGGTTCCCAATGCAGGGTCGATCATCAGCTGGCAATGGGATTTCAATGATCCATCCAGTGGGACAGCTAATTATTCAACCAACAGCAATCCTACACATGTTTTTGCAAATGCAGGTACCTATCTTGTTGCGCTGCTGGTAAGTACAAATAAAGGATGCACCAGTGATACGTTCAGAACTTCGGTAGTAATTAATCCCCAACCCATTCCGGGGTTCATTTCACCGGAGGTTTGCTTAAGCGATGCCTATGCACAGTTCACCGATACCTCACATATTGCATCAGGTGCTATTGTGAGTTGGGCTTGGAATTTTGGTGACCCCGCATCAGGTGCACTCAATACATCCACATTACAACATCCCCAACACCGATATAATGCCATTGGTTTTTACACCGCTACTTTAACAATTACCAGTGATCACAATTGCGTAGCTACGGTGGCGCAAACCTTTACCGTTAACGGAGATATACCGGTAGCCAATTTTAATCCGTTGAATATTGCCACCATGTGTGCCAATGATTCCATTTCCATTCAAGATGCTTCTACAGTGAATTTTGGCAATATCACGCAGGTGGAGATTTACTGGGATAATATCAATACCCCTACAGTATTTCAAACTGATCCTAGTCCATTCTCTGCAAAAATTTACAGGCATCTTTATCCTAATTTCCAAAATCCGCTAACCAAAACTTTCGAGATCAGGTATAAAGCATATTCAGGAGCCACTTGCATCAATGAAAAAATAAAACAGATCATCGTTAATGCAGCTCCAAAAGTTCAGTTTACCTCCATTCCACCGATCTGTTTGGATGCCGCCCCTTATCAAATTATCCAGGCCTCTGAAATAGGGGCTGTGCCGGGTAATTTTGTATTTTCCGGACCAGGCGTAAACAGTACAGGATTATTCAACCCTGCCCTGGCAGGTGCCGGAACACACCGGATCCTGTATTCGTATACTTCCAGTGCGGGCGGATGTGTGGATACTGCATCCCAACTGATCACCGTATGGGATCCTCCAGTTCCAAATTTCGGTTATAGTACTCCGTTATGTGAAAAGCAGCCCGTGCTGTTCACTGATGCTTCTACCAACACTGTAGGTACTTTAAACAGCTGGATATGGGATTTCAATGATGGCAGTCCGGTACAGGTGCGCCCCAACAATACAGCCTTTACCTACACATTTACCAATTATGGATTGTACCAGGTTAAGCTGAAGATAACTAACAGCATGGGCTGTACGAGTATCGTAAAGATCATTCCTGTTGCCATAAAACCATTGCCTCATCCAGGATTCATGGTGCCTGTAAGTGTTTGTTTGCCCAACGGAACGGTTCAGTTTACCAATACATCTTCCATTGCCGATGGAACCGAATCGGCTTTTGTCTATTTGTGGAGCTTAGGAGATCCTTTAAGCGGTGCAGCTAATAGTTCAACGGCACAGCATCCCATACATACTTATACCAGCACAGGTCCTTTTACGGTTAATCTACAGGTCACGAGTGGCGACCGCTGTATTCAGGATACCAATATTGTACTGACCATGATTCATCCTCAACCCAAGTCAGATTTTACTACCAATAAACCATTTGTATGTATCGATAAAGCTTTAGTGTTTACTGATAGGAGTGATGGCATGGATGGAACAATCAACCAATGGATTTGGAATTTCGGTGATGGTGCTACTGCAACCGGTTCAGCGATCGTTTCTCATCTGTACATGGATACCCTTGATTATGATGTTAGCCATTATATTGTAAATAATCATGGATGTAACAGTGATACCATCACTAAATCATTTCATGTTTATCCTTATCCGCTAGTGGATGCGGGTCCTGATAAATTTGTACTGGATTATGGCTCTGTTGTTTTGCAATCGACAGCAACGGGTAATGATCTTAGATATCTATGGACACCCAATCAATACCTGAACAACAATACCATTCCTGCGCCAACCGCAAGTAAATTATTAAACGATGTAACCTACACCCTTACGGTAACCGCTAGGGGAGATTGTTCACGCAGTGATGATGTATTTGTGAAATTATTGAAAGCGCCCAGGATCCCCAATACATTTACGCCCAATAATGATGGTATCAATGACCTTTGGATCATTGAGTATCTTGATACTTATCCCAATAACCAAGTGCAGGTATTTACAAGGGCAGGTCAATTGGTTTTTGAAAGCAGGGGATACAACAAACCCTGGGATGGAACTTATAAAGGCAAACCCCTTCCTTTTGATACTTATTATTATATCATAGAGCCCAATAATGGGCGACCTCCGATCACAGGATATGTTACGATTGTGAAATAATTTAAATGTTTTTTTGAAGATCCCGCCAGGAATGAGCGGGATCTTTTTATACCTAATTAAATATAGGAACCAAAGAGTTTGTAATTTAGCAGCAATGACCATTATTTTAGATGATAGTTTGATCAGGGATCAGTTATATCCGTTTGCACAAATAAGGCATGCGGCGGATATTCGGGTCGGTATATTGACCATCCGTGAAAAATGGGAAAAGATATTGGGCTATGCCGTTTCGTTGGATGCGAAAGCATATTTTAATTCGGTTGAAGAAAGTGGTAGAACTGAAATGCCTGCCATCATCGCAGCCAATACCATTCCAACAAAAGAATGGGTAACAGAATTGTTGAAAGGAGGAAATATGGATCGGTTGTTTTCAAATAATGAAGGACATAGAACGATCAGCAGGCCCTGGGAAATATTTCAACACAATGACTGGGCTTTGCGTAAGGATTTTGAATTGATCTGCTCTGGAAGAACATCGCAGCCTATATCTTCTACCAATACATTGATAAACCCCGAGCAGATATTTATGGAAGTTGGTGCAGTAGTTGAACATGCTATCTTAAATGCCACTGATGGCCCGATCTATATTGGAAAAAATGCTACCATCATGGAAGGGTCAATGATCCGGGGTCCATTTGCTTTATGCGAAGGCGCTGTTGTGAAAATGGGCGCGAAGATCTATGGGGCAACTACCATTGGCCCATTTTGTGTAGCAGCCGGCGAAATTAAAAATTCGATATTATTCGGATACAGCAATAAGGCTCATGATGGTTATCTGGGGGATAGTGTTTTGGGTGAATGGTGCAACCTGGGTGCCGGCACCTCGAACAGCAATGTGAAGAATACTGCAGGGGCTGTAAAAGCCTGGAACAACGCCACGCAGGACTGGGAGGAAGTAGGATTGAAATGCGGACTCATGATGGGCGATTACAGCCGTTCTGCCATCAATACTTCCTTCAATACCGGAACAGTGATTGGCGTGAGCAGCCATATATTCGGCCAGGGCTTTCCTCCTAAATTTGTTCCGGATTTTACCTGGGGAGATGTGCCTTATGCATTTGAAAAGGCTTTGACCGATATCCAAAATTGGAAACAACTGAAAGGAGCAACCATCAACGAAACCGAACAAGAACGTTTACACGAAATTTACCATAAAAATTAAATTACATGCGCAAACAAATAGCTGCCGCCAACTGGAAAATGAACCTTACCCTGCAACAAGCAGAACAATTAATGGATGAATTGATCGCCATACCGCTTCAACTTACCGATCATCAAGTGGCTGTATTTGGTGTGCCCTTTCCTTACCTGATACCCATTAAATCAAAAATAGCCGGAAAATCAAATTTGAGTATCGCAGCCCAGAATTGTTATAATAAGAATAGTGGAGCTTATACTGGAGAAGTTAGTGCCCCCATGCTGAAAAGCATTGATGTAGATTATGTGATATTG
Source organism: uncultured Bacteroidota bacterium (assembly GCA_903878475.1). Lineage (GTDB taxonomy): Bacteria > Bacteroidota > Bacteroidia > Chitinophagales > Chitinophagaceae > Ferruginibacter. Next base: position 3,417 of record CAIRHQ010000061.1, on the reverse strand, counting down.
GGACATAGTGAACGCCGCGAGTATTTTGAAGAAACCCATGCTATGCTGGCCGAAAAAATTAATGTTTGCTTTGAGGCAGGATTGAAACCCATCTTTTGTTGTGGAGAGCCGCTGCAAATCAGGGAAGCAGGAACCGAAAAGACTTATGTAGAAACACAACTGGCCGATAGTTTATTCCATCTCAGTGCCGAACAACTTACCGGATTTATCATTGCCTATGAACCTATCTGGGCTATCGGAACCGGAAAAACAGCCTCTAATGAACAGGCTCAGGAAATGCATGCACATATCCGCAGTGTATTGGCTTCAAAATACGGAAATGATATAGCCAATTCTATATCAATTTTATATGGAGGCAGTGTTAAAGCCAATAATGCTAAAGAAATATTTGCACAACCGGATGTTGATGGAGGGTTGGTAGGGGGCGCCAGTCTGGTAGCTACAGATTTTGCTGCTATCATCAATAGTCTGAAATAATATTCCAGCGATTTATCCGTTGTCTAAAAAATTACCATCACGGATTCTACCCACACGATAGTTATACTTCGTCACCGGCATTTTTTGCTCCGCCTGCTGTCATTACGCATTGTTGTAAATGAAACAGAAATTTATGAATGCAAGGAAAAGCAACCAGTGATCATCAAAACCGGAACAGCGGCTACCCATTTTGTGGTAAGCAATGGATTCCATATAAGCCGTGTAGTGAGGGTCTCGGACAAACCCGGACCTCATTTTTATGAAGTGGAAAGTTGTTTAGACAATATACAATTGATCACAGGAATCCTGGTAAGTTTGTTATTTTTTATTATTTATATCCTCAGTGGATTGCAGTTCTTTTTACTGATAGCCAATCTTCCCTTATTGACCATGGTATACCTGATGTTCGTATTGCGCCATAAATTCATCAGGGTATATTCATTTGACCCGGCAAAGATCAACTCATGATTGGGCAGTATTAGCGGTAGTCATTTGCTGGCTAATATCTGCCGGTACAAATGAATTCAATTTATCCAGCTCCAGAATAGTACTATTCCCATCCGCACTTCTTTTGTACATGGGAACAAATTTAGCACCCACTACTATTTCTTTAAATGAATAAGAACTTCTGGTTACTACGGTATTGCTGAACATATCGTCGAAAGCCTTCAGGAAAACGATGATCTCGCCGGATTGGGAGGCAAAATCGGATTCGGTAAAATTATACAGTGGACTGCTTTCTGTAATGGGATGCACGATTGTCCAGTTCAATGTTAAGGCATTTGCTTTTTCATATTCCAGATCAAGCGAAAAGAATCTGTTGACCATTTTTCCATTCTCTTCTACCAGCATACCCAGGGTAAGTTTTGCTTCAGCCTCAGTAAGTGCGGTGTTTTTATATGGAGCCACACGGATCATCAGGGCAGTACCTTCTTTGAATGGAGCGATCAGTGCATTGTATGAAAACCTAAGGTAAGCCCTTGGCTTGCTGAACCTGCCATAGAAGAGTCCGGTGGCTAAGGCAAATGAAAGCAATCCCATAAAAGCTTCCGATGCCGCCAGGGCACTGGTGATAAATCCGGTAGGACTGATCCTTCCGTAACCTACCGTGGTAAAGGTTTGGGTGCTGAAAAAAAATGCTTCCCCGAATTTTTCAAGCTCAGATCCCATGATCACTCCGGCGAGATGCTCAACGCCAATGAAATAATATAGACAGCCAAATAAAAAATTAACGAGAATATAGAATATCAGGATGACCAGGATGAATTTCCAAACGGGCAGGGCCAGCATACTATGATACCAACTGATGCCTTCAAAAAATCTGATCCCTTTTTTTTCAATATTGGCATTACCGGATTTGGTGATAAATCGACCACCATAATCAGTTGCATTATTGCCAAAACCAGTATTGATCTCAGCTTTCGCCTTTGAATTGATTTTTCGGATCAGTGCCATAAGCCGCTTTGTTTTTTATGAATTTGATTGGGTATTACACTAAATTTGAACTACTCAAATATACCATTTTGACCGAATTCGAGCATCAGCCAAATATTGATAATCAGGTTAAGACCCAGCAGGGCCTTTATCAATCATTGGTGTGGCGTGGGGGGTATTATTTATCCGTTTTTTTTCTTAACCTATTCATTGCCCGTCATTTTGAAGCCTCTATCAGTGGGCATATTTATTATTTATGCAGCATTTATGCCCTGGTACAACTTTTTATCAGCATGAGTCTTGATTCGGGGATCATATTTTTTGTAGCCCGAAAAGAGATCGCTGTAGGGAGATTGCTGAATTTTTCAATACTCTGGTCAGCTGTTTGCGGGGTAGCCATTTACTTTGTCATTCCTGTTTTTTATGATGTATCGGGATTTGATCATTCCTTATTTCGGATTTCAGCCATCTGTTTTATTTCCGGAAATTTATTGCTGACGTATTGTACCGGCATATTTTATGCTAAACGTAATTATAGTTTCCCAAATCTGGTAACCCTTGTGTTAAATCTAGTATTGATCCTACTGATACCCGGTAATATTTTCGCTACCTGGGCCGGTATAACGGATGCTAATTATTTTTACTGGTATTTTTCTTCTTTTCTGCTGACGGGTATTTTGCTATCCATGGCCGCTCAGGTTAAATATGTAACCTTGAAATTTCAGGGATTTTTAAATGGCAGAGAAATCCAAATGCTGATCCGTTATTGCGGAATGGCTTTTGCAGCCAATATTATTTTCTTTTTCCTGTATCGGGTTGATTACTGGTTTGTGGAAAGATTTTGCGATGCCTCATCCTTGGGGAATTATATACAAGTGTCAAAATTGGGGCAACTCTTTTTCGTGATTCCTACAATACTGGCCAGTGCAGTTTTTCCGTTGGTGGCAGGTGGACAAAAAGATACGGTTATGCGGATCTTACCCCTGTTATCGAGAGCGATCTTGTTTTTATACCTCTGTATTTGTGTGTTAATGATCATCATGGGCAAATGGTTATTCCCCTTTCTTTTTGGCAGCAGTTTTAATGATATGTATTTAGCTTTTGTTTTGCTGGTGCCGGGCATTTTATCCTTATCCTGTTTATTTACACTAACTGCTTATTATGCAGGTAAGGACAGGATATGGACAAATATTAAGGGCTCTTTATTAGCATTGCTTGTTATTACTGCTGGAGATAGTATTTTTATACCCCGGTATGGCATTGCCGCAGCCGCACTGGTTAGCAGTATAGGGTATATCATCTACCAGGTGTATATATTATCCGTTTTTGTAAAAGAATATCAGGTTCCGCTGTCTGATTTTTTCATGATCAGGTTAACCGACTTGACAGCACTTAAAATGATTGTAACCAAAACAAATAAGATTCAGGATGAAGCATAGCAGTGATGAGATTTATGTGAATGGTGATTATTTAAAAAATAATCCACAATGGGATATGCAGGATGCT
>CAIRHQ010000060.1 GCA_903878475.1 uncultured Bacteroidota bacterium | reverse complement strand
GCTGAATACGATTCGTGTATATCCGAACGTTTCAGTATTTAAAGCAAATTTTTTATCAATCACTATGGACGAACGTACAGAAATATCGGCATTAGGAGAATTTGGTTTGATCGACCATCTGACCAAGAATAATGAAATAAAGAACAGCTCCACTATTTTAAGTGTGGGAGACGACGCTGCGGTGATCGATCATTTTGGACGCCAAACCGTGATGAGCACCGACCTGTTGGTAGAGGGTATTCATTTCGACCTAATGTATACCCCCCTGAAACACCTGGGTTATAAAAGTGTAGTGGTGAACATCAGCGATATCTATGCCATGAATGCCACGCCCACACAGATCTTGCTTAGCATCGCCATCAGCAGTAAATTCAGTGTGGAAGCCTTAGATGAATTTTATGAAGGCGTATATGCAGCCTGTGAAAAATACCAGGTTGACCTGGTGGGTGGCGATACCACCAGCTCTCAAAGAGGATTTGTGATCAGCATTACCGCCATTGGAGAAGTGGCTCCCGATAGTTATGTTACCCGAAGCGGAGCCAAGGTTAATGACCTGGTTTGTGTGAGTGGCGACCTGGGTGGTGCATTCTTAGGATTGACCATTTTAGAAAGAGAGAAAAGGATATTTCAGGAAACGGGCTCGCAACCCGACCTCGAAGACCAGTCCTATATTGTTGGGCGCCTACTGAAACCCGAAGCACGGAAAGATGTGATCGAGTATTTTGCCAAACACGAGATCATGCCCAGCAGCATGATGGATATCAGCGATGGCCTCAGTAGTGAAATGCTGCATATCTGCAAACAAAGTGGTGTGGGTTGCGTTATTTATGAAGATAAACTACCCCTGAATGAAGATTCGAAAGCCTTTGCCTATAAATTAGAACTGGACCCTACGGCTTGTGCATTGAGTGGTGGTGAAGATTATGAATTGTTGTTCACTGTAAGTCAGACAGATTTTGAAAAGATCAATAGCAACAACGGACTTAGTATTATTGGTTATATCACCGAGGCGGCTGAAGGAAAAAATTTCATTACCCGCGGTGGCAACAAACACGAGCTGGTGGCGCAGGGCTGGAACCATATGAAATAATCGCAGGGCTGGTGCGAAAGATCGCGCCTCGTTATATTTCCGTAAACACCCATAATGATCAAACTCGTTCTTTATTTTTTTCTGATATTGTTGTGCTATTCCTGTGCAACAAGCCATACCCACTATTCTCCCTACAAAAAATATCCTAAAGAACAATTACAGGAAGATTATTCCTTGCTCAGAAATATCCTTGAAGAAAAACACCCCTCATTATACTGGTATTGCAGCAAAGACAGTATGGATATGTATTTCGATAAATACTACCAATCTATCGGCGACAGCATGACTGAGCAACAGTTTGGCTGGAAGGTGATTGCTCCCCTTACCGAAAAGATCCGCTGTGGCCACACCAGTTTTGGCATGAGCAGGGCATATAATAAATGGGTGCGCAACAGAAGGTTTCCGCAACTGCCCCTGTACATGAAATTCTGGAACGACTCGATGGTACTCACGGCTAACCTTAACCGAAAAGACACGGTATTAAAAAAGGGTATCCTGATCAGCTCGGTAAATGGATTGCATTATACCGAACTGACTCAAAAAATGTTTGGATACATGACCAAGGATGGCAATGCCAATAATGTGAACTATATCCGCCTGAGCAATAATTTTCCCTATTATCACCGCAATGTTTTTGGTGTGAGTAGCCATTATCAAATTGGTTACCTCGATACTGCAGGAAAAGAACAGTTCATACAAGTGCCCTTGTACAGCGCCCCGAAAGACAGTGGTAAAAAAACATTGCCCCCGCAAGCCCGGGTAAAACAAAAAAAAGAAAGCAGGGGCCAGCGCTTATTGGCCATGCGCTCACTGAGTATTGATACAGCAACCAGCACGGCCACATTAACGGTAAACAATTTCACCAATGGCTGGCTAAGAAAATTTTTTAGGCGGTCATTCAAAACAATCGACCGGTCCGGAGTGCAAAACCTGGTCATTGACCTGCGCAGTAACGGCGGGGGCAGGATCAACCTGTCGACCTTGCTAACCCGCTATATTACCCGAACACCATTCAGGGTGGCCGATAGTAGTTTTGCGAAAGTAAAATCTCTGCATCCTTATTCAAGATATATCAAGAATGGTTTCTGGAATGATGTGGGACTAATGTTCTTGACCCATAAAAAAAGCGATGGCAACTATCATTATGGTTTGTGGGAAAGGAAATTGTATGCGCCAAAACTGGCCCATCATTATAGCGGTGCCGTGTAT
>CAIRHQ010000059.1 GCA_903878475.1 uncultured Bacteroidota bacterium | reverse complement strand
GCAATCGATAATGGCTTTCATGGTATGGGTCCTGTTTTATTTTCGGGTCTTCAGGTCAGCGACTTGATCACATAGGTCACAACGCCCCAGATCAGGGCATCGCAGAATTCACTTACTTCGATGGGCGAAAGCTTGGTTGTTTCGGGAATCAGCCGCATGCGGTTCATTGTTTTTTCCAGTCGCCGGATCAGCATTTCACCATCCACGATGGCGATCACTATTTTTCCATTTACGGCTTTGATGCTGCGGTCTACGATTACGATATCGCCATCATGGATGCAAGCGCCTACCATGCTATTGCCCGTTACGCGCATAAAATAAGTGGCAGGCTTGTTCTTGATCAGTTGTTCATTCAGGTCGATACCTCTTTCCATATAATCATCGGCCGCGGCAGTAAATCCCGTAGCATTGGCAGTGGGTACATCCAGTTGCGTGAACCGCTTGCTGCCGCTGTACCCTGCGGTAAAAAATTTTTCCACTTCCATATAAAGGTTTTTGTAAAGCTAAATAATTTAGCATGACATTACTAAATTATTTAGCTAATTATTTTAGCAATATATAGGCAGTAGGGGGATATCTATTGGTATACAGGTAGTAATGATAAGCGCCTAGAAACTTCCACCTCCAACCTAAATAGGCTGGGTTCGTAATACGCAACAGCGCTCATGATTGTTAAATGGAATTTAATAGGCACCTGTGGCGTCCATGTTGGCGTTTCAAAAAAGCAGTTGTAGTTCGGGATATGCATATGGTTCCAGCAGTTCCGGTACATTACTGTTATGCGTACGCGAACTGATCAGTTTGCTGATGGTATGCGACCGCATGTTTTCTTCGGGGTAGGGTTGCAGCAGCTGCCGGATAGCTTCCGGACTGCAATCCGCTTGCAGCCACTGGCTCCATTGTGCAGGAGAAAGGATCACCGGCATCCGTTGTTTTATATTGTGGATGCGCTCCATCATAGCATTGGCTGAGGTGGTGATGATGGAAAAACTGGAGATCATTTCACCGGTGGCTGTATCCGTCCAATGACTATATAGTCCTGCGAAACAAAAAAGCGCATGCTCGTTCAAAAAAATATAATGCGGATATTTTTTCTTTTGAAATTCCATCCATTCAAAAAAACCATCGGCGATCACCAGGCATCGTTGATGCAGGATGGCCTGGCGGAAAGATGGTTTTTCAAAAATCGTTTCTGCACGGGCATTGAGTGTTTGCGCCCGGATGATCTGCGCATCTGCATGGTTCTTGATCCAGGGCGGGATCAACCCCCAGTTGAACCGACTGATGCTGCACGGGGCTTCCTGGGTGATCACCGGCATGGAAGGAAAACTGAACCCATCTGCATGAAATACCGGCTCCCAGCCCGCATCCTCCCAGTTGGCATGAAATATCTGGGCGATATCTGTTCGCTCCTTGGTTATCGTAAAATGAAAGCACATGGTTATGTAAATTAATCATTCACTGCGAAATAGCGAGGCCTGTGATTGAAACAACATTTTCCGGAATCTGCAAAAAATCGCTGGTTTCATATATCTTTTATAAGAAAATTATTTTGAACTATTTTTACTACCAATCTCGATCATATGCAAGCCGTAAAAGAAGCCATCCAGGTATTATTCAAGCAATTCAGCGGGGGCACGGCTGCCGGCATAGAAAAACTTCCGCAAAGCGGCAGCGATCGTATCTATTTCAGGATATTTTCGGATGCCGGCAATTGTATTGCCACCTACAACAACAATATCCGGGAGAACAATACTTTTATCAGCTTTAGCCGCCACTTTAAAGACCGGGAATGTCCGGTGCCCGAAATTTATGCCGT
>CAIRHQ010000058.1 GCA_903878475.1 uncultured Bacteroidota bacterium | reverse complement strand
TTCACCATCAAGGACAGTAGTGGTTACCGTAAATACACCGATCACCATCACTGCACAGCCTGTTAACGCGGTTGTATGTACTGATAAGACAACTACATTCACTGTAGCTGCTGCAGGTACTACACCAACCTACCAATGGCAGGTAAGTACTGATGCCGGTTTAACCTTCAATCTCATCAGCAATGGTGGTGTTTATAGTGGCGCAACAACTGCAACACTGACCATCACCACACCTCCTGTGTCGATGAATGGATATGTTTATCGTTGTGCTGTAGCAGGTGCTGCACCTTGTGCTACTGTGTTCTCGGCAAGCAGGGTATTGACTGTAAACCCACTGCCAACGGTAGTGATCTCAGCATCACCTTATCTGAACCTGTTGCCAACCTTAAGTACTACGTTGTCTTCAACTTCATCACCCGCTGCTGCAACCTATACCTGGTTAAGGAATGGTTTTGTAGTATCCGGTGCAACTGCCAGTTCATGGTTGGTTAGGGTTGACGGACAAGGAAGTTACAGACTTAGGGTTGTTGATGTGAATGGTTGCTTGAACAATTCTAACACAGTAGTGATCGGAGATTCTACATCAGGTAGAGTGTTTATCTCTCCGAATCCGACATCAGGACAGTTTGTAGTTAGGTACAACCCGGCTCATAATATCGTGACACCAAATGGTATCAATATATTTGATGCAATGGGTAAACGTGTACTGACACAGAAATACACCCTGGGTATACCTTTCGCTCCAATGGCCGTTGATCTGAGCAATCAGGCAACAGGAGTTTATTGGGTTGAAGTGGTAGACCTGGATGGTAATCGTCTTGCAGTAGGAAGAGTTGAAATTGTGAGATAATACAACCGATTAATATTTTTAAGACCTCCGGATTTCCGGGGGTCTTTTTTTGGTACAGACGACAACGATTTGGATTAATTAAGTGTCTACATATAGGTCAACCCACCATATTGTATTTACCATTTCAAACTACCTGGATTTTATGGCCATAAGTTGCTGGTAATATTCTTGTCAGAAATTTATTGCCTTATTGTTATATATCATCCTTGGTAGCTGGAACGGATGATAAACACAAGGGAATAACAAGAGACGAAGCAAATATAAAGAAGCCATATTAAGATGAAGTACTACAGAGCAATTCAGCCAGAAAAGCAAACTGAAGAAAAGAATGCAATGTGATTATTAATTGAAGCTCGATTGTTCAACTAGGCTTCCGAGTTAGGCTATAAACCATGAAAAAAATGAATAAAATAGAAGTTATTTCTATTTTTTTTATCTTCACTTTAGTACTCCTTTTTTGACTATTGAAACTAGTGCTAATTAATTAGACAGAATATGAACAAATCATTTTCCCTTTTTTCATCAATCCTTTTTATCATCATGCTCCTCTTATTTGAAGGATGTATAGAAAAGATCAATCCTGTGGGTGTTTCCGAAGAAATGTATGATGGACCAGATCAGGCCATGCAATTTGAATTTGACAGAACAAAGGACCCGGCTACAGGTAAAGTCCCAAGAGAAAGATTGATACATGCACTTCAATATACAGACTCATTGAAAGCCATCCTTCCCATGCAGTTCATTGCGGGTTATGGTAACTGGGCAGAACGAGGACCTGTAAGTGATGTAACAGGTCCTTCAAATGGAAACACCCGTGCTAACAGTGGCATCGCTTCCGGAAGAATAAGGGCTTTGCTGGTAGATGCAGCAGATGCAACAGGTAATACGGTTTGGGTTGGAGGAGTAGCCGGAGGGTTATGGAAGACCACAGATATCACCGCTTCACCTGCCACCTGGACGCCCATCAATGATTTTTTCAGCAATATGGCCATTACTTCCATTTGCCAGAATCCAACTTTGTCTAGTACCATGTATTTCTGTACCGGTGAAGCCTATTATAATTCCGATGCAGTTAAAGGTGACGGAATTTTTAAATCTACCAATAGCGGGGTTAGCTGGACACAGTTAGCCAGTACTACTCCTTCTCAATTTGATTACTGCACCAAAATATTATGCGATGCTTCGGGAAATGTTTATGTATCTACAAGATCTGGAATTTTTCGATCAGTAGATGGAGGAACAACCTGGGTGGATATTACCCCTACTGGACTTGCTGGTTACGGCGTAAGTGATATGGAACTCAGTAGTACAGGCAGGTTACATATCAGTGCAGGTGTTTTTGTTGGAGCAACAGACTATCGCTATACTATTTCCCCTTCTACCGTTGCTGCCGGAACATGGACTTCTGCCAGTTCTGGCTATCCTACCAGTACAATCAGGATCGAGTTAGGTTGCAACGGAAATATTCTTTACGCTTTACCAAGTAGTGGCTCTCCTCCTTACCAAGTACTTACAATATATAAATCGACCGATGGAGGTGCGAATTGGGCTGCCACTACTGGTCAACCGTCTGCAGGATGGGCAGGCGGACAGGCATGGTATGCTTTAGCGGTTGATGTTGATGGTTCGGGCAATGTGATTGTTGGCGGACTAGACCCCTACCGTTCTACCAATGGAGGAACTACGTGGACCAAACTAGCTGACTGGACCAATAATGCCAGCCTCCCACCGACAACCACCCAATATGTACATGCCGATATCCATAACATAAAAATGTATGGTAGCAATAGAGTGCTTTTTTGTTGCGATGGGGGTATCCATTATAGCAGCGATAATGGCACAACCATTACAGACCGAAATAGCGGGCTTCGTATCAAACAATTTTTTTCTTGCGCCATTCATCCCAGTACAACCGATTATTTTTTAGCAGGTGCTCAGGATAATGGCACACACCAATTGAGCAACCCAGGTTTAAGCAGTTCTGTTGAAGTAACCGGAGGAGACGGTGGGTTTGTGGCCATAGACCAGGATGAAAATCTATTCCAATTTGGCTCTTATGTATACAATCAATACCGCAGAAGTACAAATGGCGGTACCTCCTGGAGCAGTGTGAATTTTTCAAATTCTATTGGCCGGTTTATTAACCCATACGATCTCGATAACACTGCTAATATTATATATGCCGGTTATGCTGCCGGACAATACTTAAGATGGAATGATCCGCATACCGGTTCATCAACTAGTATCATCAGCATCCCAAGTTTTAATAGTTCCAACGTACTCAGCGTAAATGTATCCCCCTATACCGCCAACAGAGTATATTTTGGCACAGCTGGAGGAAGAGTGGTTCAGGTTGATAATGCCAATGCCGCTGTTCCAACCGATGTAAATATTACCGGGGCAGGTATGACCGGTTCAGTGAGTTGTGTGAGTCAGGGATCTAATGATCAGAACCTCATGGCCACTTATTCTAACTATGGTGTAAACAATGTTTGGGTTTCGGCAAATGGAGGTACTACCTGGACAGCCATTGATGGCGATTTGCCCGATATGCCAGTTCGTTGGTGCATGTTCTCTCCCTTTTCCAACACGGTGGCCATCATTGCAACAGAAGCCGGTGTATACCTTACCTTAAATATCAATGGCGCTTCAACCGCATGGATCCCAAGTCCGAGTTTTCCAACAGTTAGAACTGATATGCTAAAATATCGGCCATCAGACCATCTTGTAGCTGCAACTACCCATGGCCGTGGATTATGGACCCAATCATATTATTCCATTGTGCCCACTAATAAATTTTTATTGCAGGGTAAATGGAACAACGAAACGGTACAATTACAATGGAATTACGGAGATGCCTTTCCGGTAAATAGTTTTGATGTTGAAGAGTCGAGCGATGCCATTCATTTTACCAAAAAAGGAACGGTTAATTACAATTCAAAAAACGCATACAACTTTGTTGATGTGCCAGTCCAACAGCATGTATATTATCGAATCAGTAGTCATGAAGTATCTGGGAATATCAGATATTCCAATACCCTTAAATTATTCAAGAATAGCGCTAATGGCGAACCTGAGATCAGCAGAATATTCCCGAATCCAGTTCAACATGATCTGAACCTGATATTTAAAATAGCAGCACGCGGTATGGCTAATTTTTCGATCACTAACCTTGCCGGACAAACGATTTGGAATCGTTCAGAAAATTTCATCATGACCGGAGTGTATACCAGAAACTGGGATATCGGTAATTTACCCAAGGGCCCCTATATACTTACTTTATACTCCAATGGAAGAAAGACAACACAGAAATTCATAAAATAATAATCGCTAATAAAAAGACCGGCTAAAATTTAGCCGGTCTTTTTATTCATTTATTTAATATCCTTTTCTACAATCCTCTCCTATTTCCTCCTCCTGGCCTTGGGTTATCAGGTTTGTTGCGCATGCGTTCAATCAGTTTATTCTTGAACTCGCTATCCATTCTGAAAAAATGTTCGCAGCGCTTAGGACCCAGGATCCTGTTGAAATTATCCTGGTATTTTTTCTTGATATTTAAGATAGACTGCTGCTTTTCCAGTTCGGGCAGGTCGTGCTTTACCCCTTTCATATCCGCCACGAACTGTGCATGAATAGGCCAGAATCGTTGCGCTTCATCTGCGTTCAGGTTCAGTTGCTGGGTAATATACGCCACATACAGGGCCTTTATCCTTTCCTGGCGTTTATTGGGATCTTCATTATTATCCTCCTGTGCTTTCAGAGAAGGCATGATGCCAATGATGAGTGCGAGTATGAGTAAATATTTTTTCATGTTGCGTATTTAGTTTTTTAAATCATTGATATTGATCTGATCCAGATAATGATCCAGGGCCTTATCATCCAGAAGATAATCTTCCTGGGTAGGCAATTTATTATCATCAACACTATTGGCCACCATGGCTGCCTTTACGTCTCCACCATTTGATTCCAGATATTTTACAATATCGGCATTATCCAGTTTTGCCAATTCAGCATCCAGATTATTTTCTTTTGCAATTTGTATTCCCTGGGCCACCACTGGATCCATATTCACTTTGTTACCATTGGTCAGTTTAAAAACGCCCAATGCCATCAAACCGGTAAAGACCGCTGCAACGGCATATTTAAAGAATATGCGGGTACGGCTTTGCATCAACACTACTCTAGGAGCTAGTATATTAGCGGTGATGGTTTCTGCCAGTTCAGCAAAATAGTTGCGGGGTACTTCATAAATATTGTCGTTACCGATGCTGTATAATAACGGCGAAAGGCTACGCAATTCTTCAGGGGCTGTTTCGGTATTTTGATTCTTGATCCTATCTAAAATATTTCCGGCCAGTTGATCAAAATAACCTTCCGGCAATTCCTGTAAAGGTTGTTTGTTATTGTTCAATAAAAAGCCCGGCTGTGCCTCATTTACCATAGATAAAACAACAGCAGGCAAACCTTCAAAATAGTCCGCTGGTACACTATAGGGATTGGTTTTATCCAAACCTGCCAATAGCGGACTCAACTGCTCAAGTTCTTGTTTAATATCGTGGTTGCGGAAATTCACTTAGTTTGGACGCCTTAATGGCTTTAAAGTTTAATGATTTAGAATAAAATCCTCAATTTTTTTTACTGCATGATGATAACTGGCTTTTAAAGCCCCTTCACTGGTTTCCAAAACCCTGCTCATTTCTTCATATGGCATTTCGTCATAATACCGCAAATTGAATACAGCACGTTGTTTTTCAGGCAATTGCTGTATCGCCAACTGTAATTTCCATTCCAGCTTATTGGCATCAAAATGTTTATCGGCCTGGAGCCGATTGCTCAACCCTGTTTCCACATCGCTGAGTGAAATGGAGGAACGTTTTTTCTGTTGATCCAAAAAACTCAGGCTTTCATTGGTGGCGATACGGTAAAGCCAGGTATACAGTTGACTGTCTTCCCTGAAATTATCCAATCCGTTCCAAACCTTGATGAACATATTTTGTAACACATCATTGGCATCATCGTGGGTAACCACCATGCGGCGTATATGCCAGTACAATTTTTCCTGGTACTTTTTAATGATCCGGGTATATCCTGCTTCTTTTGAAGTGGATTCCCGGAATTGCATCAACAATTCCTTATCGTCTAGGTGTTCGGCCATAGTAAGCAGATGAGCAGTAAAAATAAAAAAACCAATCATATGATTGGCTTTTTCATTGAAAGTTTAATTGGTTTATTTTCTTGCCATCACTTTTTGCGCGGCATTAACAATATCATCGGTTTCCAGTCCGTATTTTTTCAGCAGTTCCATGGGCTTACCACTTTCGCCGAATGTATCATGGGTGCCAATATACTCAATAGGTATCGGGAAATGACGGGCTGCCACTTGTGCAATACTGTCGCCCAATCCACCAATGATATTATGTTCTTCAGCCGTTACAGCACATTTGGTTTTTTTGATGGAGGCAATGATGGCCGTTTCATCAAGTGGTTTGATGGTATGGATATTGATGACCTCCACGCTAAATCCTTTTTCCTGAAGGATCTTACCCGCTTCAATGGCTTTCCATACCAGGTGTCCGCAGGCAAAAATACTGATATCAGTTCCTTCACAAATGGTTTGGGCCTTCCCAATTTTAAAATCAGATTCTAGTGTAAAGATGGGCCAAACGGGGCGGCCAAAACGAAGATAAACAGGCCCTTCATAATCGGCAATGGCCATGGTTGCCGCTTTGGTTTGGTTATAATCGGCGGGAACGATCACCGTCATGCCCGGAAGCATTTTCATCAACCCGATATCTTCCAGTATCTGGTGGGTTGCACCATCTTCGCCAAGGGTTAATCCGGCATGAGAGGCACAGATCTTCACATTTTTTCCGCTATAGGCAATACTCTGGCGGATCTGATCGTATACTCTTCCGGTTGAAAAATTGGCAAATGTAGTGGTATAGGGAATTTTACCTCCAATGGTGAGTCCGGCAGCGATGCCCATCATGTTCGCTTCTGCAATTCCGCACTGGATAAAGCGTTCGGGGAATTCTTTCATGAATCCGTTAAGCTTTAACGAACCTGCCAGATCCGCTGTAAGGGCAACGATATTGGGATTTTTTCTTGCGGCTTCTAAAATTCCATCTCCAAAACCACTCCTTGTATCTTTATTTCCGGTAACCTGAATGTTGTTGAGCATATGGCAATCTTTATAACGGTTGTTTGATGCCGCAAAGTAAAAGAAAGATTTTGATGAAAACCTGTCCGTTTGAAAAAGTTGCGCACAAAGTTTTCAAATCACTATAATTAATTGGAAATTATTGAATAGCTCTTTCCCAGTTCCAGGCAGTGCGTATCATTTCCTCCAGTCCGAGTTTAGGTACCCAGCCTAATTCCATCCGGGCCTTGTCGCTATTGGCATATATGGCGATCACATCACCAGCCCTACGTGGACCCAGTTGGTAATTCAATGACATACCGCTGATCTTTTCAAAGGCGGCGATCACTTCCAGTACGGTATACCCATTGCCACTACCCAAATTGAAAATGGAACATTTTTCAGCTGATGCTGAATTCATCATATAACCGAGTGCCAGTGTATGCGCATGGGCGATATCAGAAACATGGATATAATCTCTAATGCAGCTCCCGTCTTTCGTGGGATAGTCGTTTCCCCATACCTGCATCATGGGCAATTTACCAATTGCCGTTTGAGTGATGGCCGGGAAAAGATTGGCGGGTTTACCCAGGGGCATTTCTCCGATCAGGTTACTAGGGTGGGCACCTACCGGATTAAAATATCGCAGCAAAATAGCTTTTGTAACACTGGCTTTTATGGCTTCTTCCACGATTTGCTCTCCCATTTGTTTAGTAGCCCCATAAGGAGAGGTTGCGGGTTTTTGGGGTGTGGTTTCTAACACAGGTATCTGGTCGGGGTTGCCATACACGGTACAGGAAGAGGAGAATACAAAATAGTCTACACCAAATTCATCCGCACATTTTAAAATATTGATCAGCGAATTCAAATTGTTCTCGAAATACATGAGGGGTTGTTCTACCGACTCTCCTACTGATTTATAGGCTGCGAAATGAATGATGCCACTGATATCGGGATTTTCCTGGAATATGGCATAGGTATCGTCGTAAATGCAAAGATTAACGGTATAATTTTTTACTTTTTTTCCGGTTATTTTTTCTACGGCATCCAATACTTTTTCAGTGCTTCTAGAATTATTGTCGGCCGAAATTACTTCGTAACCATGTTCAAGTAAGTCAACGATGGTATGTGACCCAATATATCCGCATCCGCCAGTAACCAGTATTTTTTTCATAACACAAAGAAAACAAAAAATCACTCATGGTCAGTGAGTGATTTTACTTCGTTTCGTAGGGATAATTATTTTATAAAGAATTGGATCACATAATAGGTTCCGGCAGCCAGCAAACCACTTACCGGGATCGTCAAGATCCAGGCCCACAGAAGGTTTACGGTTACACCCCAGCGAACGGCACTCAAACGCTTAGTAGCGCCTACACCGATGATACTACCGGTAATGGTATGGGTGGTTGATACCGGTATACCCATTTGTCCGGTAAAGAACAGGGTAAATGCGCCGGCGGTTTCAGCCGCTACGCCTTCTAATGGTGTAACCTTAGTGATCTTTGTTCCCATTGTTTTTACAATCTTCCAGCCACCACTCATGGTACCCAAACCAATGGCCAGATAACAGGCAGCGGGCACCCAGTTGGGCAGATCAGAAAAATTCTGGATGGTTCCGTTGGCGATCAATGCCGCACCGATGATGCCCATTACTTTTTGTGCATCATTACCACCATGACCGATACTGAATGCTGCAGAACTGAATAACTGCA